>JACRLY010000003.1:0-28270 GCA_016219595.1 Ignavibacteriota bacterium | reverse complement strand
AAATATGTTTCTTTCAATGACACTGAAGGAAATCGGGTGAGTATTTTACAACCTGCTAAGATGTAAAATATTTAATAAAAATATACAATAAAGTTTGCTTACTCTTTTAAATAAAATAGGGGGAGGATATTCTCCCCCATTTCTAATTTATATTCTCATTCAAATCGTCTAATTAATATAATTCAAATTTTTAATTATAATTACAACATAATCAATTCTAAATATTTTATTTTAATATACATTAAATTTTATTTATATTGTAATTAATATATTTGTTGGGGTAAACTAATATATCAATAATAAAAATTTTAAATAACTAAGTAAGTATATTATTAATAATTATACTACATTATTATTTGAATGTAAACTTAGCCCATTTTATGAATTTATTTTTGGGAGTAATAAAATGAGAAGTTTCAATTTATTGGCTATCACTTTCGCATTTTTCATTTTGCAAATTAATTTAAATGCGGAATATATTGTCAGCGACCTTTCTGATTTGCCTGATGATGATTTAACGGATGGTATATTTGAACCACATACACTTCGCTCAGCAATTCAAAATGCGAATCATGATGGTACAGGAACTTCGATAAAAATTTTTCCTGATAACAGCACAATTCAACTCACTTCAGATTTACCTGTTATAAATGTACCCATCAATTTTGACGGAAAAGGATTAATATTAGAACCTGCATCAGGATCGTTGGCAAAATTTGGATTATGGATTACTTCAAACAACTCAGTAGTCAGAAATGTACTAATTCAAGGATTTAGTAATACCGGTTTAGTTTGGCAGGGAAGTGATGGTTTGATTGAAATGATTGTCAGTAGGAATAACGGAATAAATCTTAATATGAATCATGCACACCGGAATACAATTGGAGGTAAATTATCCGGATATTATTCCAATTATTTTTATGGTGCATCAGGAAGTTCAGGACAAGGAATTTCACTTGTCGGCACCTGGGCTGATTCAGTCGAAGGTGGCAATAACGATAATATTATACAATATTGTGCTATCGGTATTGATGAACAAGGAAATGCAAAACCGAACAGGAAGGGAATCAATATCAGCATGTCAAAAAGAAATATTATCAAATATAATTTGATAAGCGGTAATGATGAAGAAGGAGTAATGATAGATGGAACAATACCAGGAAAAGATGGAGAAGGAAAATCCATTTGGCTTGCAAGTTACCTTGATACGCAAATTGAAAATAATTCTATTGGTATTAATAACCAGGGTGGCAATGCAATTCCAAACAATATAGGAATTGAGATTAAAGGTTCAATGAGTGATGTTATCTCGAACAATACGATTTCAGGTAATTCAGGCGAAGGAATTTTTATAGCAGATGCTTTATGTAAATTAATAACAATTGACAGTAATAAGATTGGAACAGACAGATTTGGAACCAGGGCTGTTGGTAATGGCACAGGTATCAGATTAAATGGCTCTGAAAATATTGTCAGAAATAATATTGTATCAGGAAATAAATATGATGGAATTTCAGTTTCATCTCCTTTCTCTATTATACAGTCAAATATAGTTGGTTTGGATGCAGAACAGAAAAATGCCTTGCCAAATGGTTATTCTGGTATTTTAGTATGGTGTTCAAACATTGTTATCGGGGATACTGTAGGAGTTTATTTTAATGTTGTAGCAGGAAACAAGAAAAATGGAATAAATATCATTGGTGCTAATGAAAAAAATATATTTATTAGTAATAATTTCATTGGAACAAATAGCGATACTTCTAAAACATTTCAAAACGAAGGTTCAGGAATAAAATTGACTTATAGTTTAAATGAAGTTTTTATTGAAAACAATATTATTGCATCAAACGGAGAGCATGGTATTAGAATTGAACGAAATGTGGTAATATTCTTAGATACAACACAACCTCACTTTTATCAGAAACCTTTTAATATTGAAATTGCAAAAAATTTGATTAAAGGACCTTTCGGCGGTTCAGGAGTGTCAATTTTTAATGCAGATAGTATTTATATTTATGAAAATACTATTGAAGGTACCAAAGAAAACGGTATAAGTATTGAGAATGATTCAACTCGTTATATAGTAATTATCAATAATCAAATTGGTCCCAAAAATAATAAGCAATCTGAACAAATAATTAGTGGAGACGGAATTTTTGTAAAAGATGCCAAAAGTGTATTTATAGGAGGTAAATTATCAGAAAAAGAATCAAATACAATTATTAATTGTAACGGTTCCGGTGTTCTTACAATCGATGCTGACAGCATATATATTTACGGAAATTTTATAAGTGGAATTAAAGAAAATGGAATTAGTATTAAAGGTTTATTAAGTGAATTTATCACAATCAGACAAAATCAAATTGGTCCTGAGAAAGACACTCTTGATGCTAATAATATAAAGGGTGACGGTATTTATGTTGAAGATGCAATTGATGTACTTATAGGAAGTCAGTTAATACCTTCTGATTCGAACAATATCATGTTTTGCGATGGATATGGAGTTTCAGTTCAAAAGAAAGCCAAAGAAGTTTATATTTTCGGAAACTCAATGATTGAAAATAAAAAGGGGGGAATAAGTCTTGATGATGTAGAATTATATTTTGCTTTTGGATTTTCAGATGATACTCTTGATGCCGATTTAGGTAGTAATGGATTGCAAAACACACCGGTTATGGAATTGGCTGATGCAGTTGGTGATTTAATTCGTATTAAAGGAAGATTCAGGGGTTTTGCAAACACAACGTACAGGATAGATGCATATCTTGCAAAGAAACTGGCAGATGATATTCAGTTTAAGACACAAGGAAGTATATATCTAGACTGGTTTACTATTAAAACAGATGATGATGGTTTTGCTAAAATTGACACTTCATGGTCAAATGAAAAAATTGCAACTTTCTCAACTGATTACCCATTCGTTACATTAACTGCATCCGGTGTCGAAGGCACATCCTGCTTTTCAATCATTGGCAATCCTGACGTATATGTTGATGTTGAAATAAAAATTGATACAAGCCGAACATTTGTTGATAATAATGGGAACATTACACTTGTTGCTTTAATCAAAAACAATGGGACAGATATCGTAACTACAGTTTCAGTTCGTGATACAGTTTCTTCATTTGAACTGAAGAATGTAACAATATCGAAAGGAACTGCAATTATATCTGACAGCACATTCGTTGCAACAATTCCCTCACTCGGTAGTGGTGAGACTGTTGAGTATTCAGCTTACGGCAAGTCAAAAGTAATCGGTGAACACAAACGCAGGATTTTAGCAATTCCGAGCGAGAATGACATCAATCCATTGAACAATGCAGATACAGTATCATTAAATGTTCCTTTTGTTAATTCAATTAAAAATGGAAATATAATAAAACTTGAAATCAGTCTGATTCGAGAAAATAAAGCGAGAATCACAGGTCATGGCGGTGGCGGTATTACAGTTAGACTTTATGATCTTCTAGGTCAACTATATGATGAATCTAAATATTCTGTTTTACCGGAACAAGCAATTGAGATTGATTTGAATAAAAGAATAACTTTGGTTGAAGTCATTCATGATAAACAAAAAATAATAAGCAAATTGATTTGTACATGGTAAAAATTTTCATTGGATAATTTCTATATAAAAAAATATTTATTAAAATCAAATTATTACTATTTTAATCTTGATAAATGAAATAAGGTAATAATTATACTTCGTTTAAACTCATATCAAATAAGTAGATAATCTTTATATTAATCTAAACTAAAAAAAATATTTGGAATCATTAATTTCATATATTATATTTGTAACCGAATGGTTACATATTTGAAAATATAAATGCGACGTGATGTTTTTCAGGCAATAGCCGACCCGAACAGAAGGGCGATACTTGATTTATTAGTCACAAGGGAAATGACCTTGAATGAAATAAGTAAGAATTTTAATATAAGCAGACCTGCTGTATCGAAGCATATAAAAATACTTACTGAAAGCGGATTAATTGAAATTGAGAAAAAGGGCCGGCAGCGGTATTGCAGAGTAAAAATTGATAAACTCAATGATGTATCTGTATGGGTGGAAAGATATAGGTTAATATGGGAAGAAAAATTAGATGCTTTGGAAGAATATTTGAATGTTTTACAAAAAAAGGAGAATAATAATGACAGAAATAAATAAAACAATAGAAGTACAATCAGGAAACGAGTTCACAATCTCACGAACTTTCAATGTGCCTCGTGAACTCTTGTGGAAGGTCTGGACAGAGTCAGAACACCTTAACAATTGGTGGGGTCCTAAGGGTTTCAAAATGTTAACAATTAAATTAGACCTCAAACCGGGAGGAGTTTTTCACTATCTTATTCAAGCTCCTAACGGTTTAAAAATGAGGAGAAAGTTTATTTATAATAAAATAGTTAAACATGAAAAACTGGTATAGGTAGTATCCTTTGCAGATGAGAATGGAAATATTACCAGGCATCCATTAAGTAATACCTGGCCTCTTGAAGTTCTAAACACAATTATTTTTACAGAATACGAAGGTAAAACAACAATTACAATAAAAGGAATTCCTGTTAATGCAACTGATGAAGAAATTAATACATTTGTTGAAGGATTCGAATCAATGAAGCAGGGGAACAAGGGAATGTTTGACCAGCTTGATGAATACCTGTTAAAAATTTAATATAGTATTAATATAAATATTTAAATAAATAATTAGAAAGGAATAAAAAAATGGAAAAAAATAAAGAATTAACAATAATAAGAATCTTCGACGCACCGAGAGAGCTTGTTTGGAAAGCCTGGACAGAACCTGAACATTTCAAAAAATGGTTAGGACCGAAAAACTTCACATGTCCATTCTGTAAAATTGATTTGAAAGTTGGAGGCAGATATTTAAGCTGTATGCGTTCGCCCGAAGGAACGAATTTTTGGATAACAGGTGAATTCAGGGAAATAATACCATTAAAAAGGCTTGTATATACGGATAATTTTGCAGATGAAAATGGTAATGAAATACCTGCCTCTCAATATGGGATGCCCGGGGATTGGTCCTCTGAATTAATAGTAACAGTTACATTTGAAGATATCAATGGTAAAACAAGATTGACCTTGAATCATACAGGAATTCCCGAAGGTGAATTAAGCGAACAAACTACTTCAGGTTGGAATGAAATGTTCGATAAACTTGCTGATATTTTGAAATAAATTATTATAATTATATAAGGAAGATAATTCATGAATAAAACCAATATTATAGCAGAACCAGGGAAGCAAGAAATAATAATTACCAGATTATTCGATGCACCTAGAGAACAAATCTTTAAAGTTATTACCGACCCGATAAATATACCAAATTGGTGGGGTCCGAGATACCTGACGACAAAAGTCGAAAAAATGGAAGTGAAACCAGGTGGAATGTGGCGATATTTGCAATATGATAAACAGGGAAATGAATTTGCATTCCATGGATTTTATCATCAGATTTCAGCTCCTGAACGCCTCGTGTATACTTTCGAATTTGAAGGGATGTCCGGTCATGTATTACTCGCTACAATAAAACTTGAAAATTCAAATGGTAAAACACTATACACTGATTTAGCAGTATTTCAAACAATTGAAGATCGTGATGGAATGTTACAATCAGGGATGGAAGAGGGAGCTAATGAAACTATGGAACGGCTGGAAGAATTAGTAATTAGAAAATAGAATAAATTATATAGAAGATAGAAAATTGAGTTTAAATAAAACTTTTTAAGGAAACATAATGAAAACAAAATTTGAGGAAATAGAAATTATAAATGATATCGAAGTATCAGCAAAACGTATTTTGAATGCACCAAGGGAACTTGTTTGGAAAGTCTGGACAGAACCTGAACACATTGCCAATTGGTGGGGACCTTCCGGTTTTACAAATACTATAGATAAAATGGAAGTAAAACAAGGCGGTAAATGGGAATTTATTATGCATGGTCCTGATGGTATTGATTATCCGAATATAATATCGTATATCGAAGTCAAGAAGCCGGAACTCTTAGTTTATAACCATGGAGACAAGGAAGAAGATACATTTTTTCATGTAACTGTAAAATTCGAAGAATTAGGAAATAAAACCAGACTTAATTGGAATTCAGTTTTTAAATCTGCTGAGCAATTGAAGAAAGTTGTTGATGAACACAATGCCTTAGAAGGATTAAAACAAAATATAGATAAATTAGAAAAATATTTGGAAAATTTATAAACAATTATAATTATATACAAAGGAGTAGTTATGAAAGATAATGCAATAATAATAAAAAGGAAGTATAATGCTTCAATAGACAATGTTTGGGACGCGATTACAAATATTGAAAAAATGAAGCAATGGTATATGCCTGAGATTGAAAATTTTCAGCCGGTCGTCGGATTCCAAACAGAATTTTCAATGACACATGAGGGAATGGATTTTCCTCATTTGTGGAAAGTAACAGAAGTTAGACCTAAAGAGAAAATCAGTTATGAGTGGAGTTATCCGGGATATCCGGGAAATTCATTAGTTACTTTTGAATTGCAATCCGAAGGCAATAAAACAATTTTAACACTTGCACACAGTGGTTTGGAATCCTTCCAGCCGGATAAATATCCTGAATTAGGAAGAAAGAATTTCGAAGAAGGCTGGAATTCATTAATAAATGATTCATTGGTGAAATTCTTAGAATCAAATGTTTAATATTTATTATAACTTGTTTTTAGTAGGAAGCAGGAACAAATTAATTCTAATTACCAAGTTATTATTTAAATATTTTGTATGCAAAATATGATAATATTACCAATAGTATTAATATATATATTAGATAATTTTTTAATATCTTTAAAAAAGTATACAAAGGTTTTATGATTTCATTGCCATCGAATATTTCATTTTTGGGAGACAATACATAATCAATAATTTGGGAATGGGGTATTTCATTTACCCCACTCCCCCATTTTTTATTTGGTTTAGGTCCCATTGTAAATTCAAGTATACCGCCATTCATAATAAGTTCATGTGTGATATAACATTTTGTATAATTTTCATTATTAAGTTTTGTGGACTGAATATAATAATTATTTGATGATACATTTTTTACTGAAATGATAAAATTTTTCCCGTTTTCTAATTTTAAAGTTACCTGTGGAAAAATCGGTGTACCAATCACATATTCATTACTCCCGGGACTGACAGGATAAAAACCCATCGCACTGAATATATACCATGCTGACATCTGCCCACAGTCTTCATTTCCTGATAATCCATCAGGTTTATCAGAATAAAAATCATCTAATATTTTTCTAATATAATATTGTGTCTTCCAGGGTTTACCTATATAATTATACAAATATGCAACATGATGGCTCGGCTCATTTCCATGAGCGTACTGCCCTATTAATCCCGAAATATCATCCAATTTATTTCCTGTCATTTTGGACTTTGTAGTAAATAGTTCATCTAATTTACTTTCAAATTTTTCAGAACCACCCAACATCGAGATATATGTGCTGATATCTTGGGGTACACAAAAATTATATTGCCAGCAATTTGCTTCGGTATAATTTCTATTTACTTCAAAAGGGTCAAAAGGGACATACCATCTGCATTCATACCTGGGACGCAGAAATCCTGTTTTAAAATCGAACAAATATTTATAAGACTGTGCTCTTTGAATAAATCTTCTATATTCTTTTTTATCATTAAGTGATTTTGCCATTTGAGCAATGCACCAGTCATCATAAGCATATTCGAGAGTTTTTGAAACAGATTCATCTTCTTCATTACATTTGATATAGTGATTATTAATGTAAGAAATTTTTCCTTTATTATAAATATCAGCACTATGGAGCATTGCTTTAAAAGCGAGTTCGCTATCGTAATCTCTGATTCCTTTCATATATGCATCAACAATCACAGGAACAGAATGATAACCAATCATTGTGTTGGATTCATTTGATGATAATTCCCAAACGGGAAGAATACCTCCATCTTCATACTGTTTCAACAAGGTTTTGATAAAATCATTTGTTCTTTTTCTTTCAATTAATGTTAGTAATGGATGCTCGGCACGATACGTATCCCATAAAGAAAAAACAGTATAATAATCGAAATGATCAGCAAAATGGATTTTATTATCTCTGCCTCTATACCTCCCATCAAAATCCGAATAAATATTTGGAGTGAGCAATGAGTGATAAAGTGCAGTATAAAAAATTACTTTTTGGTCTCTTGTTCCTCCTTCTACTTTTATCTTATTAAGTTCTTTCTCCCACACATCATTTGCTTTTTGTTTGATTTCATCAAATGTAAAATTATGTGATTCACACTGAAGATTCTTCATTGCCCCATTTATATCCACTCCGGAAATTCCGACTTTAACATAAATAATACTATCCTTTTGTGTGTCAAAAGAAAAATATGACTTTATATTTTTGCCTTGTGCCGATTTAAGATTATCATTCCTTTTATCATTTACAACTACTGTATGTTTATTAAACGGTTTTGAAAAAACTATAAAATAATATACCTTTTGGTCTTTTGCCCAACCTCTTGAACGTCTGTATCCAGCTATGGTACAATCATTAATAATTTCGAGTCGAGAATCGATTACTGTATCCCTGTGAACCAAATCAAGTAAAATATTTGCTGTTGTATTTTTCGGGAAAGAGTATTTATGAAAACCGGTTCTGAGTGAAGCCGTCAATTCAACCTTAATGTTGTATTTGTCAAGAAAAACACTGTAATATCCCGGTTCGGTAAATTCATTGTTTTTCCTGAATTTAGAGGAATATTTTTTATTGTCAAAATCCAATTTCCCGGTTGTAGGCATTAGCAAAATATCACAATAATCGGATAATCCGGTTCCACTAAGATGTGTATGTGAAAATCCATAAATTATCGAATCTGAATAATTATACCCGGATGCAGCATCCCACCCGGTTAACCTGGTATCAGGACTAAGCTGAACCATTCCAAATGGCAGACTAATCCCGGGATAAGTGTGTCCATGCCCTCCAGTTCCAATGAATGGATTAACATATTTTGTATACTTTCCATTCTTCTCTTTCTTATTATCAGCATAAGTAAAAGAAAATAGGAAAACTATCAAAGTCAAAATGTAAAAGTATTTTTTTGTCATCTATCTAAAATATGAAAATCGTAGTTATTTAATAAAAAAAAATAATCCTGATACTTAATAAAAATAAATTTCAAATTTGTTATATTAAATAAATATTAATCTCAACTAAATTATATTTTAAATTATGCTAATTCCATAATTATTGTTTAATTTGTATTTTATAATATGATATAAAATTAAAGGAATACAAAGTGCATAAATATATTCTCATGCTTCATGTCATTTCAGCATCTGTTTGGGCTGGGGGGCATTTGATATTAGTATTTACTGTATTACCGAAAGTACTACAAACCAAAAATATCGAAATGCTGAAAAGATTCGAATCGGGTTTTGAAAAGATAGGAATGCCTGCCCTGTTAATCCAAGTTATAACTGGTATATGGATGGCGCATGATTTTGTACCGGATATTAAAAGCTGGTTCTTACCTCATGACCAGATGGCTCATCTGATTTCTCTTAAAATATTTCTATTATTACTTACCATTGGCTTAGCAATAGATGCAAGAATAAGAATAATTCCAAAATTAAATGAAAATAATCTTAAATCACTTGCTTACCACATAATTCCTGTAACCATAATTGCTGTCCTGTTCATAATAGTTGGTGTATCATTCAGGACCGGAAGTATATTTTAAAATTTTATTTCTTCATAGTTAATTTTAACTGCTTACTTTTACCAGGTTTATCCTTGGGATAAGATTTATCATCATGACAAGAATTACATACCGGTTTTGCAGAAAAATTTTTATTTTCATGGCAGCTTGAACAATCTATTTCTTTATGATTTTCATTTAGAATTATGCCTGTTATAGCGTGATTAAAATTGCCAAGTTCCCACTTTTTATGGCAGCTTGAACAATTCCTGTTTACCTTACCTATTTTTCCGCCATGACATTTGTTGCAGGAAATTGACTGATGATAATGCTTCAATGACCAACCTGCTGCTATAGTATGATTGAATTTATCCATAATATTTGATTTATGGCATTTTTCACACTTTTGTTTCTGATGGCATGCAACACATGGTTTATGATGCTCATCAATAGTTTTATGTACCTTTTTTTGCTGAAAAGCAATATTATTTCCTTTTTTTAAACGGTTTATATCATGGCACCTAATACAATTTTCATCCCTATGACATTCAATACATTGGATTCCAAAAACCTGGTTATGGTCATCGTGAAAAAATGTAACAAATTTTCCTTTATTATATTTAGTTTCATACACTACTTTCTCAGGATGAGGAATCTCGGGATGTTTAGCATTGGATACTTTTTTCACCATAGAGCTCACAATAATTTCCGAAGCACCTTCTTTTAATTTATGACATCCGTCACAATTAACATTTCTGCTCCATTGGCGATGGCAATTAATACATTGCCTGTGATATGCTGCATTCAAATCCGGTTTGGATAAATCCTCTCTTTTCCTGTCTTCCGCATGACATTTTTTGCATTTCAGCACAGGTCCGGTTGTGTTATAATGATGGCAGCCATTACAGCCACCGGACATTTCAGACATCTCAGAATGAATCCTGTGAGAAAAAACAATTGGACCGTATTTACCTTTAATATCATTCATTGTTACAACAAGAGGACCTTCTTCTGGTCTGTGAAAGACAGAAATCATTTTGCTCCTCGGGCAATTTACCAAAGCAGGATCCGACTTTGTGGGATATTCATAAGAATGGCATGCTTTACAATTAGTATAAAGCTTCTTCATCATCTTCTGCTGACTAATTTTTTCATCTTTTGTTTTTGAAGCTTTACTTTTACTCAAACTTTTTTTCTGAGGTTTGGAATCTTTATTATCCTGCCAATTTGCATTAATAAAAAATGTACTTATCAATAAAATTGCAATAACAAACAAGAAATTTTTCATATGATTAACCTATTCATCAATTAAAACATTGACCGGTGATTGATGTAAATTTATAACCGGGAAAAATCTAACGACTAATCTATATAACAGCACTAAAAGTGCTATGCAGCCTAATGTAACTGAAAATTCACCGAATGATGGAATATATGCTTCTTTACTATATGGAGGATGATACGCAATTATAAAATTATTTATCCTGTTTAGCAATACTCCAAATATAACAAGACATGATGCTATGAATAATTTTGATTTTGATCTCAATACTTTATCAGATAAAAACATAATCAAAGGTACTATTATTCCAAATACAAATTCAATAGAAAACATTACACTCTCTACTGTAAATTGAGTCAGGTATCTGAAAGTTTCGCGAATGAACATATCACCTAACTTAAAAGCAAGGTATATTCCTAATATCGGACCCACAAATTTCCCGAGCTTAGAAAGTAATTCCATCTCAGGTTTAAGTCCAAGGGATTTTGATGCGAGTATTGATTCAAAAATTACCATTGGAAAACCAACTGATATAGCTGAAATCAAAAACATTAATGGTAATACGGGTGTTTGCCATAAGGGATGCAATCTTTTAGTTTTTGAGTAACAATCGGCATAAATTCTATATATAGAACAGTAAGGTATATCATTACACATATACCGACTTCAAACAATGCTGAATTTGGATTCCACATCACAAGTGGATGCCAGATGAAATAATATCTTCCAATATCTACCGCAACAGCCATAGCAACAAACGTATATCCAAGCATAGCAGTCAGAAGAGCAGGTCTTACAATTGCATGGAACTGTTCTTTATGCATTACATGCCCTAAAGCAGCAGAGGTAAATCCTCCGGCTGCCAGTGCGACTCCGGCTGCAACGTCTACACCTATCCAAAGTCCCCATGGATATAAATTATTGAGATTGGTAACTGCACCAATACCAAATACAAGGCGTGCGAATATAAATGCCAAACCATTCAGTGCAATTAGACAAAGAATAAAAACACCAGGTGTGAAAAACTTAAATTTTATCGGTTGTGGTTGCTCAAACATGGTCAATCTCCTTTTCTTGCTTGACTTCTTCTTTTCTTTTTGTAATCCACATCATTGCTCCCAGCCAGGAATACAATGCTACGGGTGGTACGAAATAAGCAAATATTCCATGCTGAATAGATTCTGAAACACCCGGTGCCGGCTTATTACTTAATTTTGGTAGACCGAGGCTCTGGAAATCTCTTGATGCAAGATAAAGCCAGGAAGTGCCTCCAACTTCTTTTTCCCCATAAATATAATTTTTGTATTTATCAGGATTCCTTTTTATTCTTTGTCTAGCCACTTTAATTAATTCTGTTCTTGGTCCATACGTCAAAGCCTCTAAAGGACAAATTTCAACACAAGCCGGAAGTTTTCCCTTTCTCGTACGATTAATACAAAAATCGCATTTCCTTATTTCAGGTTGTATTGCTTTATCAAACTCAAATACGGGAACCTGGAATTGGCATGCTACCATACAATATCTGCATCCAATACATTTATCAGTGTCCCATACAACCGAACCATTTTCCAGCTTGCTAATTGCTCCAACTATACATGCTGATACACATGCAGGTTTATCACAATGCATACATTGTACTTTGACATCAATCGGAATTAAAGGATTCGATTCGTTTTTGTATTCATTAACCACAGTTAATGAATTCACCCCGGGTCTTCGCATATCCTTGAATACAGTCCTGTCTTTGTACGTTTCAATATTTCCAGCCTTAATTCCATGCGCATTTTTACATGCCCATTCACAGCTTCTGCATCCGACACAATTTGTTGTATCAACCAAGACACCCATTCTGTCTTCAGATAGTTCATTCGTTGGCTGCGATAATGCTTTATTTACTGAGATAGCGAGTGACCCTGTAGCTGCTGCACCAATTGAAGTTAAAAATCCACGTCTTGATATTTCTTTCATAATCAATTTTATTGTTATTTTTTTCACAACTCTAAATACTAAAATAACAACATTTTGATTATATTCATATAAAAATCTCCTTTTATCCTTTTATATTAAGTAATTTACAATTTAGTGTAAGCAAAATGTTGCTAACTTTATATTACTGTGAAAATTATAACAGCAACACTTCGCATACAGATTTACGCATTCTTTGACAGATTAAATAATTTTCAGAATAAATGATTGGTTATTATTAATTTTTTCGGATGAATATAATGAATATTATAAATAATTATCTTATTAAATTGCAAACTTGTTTTGTTTAAAAAATTGAAAATTTAATGATTGCACTTGTAAACTCTGTTTTTTGCTTAATGCAGAACACAAATCTTGATTGGAACGGTGACATAATTGATTTAATAATCCATGTTGATAAATATCTCGGTGGAATCATTCACGAATATGGCTTCTGGACTTATCTTATACTCTTTATTATTGTTTTTTGTGAAACGGGTTTAGTTATAACACCATTTCTGCCAGGTGATTCTCTTTTATTTGCTGCGGGTTCTTTTGCCGCACTGGGTGCTTTAAATCCATTTGTTTTATTTATAGCAATAACGATAGCAGCAATTTTAGGCGATACCGCAAATTATTGGGCAGGTCATTATGTCGGACCAAGAGTTTTCAAAGAAAAGGTGAGATTTCTCAAAAAAGAGTATCTCGAACGTACTCACCGTTTTTATGAAAAGTATGGTGGAAAAACTATCATACTCGCACGATTCATCCCAATCATAAGAACATTTGCCCCATTTGTAGCAGGTATCGGTTCCATGACTTACGGTAAATTTATTTCATTCAATATCATTGGAGGTGTTGTCTGGGTTGCATTATTTGTTTATTCCGGTTATTACTTTGGAACATTGCCTGTTGTTCAAAATAATTTCAGCCTGGTAATAATTGTAATAATTATATTATCAGTTGTTCCAATAATTATTGAATTATTGAAGAAGAGGAAAAAGGAGAATTAGAAATGTTAGTATATTTTAAATAATTATATATATACTTCGTCAAAATTTTTACTAAAGGAACAAATATGAGTAAAATAAATTACAGAGTAATAATCAGAAAAGAACCTGAGGGTGGTTTTACTGCAATGGTACCATCTTTACCTGGATGCATCACTTATGGCGAAAACTTGGATAATGCAGTTTTAATGGTGAAAGAAGCGATAGAACTTTATGTTGAAAGTTTAGAAGCCCACGGAGAAGAAATTCCTAATGATGAAAATACTTTCGAATATAATCTAAGCTTACAAGATGCCTAATATCCCATCAATGACGCCTGAAGATATTATCAGGATACTTTTGAAAAACGGTTTTGAACTTGATAGAATGAAAGGAAGTCACAGAATTTTTATAAATCATCAAACTCATAAAAGAGTAGTTGTACCATATCATAAAAAAGATTTACCAAAAGGTACTCTTTTTGAAATTTTCAAACAATCAGGAATAAATACGAAAGTATTATTTGAGTAATTCAATCATTCTCCAGACAAATCCATCTGCCATATAAAATTAAGTGCGAATGAGTATTTGCCACCTAATTGACGGACATTATAATATCGATAAATTGGTATGTCATACAATACTGACACTGAAAAGTCCCCAAAAGAATAATTTAATTGTGGAGAAATAAAAAATAGATTACTTCCAGAACTCTGAATCTCACCAATATCTTCTCTGTCTTTATCTTTAATTTCATTTCGCAACTGTACAATTCCTGTTAAATTATCTACTATCTTCTTTGTAACAAAAATTGAAGTATTATAACAATTTCCATATTTGTATTCATAATCATTACTATTGGAACCGTTTATCTCAATTCGATTAACCAGGAAAAGATTCGTTGATATGTTTGAAAAACCTTTATGAAAAAATAATTGTGTAACAAATCCAAAAGCTCCAGGTGAAGGCTGTACATCTCTGGGTAAATCAACAAAGTTCTTTTGTATTCTATCAGTTGAAAATGGAATTTTGAGTCCGGCAGAAACAGTAAGTTCATATTCTGATTCAATATCTTTCAATAAATTATATTTTCCAACGATAATGCCTGATGATAAACCTGAAGCTTCAAAAGAACCTTTTGAACCCCAATCCTGTAATTTATTAATAAAATAACCAAACTCAAAGCCAAGTGTAAGTCTTTCCACTAATCCATAATCAATAAATAATCCGACATAATTAGATAAAGCATATTTGACTTGGATAGAGGTATCGTTTACAATATCAGTGCCTGAATAATAGCGGTCCCCATAACCATTTCGATAAAATACCGTATAGCGTATATTATTTTCCGGGAGTGTGCCAATACTTGTTGTCCCCCCTATTGGTGAGCCGACAGAACAACATTGGGCTGACACAATAGAACTGCTTATTATAAAAAATAAAAATACAACTAAGTATTTCATTTTTGTCCGATTTTGATATTAATATCTTTAGATTCAGAATAGCCGGATGCATCAGACACTGTACATGTAATCCTTACTGTGGTTGCATGACAAATACTAAATTGCACTTTTGGTCCATTATCAAAAATCGCACCCTCTGAGCAAGTCCAGCTGTATGTAAGGTTATCTCCGGTTGCAGTTGCTGTTATATCAGTAAATTCATTTAAATTAATTTCTGATTTGGTTGTGGTAAGAGAAACAAAAGTAAAAGATTTAGGATTTAAGACATTTTCCTCTTTTTTACATCCTATTAGAGTTATTATCAGCAAAGAAAAAAGTAAAAATATATATTTTATCATATCACTTCCTTCATTTAAGTATTAACATTTATTAATTAAATTAAACAAAAGGATTGAGAAATGCAAGGAAAAATTATTGAAAATTTAATATATTTAATTGATGCAGTAACAATACATCCTCTTTTTTTAATATTTGTTTACTTATTTTATTTTCAACACATTATTTAATTCTGACTTAATTCCGATTCCGAAGCTAATTTCATAAATTTTGAATTATTTTGTAAGTTTAAAATCTCATTTAACCAAGTAAAGTATAATTTGTAAAACAAAATACGGAAATTGTAATGAAAACGAGAATTGAAAAAGATTCGATGGGTGAAATTGAAGTCCCTGCAGATGTATATTATGGTGCTCAGTCCGCCAGGTCATTGATACATTTTGACATTGGTATCGAGAAAATGCCTCGTGAGGTTATTCGAGCTATGGGTATTTTGAAAAAGGCTTCTGCACTTGTAAATGCAGAACTCGGTGTACTTGCAAAAGACAAAGCCGAATTGATTGTCAAGGCGGCAGATGAAGTGATTGAAGGAAAATTAGATGCACACTTTCCTCTTTCTATTTGGCAAACCGGTTCAGGAACTCAATCAAATATGAACAGCAACGAAGTTATTTCAAACAGGGCGATTGAAATAGCAGGCGGCGAAATAGGCAGTAAAAAACCTGTTCACCCTAACGATGACGTAAATAAATCTCAAAGCTCAAATGACACATTTCCTACTGCTATGCACATTGCAGCAGCAGAACAAATAAATCATAAGCTTATTCCTGCCTTGATTACATTAAGAGATACACTTAAGAAGAAATCCGATGAATTTAAAGATATTATCAAATCTGGCAGAACTCATCTGATGGATGCTGTACCTATAACACTGGGACAGGAATTTTCCGGTTATGTACAAATGCTTACTATGGGAATCGAAAGATTAAAACTTGTTTTACCCGGCATTTACGAACTTGCACTCGGAGGAACTGCTGTAGGAACCGGTTTGAATGCGCATCCCGAATTCGCTAAGAAAGTAGCTGCAAAAATCGCAGAACTGACAGGACTTCCTTTTGTTTCTGCACCGAATAAATACGAAGCTCTCGGCACACATGATGCACTTGTTTTTGCTCACGGAGCTATGAAAGCAATTGCTGCTTCATATTTTAAAATTGCCAATGATGTTCGCTGGCTGGCTTCGGGTCCGCGATGTGGTCTTGGTGAGTTAAATATTCCTGAGAATGAACCGGGTTCATCTATTATGCCTGGGAAAGTAAATCCAACTCAATCAGAAGCTATGACTATGGTGGCAACACAGGTTTTTGCAAATGATGTGGCTGTTAATTTTGGAGGTGCTTCAGGTAACTTTGAATTGAATGTTTTCAAACCTGTTATAATTTATAATTTCCTTCAAAGTGTAAGATTACTTGCGGATACTGCGAGAATGTTCAATGAACACTGTGCAACAGGGATTGAAGCAAACCGTGATAAATTGAATTACTATATGAATAATACATTAATGTTGGTGACAGCATTGAATCCGCATATTGGATATGATAATGCAGCAAAAATTGCAAAACATGCTCATCATAATAATACATCGCTGAAAGAAGCTGCAGTTAAACTTGGAATTCTTACCGAAGCCCAATTCGATGAGTATGTAAGACCTGAGCAAATGCTTGGTCCGAGTCTGAAATAATTTGACGTTATAATAAATTATTATTAGTTTAAGGCTGTTCTCTGATACAAAAACGAACAGCCTTTTATTTATTAATTATGGAAATATTAGAAAATTATTCTTTAAAAAATCACAATACCTTTGGCATAGATGCCAAAGCAGATTACTATGTCTCAATCCGAAATGAAGATGAGATTGAAGAACTAATCAATACAGAAGTATTTTCAAAAAATAAGTTTTTTATTCTCGGCGGAGGTTCAAACATATTATTTGCCGAAGCTTTCAAAGGATTAATTATCGATATCAATATTAGGGGTATCAGGATTATTGAATCTCATGATGATTATGTTATTGTTGAAGTAGGTGCAGGAGAATTCTGGAATGATTTTGTTACATTATGCCTGAACAATAAATTTTATGGTCTGGAAAATCTTGCTCTGATTCCCGGAAAGGTTGGCGCAGCGCCTGTACAGAATATCGGAGCCTACGGGATTGAGCAAAAAGATTTTTTTTATTCTTTATCAGGATTAAATATTGAATCGAAATTTTTTGTAACTCTAAATAATGATGACTGCATTTTTAATTATAGAAATTCAATTTTTAAGAATGAATTGAAAAATAAATTTATTATATCTTATGTCAGATATAAATTGAGTAAAACAGAAATTATAAATTTATCATATAAGGAATTGTCACAGGAGATAATTAAATTCAATATTGAACAACCTGATGCAAGAATAATTTACGATACCGTCAAAAGATTACGAACTAACAAATTACCGGATTACAGGCTAATGGGCAATGCAGGCAGTTTCTTTAAGAATCCAATTATAAGCGAGGATAAATTCAGTAAGTTGAAAAATATTTATCCCGAAATAAAAGGATTCACTCAGCCAGGTAAAAAAGTAAAAATTTCTGCCGGATGGCTGATTGAGCAATGCGAATGGAAAGGAAAAAGGATCGGTGATTCGGGTGTATCGGAAAAGCATGCGCTCATTTTGGTTAATTATGGAAATGCAAACGGGAGAGAGATATTAGAATTAAGTATGCAAATAAAACAAACAGTAATGGAAAAATTCGATTTAGAACTCGAGAATGAAGTTTTAATTATTCAATGATATAATAAATAAAATATAAATGGAAGATAATTATACATTACCGCAACTAAGGCAAGACCTGCTTTACCAGGAATTTGAGGCAGAAGGAATGAAAATGTTTATTCTATATGACCCGAAGGAGTATGCTCTCCAGCCAATAGAACTACCAATAGATTTTCTTCCATTATTGCAGATGTTTGATGGAAAAACTACAATAAAAAAACTTTTGGAATTATTGAATACAGGTAATAATTCAAATATAAATCATGAACCACTAACAAGATTAATTGATGTTTTAGATATGCTGGGTTTCCTGGAAACACAAAAGTATTATGATTTTAAAAAAGATATAGACGAATATATATCATCACCTGTAAGACCTCCTGTTTGTGCCGGCAATTCCTATTCAAATGAACCTGAAGTATTGCGATTGGAACTTGATTCATTGTTGAATTCATCGAAACCGGATGGAATACGAACCGGTGCCAGTGCAATTGTAGTGCCTCATATTGATTTTCGGCTTGGGAAAATTTCGCATGAAGTTTACTCTTCCGGTTATCAGGCTATCCGTGAATCGGATGCAGATTTATTTGTGATTTTTGGAACTGCTCATTATGGCAACAGCGATTTATTTATGATGAGCCGTAAAGATTTTTCAACACCTTTGGGTAGAGTAAAAACTGATACAGAGATTATAGATGAATTATTTGCCGAATTAAAAATTAAACCTGTAATAGATGAAATTACTCATAGAAATGAACATTCGATTGAATTACAATTAGTTATTCTTCAGCATTTATTTGCAGAAAATAATTTCAAAATTTTACCGGTTCTAACCGGCTCTTTTTTCAATGTTATAAAGGAAGGAACAAATCCCGGGACTGATGAAAAATTCTTAGATTTTCTTTCATCAATGAAGAAAGTAATTAAAAGGAAAAACAGAAAGGTTGTATTTATTGCAAGTGCGGATTTTGCTCATATCGGAAGAAAATTCGACGACGATTTCGATGCAGAGCCTGTGCTTCCACAACTAGAAATTGAAGACAAAAAGCTTATTAATAAACTCGAAAACATCGATTCAGATGGTTTTTTCAATTTGGTGGCAGAAGTTGGTGATTCGAGAAAAATCTGTGGACTTTCACCTATATATACACTTTTGAAAGCAGTAAATCCTGCAAAAGGTCAGTTTCTTATGTATAATCAGTGGAATGAAATTGAGACAAAATCAGCTGTATCGTTTGCAAGCCTTGCTTTTTATGATGCTTAGTAAAATATTAATTAAATTAAGAAGTTGATATTTATTTCCAAATATAAAATCAGGAAGATTGGTGCTTCTCTTTTATTTTGTAGTAAGACATTTTTGCATAGTGTCTGAATTCATTAAGGTCTTCATCCCTAATCAATGCAGTTAGATCATATTTGTATTCTGCTTCCTTCAATGGATTCAAATATAGAGCAATTCCATAGTAAAAAGCAGATAATTTAACTGATTCGAGTTTAGCATAAGTTTTAGCTAACCAATAATAACCTTCAGGCCAATCATGCGCGAATTTAATTGTATTTTCAAATGAAGATTTAGCTTGGGGAAATTCATTATTTTCAAAATATGTTATTCCTATGTCATACCATACTTCTGCATTATAAGGTTCCAATTCTGTAACTTTATAATAACAATCAATCGCTTCTGACAATCTACCCTGATTATATAACAAATCACCTTTTGCATACCAAATGTCAGGATTCTTTTTTTGTATATCGATTGCAGAATTATAATCTTCCAAAGCATGCTGGAAATCCTCTAAGGCATCATAACATATTCCTCTTCCAAAATAAGACTGATAATGTCTTGAATTTAGGTTTAATGCGTTAGTAAATATATTAATAGATTTTAAATAATAACCAAGGTCTCCATAAATACTTGCAAGATTATGCAATGTATCAACATCTCTCGGTTCCATAGCCAATGCTTCATCATAACTTTCAATAGCTTCCTTCACTTTACCCAGGCTGGCATAAGAATTTCCCCTATTATGCAAAGCGAGGAAAAAATCTTTCTTAATTGCTAATACTGTATCATAACATTCAATTGCCTGGTGATATTTTTCGAGAGTATGAAGAATCACTCCCTTATTATGCCATAAAGCATAATCAAATGGTGTTTCATTTATAGCTTTGTCATAATAAATCAATGCATTGTGGAACTCAGATATGGAATGATAACAATATGCTAATTCCTGGAGGCAATCCTTTCTTAATTCCATTGAATCAGTTAATAATAAATATATTTTTATTGCTTCCTTGAATTTTTTTGCAGATTGTAATATATAAGCTTTCTGAAACTGCAAATCTTCATTACCCGGTTCGTTCAGTAAAGCTTCTTCAACACACATTAAAGCATCATTGGTTTTATGAAGCTGATTGAGCGTTACTGATTTATGGAATAATGCTTCAGTATCCTTAGGATTTATGGAAAGTACTTTATCTAATATTTCCAGGGCATCTTCAAAATTTTCAAGATTATTCATAATCATGCTCATCTTCAATAATGCATCTGTAGAATATGGCTCAAATTCTATCCATAATTTGCATAATTCCAGAGCGATGGAATATTTTTCTTTTTCAATGCAGTATTCGACCAAAGCTTCTAATTGCTCAGGCTCGGGAACTGTGCTTTTATTCAATTTCCCGCTTTTTAAAGCATGTGTGATATTGTTCAACTGCTGCTCCAAATCCTCATGGTTGGGAGTATTTTCAAATTCTTCCATGTAATCAGCTAAACTCATACCCTGTTTTTCATATTATATTTAAATATATTTTTTATATTCAATTGCAATATAAGTATCTTTAATATTATTTTATCAACATTATTTAATATAAAAAATGCCGATAAATCGGCATTTTTATTTTAGTAATTATTAACTATTGCTGTTCCGGCAGCTAAAATTATTATCAATAAAACAATTAAATAAATCCCAACAAGTGCGAGATATATGATAACTAATACTTTATATATGAAAAAATATCTCGATTGCTTTTCAATTGCCTGATGAAGCATCATCGGGTCATTATTGTAAGAATAATTTTTAAATGCATCTGCCGATTCTCTCAACCTCATTCCTGCAAAAATTACCGGAATTCCGAATGCAGCACCTATTATACTCAGACAGGCTAATGCTCCTCCGACAATCGCTACTATTCCGAGAAAACTCATGTCCTTGCTCATTTTAACTATCAGGGCACTGAATGCCGCCTCAACAGCTAAATTTTGAGTTTGATAATTTTGCTGGGTCACATCAGACATACAAACCTCCAAAAAATTTATGAAATATGAATTTAATTCAAACCCATAATTTGTATGAGTTCATTTATATTATTAATTATTCATACCAAAATTTTTTTTATTAAATCAAAATACCGCTACTTAATAAAAACAAGATACTAAATTTTCACTTCATTCAACGGTAATGTAATCTGAACGATATTCATATTATCCGGTTCCAGAGTGTCAATTGTCATCGTACCGTTTAAAATCCTGATATTCGATGCAGCCACCGCAAGATTGAACATTATATCATTCTTATCATTCTTGAGTGCTTCGAAAATCGAATCTTTGAATTCTTTAAATAGTGTTATCATCTCGTTTAATAATTGGTTTGAATCACAAATCAATTGTATGTCTGTTACTCCTTCATATGGATTCTCTACAGATGAAATCTGGAAATTTACTTTTGAAGAATTAATCGATAATATTCTGAATATATTAAAAAATGTATCTGATAGTAAATTAACATTTGCAACAGCAGTAGCACTTTTTATTTCATCTGACAATTCAAAGTTAAACTCAATATCATGATTGGTATATTGTTTATAATTTTCAATTGCCGAATTGAGAACGAAGAACAACGATACTCTCGATATGTCCTTACCGGATTGGTCACCTTTAACAACTTCAATCAGGTCTGATGTAAAACTAAATAAGTCTTCAGAGCTTTCATTTGCAAGTTGCAGGTAACTATCATGCTCTTCCTGGTTATCGTATGCCTTCTGAGCAAGTAATTGAATGTACCCGATAATAGATGTAATAGAATTACGAAGCTTGTGGCTTAATTTTATGATGAAATAATTTCTTGTTTCGTTAGTTTCCCGAGTGTATTGCTCTACGACCTGGATTTGTTTTGTTCTGACTTTAGCTTCTTCTTCAGCAAGTTTTTCTAATGTTACATCTCTTCCTATGGAATAAATTAATGCATCTTTTTTGGAAACAGTAAAGCTGAAATTCAGCCATTTATTGCCTGACTCTTTAGTGCTCATCAGCAAATCAAGCCTTGTTGTAAAATCTTCATTCGATGATGGAATTGAATCTATTAATTCTTGGAACTCAAAACCGTCAAGGCACAGTGCCTTAATGTTTTGACCTATCATCTCCTCAGGCATGTAACCAAACACAACTGCAGAAGCAGGATTCATAGATTTCCATAATCCGTTCATATCCATCACTGCAATTATATCATTTGATGTATCCAGTATCCTTCTTTGCGAACGAGTCATTCTTTCTGCCAAATCAATTGCAATTGCTTTACGTGTGGTAGTAACGAGTACAAATCCGAATAGCACAAAACTCAAAACTAATGATATAATAAACGACAATAATGGCAATATTTGCTGGAATTGGCCTCCAAAATTAGGAATTGTTGAAAACCTGACTTTTATTTCCCGGTCAGCAATTTTTAATGTTTTCTCAGATAATAATTCAGGTTTATATCCTGAATTCATCAAACCGAAATTCTTTGAAGTAAATATTGTTGATTCATTTCCTTTAAAATCTTTGTCCAGCATTTCAAAAATTATACTCGTATCGCTTGGAACTTCTTCTCTGAGTGCATCTGAAAAGAATTCTTTTGAATTTAATTCAAGAATTACCACACCCTCAAAAAAATCGGTATTATATCCAAATGCTCCGAGACTTCCCCTTTTATGTACAATAGGTGATATTAACAGAATTTCGTTAGTGTCTTTCCGAACAAATTCAAACACAGGTGTCGATACCATTTTATTTTGTTTCTGTGCTTTATTAATAGCTTCAAATGTTATTTGATTTGTAGCAAGGTCATATCCGCTAATGTGCATGTTCTTATCTGATGGTACTATAAAAGCAGCAGGCATATAAAATTCCCTGTTTCCTGTTGGATAAACCTTATAGTCATACAATCCCTGGGATTGGGTAAAATGTATATGCTCTGCAAGGAGAGAGCTGTCAATCTTAGGAACATACATTAAACTTATAATCGATGAATAAGTTTTAACAGGCACAGAACCATAAAGAACAAAATAGTCCCTGACAACCTGAACGAGATTATCATATAATCCTCTCATTGATTGTAAAACCTGGTATGAATTCTGTACTTTTAATTCTACCCTTGACATCACAGAATTGTTTGCTTTTTCAAATGCAGCCGTTTTATCTGATTGTACTTTATCTCCGACAAAAATCCAGATGAAAACACTCAAAGTAAGAAATAATATCAAGACGATGAATGCAGGATACGTTTTCTTTAAATCGAATACGATTTTTCTTTGTGAAGCGGCTTGCTGTAATATTGATTCGTAAGATGATTCTGTGAAATTTTGACTTTTTGACATATATCTTCAAATGTATGTTAATAATTATATTTACAATAAATTTTTATTTTTAATGAAAACCATAGCCATCACTATTTCGTTTTCTTATTATCAATTATCCCTTTGACAAGATTTGCAAAGGTCTGAGTATCTACTGGTTTTGATATATAATCATCAAATCCCATTGTCAAATACTTCTCTCTGTCGGAAGGATGGGCAAAACCGGTTACTGCTATAACAGGAATACTTTCACCACCGGGTAATTTCCTTATAACACTAAGTATCTCAGTTCCATTCATATCCGGTAAAAGTATATCAACTATAACGCATTTTGATGAATTTGAATTCAACCAAGTTACTGCTGATTTACCATCTTCAAATTCCTGTATCTGGTAACCTGCTTTATTCAATAATATGCCAAACATCTTCCTAATGGCTTTATTATCCTCAATTAAACATATCGTATTGCTTTCTGTGCTCATATCAATCCTAATAAAAAAATGTAAAACTAACCATTAAAATTACTAAATGTAAAATTTTTATTTTCTGATATTTCTTAAAATTATAACTGATAAATTATGTAAAAAAAATTTAATTTGACAGAGAAATTATCATTGAACAATCATAATTTCGACTCTCCTGTTCCTTTTTCTACCTTCTTCGTTTCGGTTATCACCAACAGGAACACGGGCACCATCACCTCTTGGGAATAATCTTCCCTTTGATATCCCCTTGCTTACAAGATACTGTACAACCTGATTGGCTCTGTCTTCAGAGCGTTTCTGGTTTTGCGAAAACGTCCCCTGGTCATCAGAATGTCCGACAATTCTAACTGTCGAACTGGGATTAGCTTTCAAAAAATCAGCAACATTATCCAAATATTCCTTTGTATCGCCGGTTAGTGATGTTGATGCAGAACTTGGGAAAAAGTATGTTTTTCGTTGTCCGGCTCTTATTGTAATCCTTCTCGGAGTCTCTGTTGTTATATTTACTTTTTCTACAACATCTATAGTTGATTTTTCAGCAACTTCCTCGCTCACTTGTGAACGTTCGACCGGTTTCGCCTCAAAAGCTAATAACTCCTCATCAAATCCTCCAAAGAAAGGTCCGACTTCCCTTCTGGAAGTTGCATAAGCTTCCGGTGGAGGTTTATAATCAGGATTGAAAGCCAATGTATCTTTAGTAACTTCATCCGGTCCTAATTTTATAAATAATCCGAGTTTTGCAAATACCTGGTTCCTCGCTGAATTAAAATCAGACATGACATTGGTTCCACCGTTCAACATAATATACGGACTGAATAAAAGTCTGTATTTGTGATTAATATCAGCTACAAGAAATTCATAGCCGATTCCAAGATGGAGTCCAATCCTGATTTTTGTATTTGTCATCAAATTCTTTTTTTCCTGGTCAATATTTCCTGTATTTACAAATTTGAGTTTATTGATTAGATTTGATGAAATACAATAATCAAAATCCAATCCACCCATTGCATACATACCGGGTATACTAAAATTATATCGAGCGGAAGGTGATACAGAAATATAATTAAAATCTGTAATGGCTTCGTATACTAACTTTGTTGTATCTGCATCAGGTTCTGTTTCTGCACTACCCCGTCTGAAATCCATTAATTGCAAAGACAATGAAACACCCCAATCAGAGCCTTTGGGATTCCATTCAGCGAAAATTCCTCCAATATATCCACTCCCTGCCCCTGAAGGGAAGCTGATTAGGGAATCCGGAAATGGTACAAGTGTGTCTAATACATGTTCTGTAAGAGGCATTTTTAATTTACCAAAATAAAAATTACCGTTATATCCTACATTTAATCCAAACCACCAGTCTCCAAGTCCACGGTTAATTACCAGTGTATCTTTTGATGGTAATGGTATTATTTCCCTGAAATCACCCATATTCTGTGCTTTTAATGGTATATTCAGAATCACAAAAGCAATCAATATTACAATTATTTTTATTTTTATCATTTCAAATTAAATTTTTTATATTAGTGAATTATATTTACAAATTCTCGTTTATCTATAAATATTCACTATTGAGTTCTCATTTTTTTTAAAACACATGTTATTGCAATATATACAACATACTAATATTGTAATTTTTTGCTTAATTACCTAATAATCAATACATATTTTAATTTAATTTCCGAAGGAGCATTCATTATAATAAAATAAAATCCGGGTTGTAAGAATTCACAATTATATCTAAATTTCTGTTTACCCGGTGCAAAGTTTGAATTAATCAATTCCTTTATAAAATTTCCATTGTCATCATATATTCTCAATTTATATCTTCCTTTTTCAATCATATTCATTTCAATTGTCATTTCAGATCCTGCCGGTTGAGGATAAACATTAAGTGAAGGACCTGAATTAAAAAATTGTATTTCCCTCGATGTATTTCCTTCACAGGATGTTGATAATGTTATTGAACCGTCATCCTTTTCAATATAATAATCATCACTATTCGTTATTTTAAAATCAAGAATATTCAGTTTTCCTGAGTATTCAGAACCGAACAAAGCTAATGCCAAAAAATTTCCTAAAGTATCCGAAAGGATTTTGGATTTAATATTAATTGAAACTGAATCTTTTGATTTCAATATTTGTGTTGATAAAGCCGAATCCCTGAAATCAATTAATTTTTTAGGAAATTTTAACAATAACTCATAATCTAATTTCTTGTTTTGAGGCGATGGTATATCTTCAAGACTTTCTGCTAATACCTGCATCCTGAAAAAATCTCCAGTTTTCGAATATATATCCGGAATTTTAACCTTCAAAGGATATTTAATAATACAATTTAAAGTATCTTCGTAATGATGAAAAAGATAGTTCCTCCAAAATTTAATTGAACCGTCTCTGCCAGCTGAAACAATTGTATCTCCTGTCGGTGAGTAAGCACATGACAGAACTTGAGAACCATGAATTATGGGTACAGTTACTTCATTACCGCTTACGATATCCCATTGCCTCATTGTTCCATCCAATGAACCTGAAATTATTATATTTCCATTCTGCCTGAAATCTAGAGACCTTATTTGTCCTGTATGACCTGATAATACTGCAATAACAGAGTCCGAATAAATATTGTATAATCTTACATTGCCATCGACACAACCTGTGGCTATTTTTAAATTATCCGGGGATGAAATCAAAGACCAAATAAGACGGGAACCGCTCCTGTCCTCACTGTTAAACTTCATAATTAACGATCCTGAATTTACATCGTATGCATAAGTATCCCCACTGTATGTGGAAAACAGAATCATATTACCGTCATCAGAAAAAAAACATGTATATACGTTAGAATAATCATCGGAATGGAATGACATCATGGAATCTCCTGTAACAACAGAAAAGAGGATGACATTTCCGTCATAAGATGCCGAAGCAAATAATGGTTTATTGGGATTCACAGCACATGATTTAACAATATTATTAAAATAACCCTGACCGAATTTGGCTGTTGTATGATTCAATCTGTCCCAAAGAATTGTATTTGAATCGAATGGTATTATGATCGAATCCAAACCATGAAACTGATATGCACCAAAGACATATTGGTTTGCAAGTGTTATTGAATCTATTGTTAAACCTGTTGTGATATCCCAGACTTTAACTGTTGAATCAGCTCCTGAAGATAAAACGAATTTACCATCATTCGAAAAACCTACTGTCCTGACTTCTGATTTATGTGCATTTGGAATTTCATATAAAAGATAAGGGGCATCGGTATAATCACTGACTGCTCTTAGTTTCAAATTCAATGTATCGAACAGGGGAACATCCCAGTCATAAAAAGTTGATGTCAATGAATCTTCGATTAATTTCCAGTCAATACCGTCATCATTTGAATAATAAAGAGAAACCATATTATTTAATGAGTCACTATTCCATTCTAACCTTATTGTTCTTCCGGTTAAAAGAGTATCACTTTGAGTAGGTTTAATAAATGTAATTTGGGAATCTGAATGATTGTATTTAAAAAAAATCAATGTAAAAACAAAAATAAACCTGTAAATAAATTTAATTCTGTAATTACATTGATTTTTCATTTTTCAATAATCTTTTCATAAAAACAAATTATCTGATAAGCTGCAATTTC
>JACRLY010000002.1 GCA_016219595.1 Ignavibacteriota bacterium | reverse complement strand
TTCTGCATGTTTTCTGTCGGTTATGTCCCTTGCTATTAGTTGAAATCCAACTGCCTCATTATCCTCAAATAGCAAAGTGGAGTTCTGACCGAACCATTTCACATTTCCGTCTTTTGTCTGAAAGGGGAATTCAATGTATGAATTTGGTGTTTTATCAATATATTGCTTAAAGTAAAACCTTTCTACCAAATTACGATACTCGGGAGTTATTAAGTCTAAATAATTTAGATTCATTAACTCCTCATGTTCGTAACCAACCAACTTCAGCCCTGATGGATTGACATAAGTAAAATTACCCTTTAAATCAGTTTTATAAATAATTTCGTTTGCAGATTCAACTACTTCACGGTATTTTTTTTCAGAATAAATTAGTGCATCTTCAGCTCTTTTGCGTTCTGTAATATCAGTCATAACACAGTGAGTTTGTTTAAAGCTGCCATCTGGATTTGTTCCAATTCTTCCTTCGAAGGACACTGATTTTATCTGGCCGTTTTTGCAAACCATATTAAATTCAACACCACTTGTTGAGCCTGCTTGTTTGAATTTCGGAAATCGCTCTCTGAATAAAGATTTTTGTTCTTCTACAAGAAAATCGCCAAACCATTTACCGATCACTTCATCGAGTGAATACCCGAGTATTTCTATCCATTTTTGGTTAACAACATTTATCCTTCCGTCGATGTCTAATGATTGATAACCAATAGGAGATTGTTCATAATAAAGCCTGAATCTTTTTTCACTTTCGCGTAATGCCTCTTCTGATTTTTTACGTTCTGTTATATCCTGGGAGACCCCAAGAAATGCAATCACTTCTCCTGATTCATTTTTTATCGGTGATGTGATGAATTGTGCCGGGAAACGTGTACCGTCTTTTCTGACAAGTGTCATTTCCCCTTCATATCCGATTTTTGACTCAAGTTGAGATTGTATAATTTCAGGGAATTTTGCTACATCTTCCGGGATATGCAATTTTGCCACAGGCTGACCAATCATCTCTTCTGCTGTGTATCCAAAAATCTTTTCTGCACCGACACTAAATGAAGTAACTAAGGTGCCAAAGTCAGTCGTAATAAATGAAATTGATGAAAGCGAAGCCAGCAAACTTTCCTGGTATGCAAGGTTGCTTCTCAGAATTTTTTCTTTATTTAACAATGCAAACTCTGTTTTCTTCCTTTCGGTAATGTCCCTGATTATCATGCAGGTTCTGTCGTTTCCATCCGAATCTGAAAAAACTTTAGAAGTAACCTCTCCTTCAAATTTAGAACCATCGGCTCTTACAAAAGTTATTTCACCGCTAGCTAACCTTTTTCTTCTTCTTTCTTCAAGTAATGCATGAATCCTTGTGTCACTAATATCAATTAGACCTGTTCTCCCGATTTCACAAATTTCTTTTTCTGTTCTTTTAAACATTTCACAAGCTGCTTTATTAGCTGATAAAATTTTACCGTCCGGAATAGTCAAAAGAATTGCATCATAACTGTTTTCGAATAGTGAAGAATATGTTACCTGGCTTTGACGAAGTGCTTCTTCGAACCTTTTTCTTTCTGTTATATCACCAGACAGTATGAATATTCCTTCAGGAATAGGCTGGATACTAAGGTCGAACCAACCGGTAGAACCATCCTGAAATGTAAATTCATTTTCTATTGTAGCCGATATACGTTCGTTCATACACCTTTTCAGAACAGAAAACAATTCTGTATTATCAATTCCCGGGTATGATTCCATCATTGTTTTACCAAGTAATTCTTTTTTTGTTTTCCTTCCTTGTCTCAAAGCAGCATTATTTACATAAGTATAACGCCAATCACGATTTATTATCTGGCAGCCTTCGAGCATGCTTTCAAGTGTATTATAATATCGCTCCATACTTTCTATCAGAGAATATTGAGCAATTCTTTCTTCGGTCTGGTCCCTGAAAACCAGCACAACTCCCACTATTATTCCATTTTCGTTTATAATCGGGGCTCCGCTGTCAGCAATTGGGAATTCCATGCCATCCCTTGAAACCAGGATTGTATGATTAGCCAGACCGACAATTAATCCATCCCTGAGAATTTGTTCGACAGGATTTTCAACCTTCGATTTTGTATCTTCATTAATTATTTTGAAAACTTCTTCTAATTTCCTTCCGGCGGCTTCGGCTTCGGTCCAACCGGTCAATTTTTCTGCAACAGGGTTAATTCTCTTGACAATTCCTTTAATGTCTGTCGTTATCACAGCATCGCCAATGCTATACAATGTAGTTTTAAATTCTTCCTGCGATTCCCATAATTCTTTTTCTTTGTTATATAAATTCTTATACAAATTTTTCTGGCGGCTTTTGTATATGAAAGAAAATCCTATTCCGGTAAATAATATGAGAAATAATGTAAAACCAATTATTGATGCTTGTGTATAATATAAATCTTCAAAAATTTCTGATTTATCTTCTTTTGATATAATAAACCAATTTGACCCTGGGATACTATCGACATAAGACAATACTTTTACTCCACGGTAATCAGTTCCTTCTAATATTCCATTATGGCCTAATAGAGCTTTAACTGCTGTTATTTCGGTATCTGACAATGGAATCATAAATTTCATTGCTGTATTTTTTTTATGCCTTAGCTCGTTAAGGAATAATGCGTAATTTCCTTCCTTGCGGATAATAAGTGTCTCGGAAGATTTGCTCGGGATAGGCCATGACTGGATAAGCGGATATAAATAATTATTCGGATTGACCCTTAGCAAAATGACTGCAATTATAACATTTTGTGAGTTAATAATTGGTGCAGACAAATCAAGATGAATTTGATTATGTGTATTGCAGTAATAAAAATCAGAAAATAATATTTGCTTTTTCTTTACTGATTTCAGGATGTTATCAGTTGTAATTTTATCAATTTTGAAATCTTTACTTGTTTGTATAAATAGTTTGCCATCAGGATTAGTAATGAAAATATTTTCATAGCTGTAATTTTCTATGAATAGTTTCAGCCTTCTTAGAATATCTTTTCTTATGGAAATATTTTCAGGTTCATTTATACATTCCTGTATTGCTTTTATTGTCAAAGGTGATTTGGTGAATACAGAAGCATCTTCAATCCTTTCTTTTCGCCACTGAAAAATCTGGTTTGTCTTGAGGTCGGCTATAGCTTTCAACCTGAGGTAAATTTCATTATTTATATGATTTTCTTCATACCTGTAATAAAAGTACCCGCTGAAAATAAATATTAAACCAATAATAAAACAAAGAATAAATATATGTTTTTTACGTGACAGGTCAATTTTTAGAAATGCATTCATCATACACCTTTAAAAAAAAAATATTTTAAAATTCTAATTTCATCATTAATATTATTTATTAAATAACATTATTTCAATCTGATTTTGATTGAAAGTCAAATATTTTTCCATATAAATTTTGTATTGCTACATTCATAAATAAAAATATAATGATTTTTGAAATACAATTACCAAAAACTGTTAAATCAGTCTTGATAATATACTTTTCAATATGGGATAGTATTTCCCATAGCAATCATCCATTAATAAATCAGTAATCAAGTATAGGCTCCATGTAAATATAATCGGTAAGTATTAAAAATGCAACATATTAAATAAATAAATATGAAAATTTATAAATTGTAGTGTTATCAGTTTCAATTCATTTTAATGATTCAGGCAATTGAATCAGTTACTTATATAATTATTTCTTATTACTAAAATTAGTATTGAGGATTTTTTATTTAGGAGGGAATTTTTCGGGAAAGGTAAAACCGGACATCCCCTCCTCAAATAAGGAGGGGAATGTGGTGTGATAATAAATTATTTCAATATCGTAAATAGATTGCCAATGACCGGCAGAGGTTTAGCTTCACCCTTAGAAGCAGTAATGATGCCCATGATAATGCAAACTAAAGCGAAAATCCAAATTGCTATCCCGATTAACGAGAATACGATTCCTATTGTCAACCATAATGTAAAGGGTAAAATAGCTGTTATAATTGATATTAAAATCCAATAAGCTACAATGCAAATTGTAAGAATAATACCCTGATTCGTATGATAACGTGCAAACTTAGACTGATTAGCTGCAATTAGCGGCACAAGCCAGATAATATATCCAAGTATTGCCATCGTCTTGTTCTGCTCGATGTCCTGAGGGTCGAAACCCTGGGCTGTTGTGGTTACTTCATCTGCCATATTGAGTCCCTTAATTTAGTTAATAAATAATTACATACCTGATAGTTTCTTTATATCGATTGAGTTAGCTACGCTTTTCACGAAATCGGAGCTGCTCTGGTTGTTTGCTTCGATAGTAAGGAAAAATCTCCATGCTATTCCATAGCTTACCTGTGCTCTTTTGTCGTTCTTATAGAATGATTCGAAACCAGCAACGTTGTCATACCCTGTGCTGAATGTTCTTTCGATTTTATCCTTGGTTTCGCTGGCAAATCCCATCTGCCACAAAGCGGTCAATCCTATATACATGTCATGAGCCTGGTTGTAATCGAGTAGTTCGATTCTAACATAACTCTGACTGCCGTCTGAAGCTTGTGCAGTATATTCTCTTTTTGCCTGTGAATATGACATCGGGGGCATATTGAAAGAAGTGCCTTCGGGTTCCTGTGCAGTATATCCGCTTAAAGAGGCAGGGAGCAATTTCTGAAGTTCCTGGTAAGGCATGGCAATCGTATCACCCCTGCTTACTCTTTCCTGCCTGCGGGATTCTGCAAGTTTGGATTCCTGCTCGATGTTTTTACCTGCTTCGGCGATTTTTTCCATCGATTTGAAAGCCTCTTTCATTTCATTGGCTTTTTCACCGCAGCTATAGAGGATAAATGCAAGTATGATTGTAAGTAGTAAAGGAAAACGTTTCATGAGACCTCCGATTAATAGTAAATAATTCAAAATATTTTAATATAAAAATATATACTTATTATAAATTTTCTTTTTTAATTATTAAGAAAAGAATCTTCTGTCTTCACTAATGAAATATCAATATTTAACCCTATGATTAATCCTTAAGCGAAACTAACAAAATTTCTTTGATTTCTGCAAACTTTTGTTTGCTTATTATTTTGTATGCTTTTGCGGTTTCAAGTGTAGCTAAGCTTAGATATATATATGTATTGAGAAGATATTTATTGTTTTTTAGCGATTTAAGGTGCAATTTAACTGTTTCGGAATCCGCCCTGGCAATTGGTCCTGTCAATGGGATTTCCCCGGAATTTTTCAAAGATTCGTATACATTATTCTTTGTTGTTTCGACTATCGGTGGAATAAAATTACCCCATTTCATGCCAGCTGACTCTTCGAGTGAACCTGCTCCCGAAAGAACTGTAATTAGGAAATTGGATGCAAACACTGCAGATAGGTGATGAAATACTTTTTTATTCTTACTAATTCCAGTGATAACATAAGGATTACCTCCAAGAGATTTAATAAAAGATTGAAGAAATGAGGGATTATTTTTTGTTTCAATCGTCCAGCCAATACCCTTCAAGGCAGAATCATCTTTATAATAAAAGGTTTGGTATGGATGAATACAGGCGGTTTTTGCTCCTTTTTTTTCGCAAGAAGATAAAATAGAGACAGGCAGTACTCCTGAGCAATGCACTACCCAAACATTTTTTAAATCATTGCCGAGAATTTTTGATAATGTTTTAGCCGCAGATTCAATTTCAGAATCATTTACTGAGATGATTATAAGTTCTGGTATCGAAATTGAAGCTAAAAGTCCAAATTGTTTTTCTGATACTTCAGACTTACTCTTTTTGGGATGCACCCATAGAAGTTCATGTTTCTCGATAATCGGTCCAAGGAGATTAGAACCGAGTTTACCGTAACCGATTATACCTATTTTGGTTTTTTTCATTTTTGGTACTTATCATTCTATAACTTCTCTATCGTATATCCATCTTTTGTATCCTTAATCGAATAACCTGCTTCGATTATTCTTTGTCTTAAGTTGTCTGCCTCTGCAAAATTCTTTGATTTCTTGGCCTGAAGTCTTTGCTCTGCCAAATCTGTTACTTCAGTTGGTATATTTACTTCCTCAACAGGTCTCGGTTCGATTTTCCACACATCGAAAATATTGTTAAGTTCTTTAAAAAATTCTATTGCTGATTTTCTTGCTTCAATATTTATTATATAAGTTGGATAAGTATTGATAAATGAAAAAACATTTGCAAGAGCTTTTGGAGTGTGGATATCTGTTGCAAGACTTGTGTAAGTATCGCTCTTCAATTTATCAATAAATTGGTTTCCAACAATACCAATATCTCCAATATCAAGATCACCGTTAACGTTTGAATGATTTCTATTCCCAAATTTAACCTGATTATCATTACTATCTTTAATTGATTTTTTAAGATTGGAGTTTTCATTTTTTAAAATTTCTGTACTATTATCTATTATATTTGTTTTTATATCCCCTTTACTTGGATTATGCAAGTCATAAATATAATCCTGAATACGGAACCTTGCTTTTCTCGCCGATTTAATTCCTTCAAATGTAAAATTATATGTCGAACCATAATGAGCAGAAAGCATTGCAAACCTGATGTCGAGAGGGTCAATTCCTTGATTCATCAAATCCCGCAATGTGAAATAATTTCCCAGGGATTTGCTCATCTTCTGTCCTTCGACTTCCAAGAACTCATTATGGCACCAGAATGCTGTAGGTTCGACTCCATATCCAGCTTTACTCTGAGCTATTTCATCTTCATGATGCGGAAATTTCAAATCCACTCCGCCGGTGTGTATATCGAAAGGCAGTCCCAGTAATTCTTTTTCCATCGCCGAACATTCTATATGCCAGCCGGGGCGACCGTCACATATTACTCCGTCGATTTCAAACTCCCAGAATGGCTCACCGGCTTTTTTATACTTCCAGAGAACGAAGTCGTTGGCATCTTCCCTTTCATACTGGTCAGAATCAATTCGCACACCTGCCCGGAAGTTTTCGAAATCAATTTTATAGAGTTTACCGTAAGTATCTTTCTTTCTCCACTCGCTTACGTTGAAATAAACTGACCCTTCAGAAATATATGCAAAACCATTTTCAATTATCTTACGAATAAGCTCCTGCATTTGAGGAATGAATTCTGTTGCTTTAGGCATAGCTGTAAAATGGTCAAGTCTGATTCCAAGCTTTGATATATCATCGAGGAAACTATTTTCAAAGTATTGAGTGAATTTTAAAAGATTTTCCATCAAATTGTCTGATTGAAGTCCCATTTCAGGATTCCATGCCGAACTGCCAGGAGCACTGTCGCGAATTGTTTTATCATCAATATTAGTAATGTTCATCACCCATTTTATTTCATTTCCGCCTATGGTTTTCAGGACACGCTGAAGCAAATCTGCAAAAAGGAAAGCTCTCATATTACCTATATGCGCATAATTGTAAACTGTGGGACCGCAGGAATACATCCTGACTGTGTTTCCCTCAAGCGGCTTGAAAGGTTCTATTGTTTTTGTTAATGAATTATATAAATTAATCTGCATTGTCTTTATCAAATATTTCAAAATTCAAATTTAAAACTTTATTAATGATTATTTGACTGAAAAATTGTTTTAAAAAACTTTATTTTATTATCACTCAGTGAAACTCTGTGAAGTACTCAGAGCAACTCTGTGTAACAAATTCAGATTAATTTCTATCACTGAGTAACACCGAGTTTTGCTCAGAGTTTCACAGATAATAACGAATTAGAATATACTTGTAATAAATCTTCACATATTTCGTAAATCAATTCCTAATTTAGCAGATTGATAAATATACATTTATAAAAAAGTGAAAACGGAAGGAACAAGAGAGAGGTCAAAAAAGATTGTAGCCAAGAACCGCAAGGCTTACCATGACTTTGAAGTGATTCAGACTTTTGAGGCAGGTATTGCATTGCAGGGGACAGAGGTGAAGTCTATCCGTCAGGGTAAAATCAGTCTTCAGGAGGCGTATGCTTCATTCAAAAGCGTTGACAGTCTTGAATTGTATCTTCTGAATTTTCATATCAGCCCCTACGATTTCGGTAATATTGCTAATCACGAACCAAAGCGTCCACGCAAGCTGCTGCTCAAACACAGGGAATTAGTCAAACTGAAAACTGCGATTCAGGAAAAAGGATTCACACTTATTCCACTCGGTATTTATTTTTGGGGACCATTCTTAAAGATTGAACTTGGAGTTGTAAAAGCGAAAAGAAAATATGACAAGAGGGAAGCAGTTAAAGAAAGAGATTCCGAGCGAGAAATAAGACAAAAATTCAGAGTGTAAAATTAATAAACCTCCCCTTTTCTTCCCCTCCTTAATTAAGGAGGGGATTTGAGGGGAGGTGATTGAACTTTCAACTTCTAGGAAGTTGTTTCATTTCAATTAATATATCCGATAAAAATCGCATAGCGATTGAACATTAGTAACAATAAGGTTGCCCACACCGACACAACAATCCCGTAGTGATTGAACATTTAACAAAATTTTTCTTAAATTTATATATCTAATATATTTCATTACATAAATTATAAGGATGCAAATGTTTCCTACTCTGAATGAGCAGATGGATTTGATTCGCTCCGGGGCGGTTGAAATTATTCCCGAAGATGAGCTTGTTAAAAAAATTGAAATTTCAATTAAAAAAAATAAACCGCTTATAATCAAGCTGGGATGCGACCCGAGCAGACCTGATTTGCACATTGGTCATGCTGTCGTACTACACAAGATGAGGCAGTTCCAGGATTTGGGGCATCATGCATTGCTCATTATCGGTGATTTCACAGGAATGATTGGCGACCCGACAGGAAAAAATGTAACGAGGCCTCATCTCACTCTGGAAGAAACGAGAATCAACGGGCAGTCCTACCTAGAGCAGGCTATTATGGTACTTGCGAAGGATGAGCTTGAAGTCAGGTACAATTCCGAATGGCTGGGTAAAATGTCATTCCGTGATGTGATTGAACTTACTGCAAAATATACAGTGGCACAGATTCTTGAACGGGATGATTTCAGCAACAGGTATAAATCGGGACAGCCAATCAGTATTCATGAACTGCTCTATCCTTTGGCTCAGGCGATGGATTCTGCGGCGATTCATTCGGATGTGGAACTCGGAGGCACAGACCAGAAATTCAACCTGCTTGTCGGAAGGGAAATTCAGAAAGCATATAATATGCCCCCGCAGGTAATCCTCACGATGCCTCTGCTGGAGGGGACTGACGGGGTGGAGAAGATGAGCAAGTCATACAATAATTACATTGCATTCAATGATACGCCGCGTGATATATTCGGAAAAGTGATGTCAATTCCCGATAACCTGATAGTCCGTTACTTCCGCTATGGTGCGAGGGCATCGGAAAAAGATATAAAGGAAATGGAAGAACAGCTCAAGTCGGATTCATTCAATCCCCGTGATGCAAAAGTCAGAACTGCAAAAGCAATCGTAGCAATTTATTACGGTGGTGAAGCAGGAGAAAATGCACTCGCAGAGTTTGACAAGATTTTCAAAAACAAAGACATTCCCGATGAAATCGAAGAAATGAAATTAGATTTACCGACTGCCATTCAGCCTTTGATGGATGTGCTTGTGCTGACAAACCTTGTTCCCTCGAAAAAAGAAGCAAAGCGTCTCATAGTGCAGGGCGGAGTAATGATTGACGGCGAGAAGGTGAGCGATTTCCGTGCAGAAATAGATTTATCGAGAGAAAGACTTTTGAAAGTAGGCAAGAGGAAGTTTTTGAAGGTGACAATTTAATTTGAAAGGACAATCATGAAAAAAACAACAAAAATTGTTATTGGTTTATTTGTAATTCCTTTTCTTGTTCTTGTACTAATAATTAATTATTATGGACATTTCAGTCCAAAGGCTATTAAAGCAAAAGAAAATTTGGAACACTCCTATAATGTTAAAATCGGAATGACAAAGGACGAAGTTATTAAAATTATGGGAAAGCCTGATCAAATAACAAATGTAAATATTTATAATTATCATTACGATTTAAATGATGATAGCAAAGGTTCTGGTCAAATTAGTTTCGATTCAACAAAGAGGGTTACAAGGATTGATTTCCCAGGAGGAAATATTCAAGGGGAATTTATATTTCATTAAATTTATATTTTTTTTTGCTAAATAATAGAGGCTTTTGAGGACTGGGAAGTCCCAATGGATAGTTGGGTAGAATTTAAAGTAAAACAGGTAAAAAAGTAAATGATTTCCGTGCAGAAATAGATTTATCAAACGAAAGATTATTGAAAGTAGTAAAGAGGAAGTTTTTGAAGGTGTCAATTGGAATACAAGGATTTTCTTGAAAAGTAAAAATGAAATATTACATTTTGATATTGGTTATTGTTTTATTTACTATTAGCTGTTCTCAATTTGAAGTAGGAATGGATAATATTGGTGTAACAAGTATTTATTTTGGTCGCTACTATAATGATACTGAATCCCGAATTAATGAAAAAGATATAACAGTTTTATTAGATAGTAATGTCTATCCTGAAAAACCTAAGCAATTCTTGGATTTTGGAAATTATATAGTTATATCTCATGAGAAATATTTAAAGCATCAACAAGAACTAGATAGAATAATTAAAATTGAAGGAGATAAATCAGATTCCTTAAATATTGGTATTGAATACTATAATGAAAAAAAAGAGCGTAAATATTATTCAATTAATAAAAAAGAACAAATATTAGAATATACAGAAATTATCCGCTTGCTTTTAAATGTTGATGGATTTTTACCTTTTGATGGATATAAAAAGAATAATAAATGATTTTAGTGAATCACCGATTCGTGCTGAAATAGATTCATCGAATGAAAGATTATTGAATTAGGAAAGAGGAAGCAGGAAATTGAAGATAGAAGATAGTAATAAGCAAATAGAAAATAGGTATTGAGAAGAAGAATAATTAATTATAGTGTAGCGATTAAACAAAAATAAATGGAAGAATACGAAATTAATTTTGTTGAACTTGAAAGCGGGAATATCCCTTTCAATAAATTCCTTGATACTTTGTCTAAGAAAGAAAAAGCTTATGTTTTGGCTTTAATCGAAGAATTTCGTTTATTAAAATCTAATAATCAGGAATTACCGCATGCAATGTCAAAACACTTGAAAAATGGGATTTTTGAGCTAAGAATAAGATTTGAAACCAGAATTTCCCGTTTACTTTATTTTTATTTTATCGGAAAGAAAATTATATTTACACATGGTTTTATTAAGAAAACCGAAAAAACCCCAAACGTTGAGATTGAAAAAGCAATAAAATACAGGATTATATATTTTTCAAGAAAAAAATTATGAGTGGAAATAATCATTATAGAGAATATTTAGATGAACAGTTGAAAGACCCTGAGTTTGCTGCACATTATGCATTGGCAAGAGAAAAGGTAAGACTTGAAATATTTTTGGAAAACCTTAAAGAAAAGATTAACCAGGATGCCGGTAAACCTGTCTTATTAAGGAATCTTAATAAAATTACAAAATATGTCAGACAAATTGCAATTTAAGAATTAATTCTTCTTCCTCTTCAACTCTCGGGTTTAGAATATTAAAAGATATCTACTAATTTTTAATCCCTAACGGGATAAATTCTGCAAAAGAAAAATTTTTATAGTTATTATGAAAAAAATAATTTACATTTTGTTAATAATAATAATATTATTATCAATTCCATTCATCCTTCATTCACAGGAATACAAAGTAATTACCGGCGGAACTGTCATCAACACTAACGGAACGGGTGTGATTGAAGATGCTGTTATTATCATCAAGGATAATATCATTGTCGAAGTCGGGAAAAATATTAAGGCTCAAATTCCGCAGAATTCAGAGATAATTGAAGCAGGTGGTAAGTTTATTATTCCGGGATTGATTGACAGTCACATTCACTTTTTCCAGTCAGGCGGACTCTACACAAGACCTGATGCAATTGACCTGAGGAATCGCCTGTCCTATCCGAGTGAGTTGGATTGGATTCGCAATAATATTGATGATGTATTTAAAAGGTACATAAGGTGCGGCATTACGTCTGTCGTTGACCTCGGTGGACCCTTCTGGAATTTCGCTATTAGGGATTATTCAAAGACTGCCGATATTGCACCGAGAGTGTTTATTACTGGTCCTCTTATCTCTTCTTATGAGCCTGAAAAATTGAAAACTGATGACCTGGCGATTATAAAAGTAACAACAAAAGATGAGGCACTGAAGCTTACTAAAAAAATAATGGACAAACAACCGGACTTCATGAAAATCTGGTATATAGTGGGAAGAGACGGTTGGTCTTCCGAAAATGATTTTTTCCCGATTGTCAAAGCAGTTGCCGATGAATCGCACAAAAAAGGATTGCCGCTGTATGTGCATGCGACCGAACTCGAAACTGCTAAGAAAGCCATGCAGGCAGGTGCAGATGTGCTTGTCCACATGGTCAGGGACAAAGATATTGATGATGAATTTATTGCTCTTGCAAAGAAGAATAATGTTGTAATCATTCCTACTTTGTGGGTGTTTAAATCCTATGAATCTGTTTTCACAAAACAGATGAAACTTTTGACATCCGAGTACTGGCTTGGCAATCCGAAAATCATCAGCTCATTTTTCGATATGTACGAATTATCATTCGATGAACTTGGCGAAAGGCAAAAGAAACTGCTTGTTGATAAGAGGTCTATCGGAATTGATTCTGTCTGGCTGAGAAATTTAAAGAAAATGAAGGAAGCAGGAATTACGATTGCAGTCGGTACTGATGCAGGAAACATTGGTGTTCTTCACGGACCTTCGATTTTTCACGAGTTTGATTATATGACCAAAGCGGGATTGAGTAATCACGAATTATTAGTTGATGCCACTTTCAATGCAGCGAAAATGCTCAGAAGAGAAAAGGAACTTGGCTCAATCGAAAAAGGCAAACTTGCTGACCTGGTAATACTCAATTCAAATCCGCTGGATGACATTCAGAACACAAGCGATATATCTGTCGTCATAAAAAATGGAAAAATATTTGTACCTGACAGTGTCCTTCCTAAGAAGCCGGAAGATATAGCACAGGTGCAGTTGAATGCCTACAATGCCAGGGATATTGGAGCATTTCTCTCGGCATATACAGATAGTGTTGAAGTGTTTCTTTTCCCCGATACATTCAGATACAAAGGCAAAGAGGAGATGAGGAAGGTATATTCAGCATTTTTCGACAAAGCTCCGAGTCTGCACTGCAAACTTCTCAACCGTATAGTGAAAGGTAATTATGTCATAGACCGTGAGTTCATAACTGGTGTTCCCGGACGTGAAAACATTAATGCAGTGGCTATATATGAGACAGAAGGAGGATTAATTATAAAGGTGTGGTTTTTGCCGTGATTACTAAATCAATCATTCCACAATTGTTGTTGGTTTCAAATTCTTCACAATATTCATCAGTGTTATAACTGATTTTTTCAGTTCTTCAATTGTTCCATTATTTTCAATTACAAAATCTGCGTGGCTTTTCTTCTCCTGCTGTGAGATTTGCTGTTTCATGCGTAAACGGACAAGTTCTTCTGTCATTCCTGTGCGATGGATTATTCTCTGAATTGCGTTTTCCTCAGTTGAATCAACTACTATGATATAATCAAACCCTTCTTCGAGTGCGGCTTCATATATTAATGCACTCTCTATAAAGATGAGAGGCTCACCTTTTTCTTCATACTTTTGAACTTCTTCAATCATGTAATCAATTACTGGAGGATGGACAATTGAATTGAGTAATGCAAGCCTCTTTGTATGCTCATCAGTCTTTCCAAATACTAAATTAGAAATGTATCGGGAATTTAAAGTGCCATCTGAATTATATGATTCAATACCGAATGATTGAATGATTTTATTCTTAATATTTTCATCACTAACCATTAAAAATTTTGCTTTCTCATCTGTCGAAATCACGATATAACCCAACTCTGAAATGAACTGTGAGACAGTGGTTTTGCCGCAGCCAATCCCGCCGGTTATTCCAATAACCAATGTATTACTTTGAGTTTCTTCCATAATTATTTATTTTTTATGAGTGAGTATCTAAAATGGTCTTCTCTTTTGCCGCCGATTTCTAAGTAACTGAATGCTATACCTTCCTGCCTGAAACCAATTTTTTCTATCAGATTGATTGATGCCAGATTTGTTTTCATAACATTTACTTCTATTCTCGACAGTTCAAGTTCGTTGAATACATAGTCACTAACTTTCTTCAGTGCTTCTGCCATGTACCCTTTACCTGAATTCATTTCATCTATTTTGAATCCGATACAGCATGATTCAGCAGCTCCCCTGATTATATTATAAACTGAAATATCGCCGATTATGTTTTTGTAGTGGAAATCATCTTTGTTAAAAAGATAGAACCTAATGGCGCTGTCATCGACCATCAAATCGAATTCTGTCCAAATCCTTATTGTCTGGTATTCGTCGGTTAATACATTATTATCGTAAAAAGGTAAATATTTTTCAAAGAATTTTTTATTCCTTCTGTAATATTCTGTTATCATTGAAATGAAAACAGGATTCAGGACTTTAAGCACGAGTCTGTCTGTCGATAATTCTATTTCCTGAGCCGGATCTATTCTCATTGACAATTTTTACTTTTTTTTAAACTATAAAAACCAATAGCAAAAATAACTAATATTAAATAAAAGATACTTAAGGGAATGAAATATCATCGGGAAAGAATATAATATATTTTTTTGTTAATATGAAAAATATAATTAAATTTAGGCAAAACTAAAAATATAATTAGATTATACTATGCTGATTGTATAAATTAGATATTATTTCCAACATCAAACTATTAATAAAATAAGAATTATGGAACAGAAATTTGAACAAATTCGAGAACAGCAAAAAGAGACCTGGAACAAATTTTCATCCGGCTGGAAAAAATGGGATGACCTTGCAATGGAATTTATGAAACCTGTGGGTGATGAAATCATACGTTTGCTCGAGCCAAGGAATGGCCACATGGTTCTTGATATTGCTTCAGGGACAGGTGAACCCGGATTAACGATTGCATCAATGCTATCTGGAGGAAAAGTTATTATTTCCGATTTAGCAGAAGACATGCTCGAAATAGCACGCGAAAATGCTGCAAAAAGAGGAATTAAAAATTTCGAGACTCATACATGTGATGTTTGCGAACTTCCGTTTCCCGACAACACATTTGATTCCATTAGCTGTCGTTTCGGTTTTATGTTTTTCCCGGATATGACATTAGCAGTTAAGGAAATGGTGCGTGTTCTGAAACCCGGAAGCAGAATAGCTTCAGCAGTTTGGGATGCGCCTGAAAAAAATTTCTGGGTTACGGCTACCATGGGAACAATTAAAAAGAATATGGACTTGCCTTCACCTCCTCCTGATGCTCCGGGTATTTTTCGTTGTGCCAAGGATGATGTTTTATCTCAATTATTCAAACAAGCAGGATTAAAAAATGTTTCTCATAAAGAAATTCCAGGCAAACTTAATTGCAAAACAACTGATGTTTATTGGAATTTTATAACAGAAGTTGCTGCTCCTGTTGTAGATGCTCTTGATAAAGCTGATGATGAAACAAGGGAAAAAATAAGACAGGAAGTTTTTCAGGCAGTGAAACAAAAATATCCTGATGGTAATGTCAATATTGAATCGAGTGCACTTGTTATTTATGGCGAAAAATAATGTATGGCATTACTTCTTGGGAAAGTAGACCGAATGCATAACAGGGATATAAGAAATGAATTGTTTCGTACTGGGTGAAAATTCTGTGCATTTAAATTACTTTTTTATATCCGGAGTAATTTAATTAGTGACTAATAAATTACTTGGTTATGCTCTATGCCATGGATAAAATGCTAACACAATACACAATGAAAAAACTAAATTTAATCTTGGGATTATTAATTGGACTGTTAGCTCTTTTTGGTTGTAATAGCAATAAAACTAACAAGACATTGCAAACTCAAAATAACTTAAAACAAATGACAGTAACAGTAGATACTTTAAAGCAAATCCTCGAAGCATTCAATCGTCACGATCTTGATGCAATAATGAAATACTTTGCCGAGGACTGCTCCTTTGATATGCCAAAGGTTTCTGAACCCTGGGGACAACGCTTCATCGGAAAAGCACAGGTACGTGAGGCACTTGCCGGTCGTTTCAAAGGTATTCCTGATGTTCATTACGGCGATGACCGTCATTGGGTAGCAGACAATATGGGAGTGTCAGAATGGACTCTCACCGGGACAACAACTGCAGGTGTTAGTGTGAAAGTACGGGGTTGTGATCTTTGGGAGTTTAGGAATGGCAAAATCATTCGAAAGGATTCCTATTGGAAATTAATTCAGAAATGAAAGTTGCGATTGGTTCACATGTTTGCAACGAATAGAAAAGAATGGTATTTTATTTAAATTTCTGCCTTATTATTTTAATTCACTCTCTTTTCAAAACTGTTGCCGGTTCTTTACGTGAGGCTTTTACCGAATGGAAACTAACAGTTAGAATCAATAGCAGAATTGAAATCACAGTAGGGACTAAATATTCATTTAATTGGAAATCACCAATCTTATAAGTAAATCTCTGCACCCACACACTTGCTGTCGATGTAACTGCAAAATGAGCAGTTATAATTGCTGCAAAGGCGATTAATAAATATTCTTTAATTAATAAAAAATAATTATTCAATGATGTGGCGCCGAATGTTTTCCTGATTGCAATTTCTGTTTTTCTTTGTTCAGTCATAAAACTGGATATGCAGAAAAATCCAAGCAATGTTATTACGAATGAAGTGAACGTAAAATATCTGAAAATCTCGATCATAATTGTTTCGGAACGAAATTCCTTTCTCATATCCGAATCAGTTATCTGATACTCAAATAAATTATCATGCTCATATTTCTCCCATATTTTTCCTATAAATTTTATATTATCTGCAATATGCCGGGGGAATATTTTAATATATAAAAAACTCGATTCAGTGCTATTTGAATTAATGCCGGAGATATTTGAAATTTTAATGTCTAAAATATCAGGATTCTCTTTCATATCTTTTTTAAATATATCAAATTTATTTTTTATACTCTGAGTATATGGTACCTGAATAGTATAATCTTCATCATAACCCATTTTAGTATTTCGCAGGTAATCCAATTGTCTTTCAACCTTGAATGATGATACAATTAAAGCTACTGATACTGTAAATTGAATATAAGATATTACCCACCGGAATACCCTGCCTTTTGCACCGGAACTAATGAGGCTTGAGAATATCCTGGAAGGATTTACCGATGAAAAATAAAAAGCAGGGTAACTTGCTGAAATCAATCCAATCAGAAATGTAATTATCAGGCATTTTATTAAGAGTAAGTCATTATTCCAAAAACCGATTTGAATATCGGCTGAAGTAATTAAATTAAACCTGGGGATTAATATACTAACAAGTATTATTGCAAGTGCAAGTGAAAGAAATGAGAGTAGCTGACCTTCAATCAGATATTGAATGACTATCTGCTTTTTACTTGACCCAAATGTCTTTCTTATTGCAATTTCTTTTGACCTGTTTGCAAACTGACTGACAGAAATATTAAAGTAATTTATACAAGCAATAAAAATAATAAATATGGCAATTGCAGAAAATATGTATATAAACTGAATATCTCCGCTTATTCCTGCATCTGCCCTTATATCAGAATAACTGTGATGACGTGGTATCATTTCAACAAGGTAATTTCCTCTATATACAGAATTTTCGTCATACATAATCATATTTATGTTACGAATAATCTTAGTTATGTCTGTTTTTCTCTTTACAAAAAAATATGTGTTTACATTTTCATAAATCCAGTTATCTATTATTTTTTTATCTTTAATTAATGATATAGGTGCTATAGCATCGAATTGAAGCTTGTTATAAGAAGAAATATTCTTTATTACTGCAATGATTTTCAGTTGATATTTATTATTTATAAAAAGTTTTTTGCCAACAGGAATTTCTCCGTCAAAATACTTATCGGCAGTCTTTTTGTTTATAATTACAACATTGCTGTCTTTAGAAAAATCAGAAATACTTCCACTAATCAAAGGAAACTTAAAAAAATTGAAAAATTCCTTATCCGCAAATGCGAATCTTTTTTCTGTAAAACTTTTAGCTCCACTACTAACAATCGTATCATTAAAATATCCGAAACGAGCTATAGATACAATCGAAGGAGTCATACTTTTTAGAGAAGGCGCCAAAGGGAAAGGTGTTTCCGGAAAGAGTCTGTAATGGTAAACATGATTAGAATCCAGCCAAACTTCACTCGATTCGGTTACAAGATTGCTGACTCTGTATAACATTAGTGAATTGTTTTTTAATCCGAATGATTTTTCTTCATAATCAATCCATAGCATAATAAGTATCCAGAGAGAAATACCAAGAGTGAATCCAATCAGGATTATGGAAGAATAGAATTTCCTGTTGATAATTTCACGTATTATAGATTTAAAATAATGCTTAAACACAATTTCTATTTTAAATTAATTTACTACAGTTCCATCCAGGATATTAATTACATTTTTACAATATTTTGAACATTGGGCATCGTGAGTGACAAGTACAATTGTTTTACCGTCATTATTAATTTTAGATAATAATTCCATAATTTTAATTGAATTTTTATTATCAAGATTACCTGTTGGCTCATCTGCCAGTATGAGCTTAGGTCCAAATACAATTGCTCTCGAAAGAGACACCCTTTGCTGTTCACCGCCTGAAAGCTGGAATGGGTATCTTTTTGATAATGTTTGTATATTCATATATTCGAGTATATCGTTAATTTTACTTTTTCTTTCTGAGGAACTGCGGCTCAGATAAATTAACGGCAATTCGATGTTTTCATAGACAGTCATACTTTCAATCAGATTGAAATTCTGAAAAATAAATCCGATATTTCCTTTTCTGATTTTCGAACGGGTAGCTTCTTTAAGCGATGAGACTTCCCTACCAAGAAAATAATACGTACCTTGTGTAGGAGAGTCAAGAAGGCCCAAAATATTTAGTAATGTAGATTTGCCGCAACCAGAAGGACCCATGATAGCAGTGAAATCACCTTTTTTAATACTAATGTCTATATTTTTTATAGCTACGGTGTTTACGTTTATAGTACGGTAGTGCTTTTGCAGATTATGTGCGGATATAATAAAATCATTCATACAAACATGCAAAGTCTGGATATTTACAAAATAATTACATAAATTAATTTGAAAAACGAAGCAGAATATATATATTTTAATAGAAAGCTAATTACCATAGGCACAATTCCATCAAATTCAAATAAATTTGTAGAACCAATGATAAATTCTTAATTTTGTAGTCCGTTTAAATGAAAAATATAAAAATGGGCCCCATAGACTAATGGTTAGGTCACCAGCCTTTCACGCTGGCAGTAGCGGTTCGAATCCGCTTGGGGTCACAAAAAAAGCCACTTACGTAGTGGCTTTTTCAATTTTACGGATAAAACCTTATTCCGACACCTGCATCGACACTGGTTCCGAAATCCGGAACAATTCCAATCAAAACTCCGAATTCGAGGAAAATTTCAAGCGGGGTTCTTCTTGGTATTATATTAATTCCGAACATCCCTCTTGCTCCGATTCCGACATCACCCCTTTTACGAAAATAAAATTTTTCATGGTCTTCTTTGTACCAGTAACTATGACCTTCTCCAATGCCGACGACTGCACCCGGACCTGCATAAAGTTTTACAATCTGGGAATTGAATGCGTCGAAGTGCCAGAGATAATCACCGTTGAATCTCAAACTGCCGAAATATGAACTGCCGACATCGACTACAAATGCATTTTCCTGGCTTGTCCAGAATTTCAGTGTAGCTCCCGTCGGGTCACCAAACATTATACCGAATCCGAAGGATTTACCTTTTGGACCTTGTGCCGAACTGATTTGTAAAGAAAATATAAAGATTAAAACCAAAATGGGTTTGTATAATCTCCTCATGATGTTTCCTTATAAAAGATAAATAATTGTTTGACGATTTCAATTACCAGATATTGAATTGATACCTTAAGTGAATAACATTATTTTTAATTTTGCCAAATCTTACTATAATGTTAATTTGTAATTAGCTAATGAAAATCGTGATTATAATTCATATTAATTTTCAAATTGAAATTGTTATTGAGTAATATAAATTGATTAAAGTTATGCAATTGAAAACTACATTTACTATTGTGCTTATTTTTTTAATTTACGGCTGTGGTGATTCCGGTACTGATTCAAATGATTCAAAAAATGAAATTTGGCCCCTTGCAGTAGGAAATACCTGGACTTATTTTGTTTACAGTTATCACCGATATAATAAAGACACAGTAAAACAATACGATACTATTACACATTATGTAAGCGGAAAAAAAACTATTGCTGGTGAAGATTGGTATTTTGTTACGTCTGTTGGTAGAAGACCAAATATGATTTTTACAAATAGAAAAGATGGACTTTGGGGATATGAATTTAAAGATTCAACAAATATAAATGTTGATTCAGCGAAGTTAGGTTTTAAATATCCTACATATCTAAATGAGACTCACCCAAATGATTCAGATGGAATAAAAACAATAAGTCTTAATTCTGCGGTCATTACCCCGGCAGGAAAGTTCAACTGTATTAAATATATTTATATAAAACGTCCGAGCGAAGAAATATATTTATGTCCGGGAGTTGGACTGATAAAAACAGAACAAATCACTCATATTAATACAAATGTCACACCACCGGATACAATCTGGATTCGGACACTTCTCAGCAGCTATGTGTTGAATCCGATGAAATAATATTTCTCATGGTTCAATTCTGAATCACGTTGTGATGTTATAAATAGAGATTGTAAGGTTTTATTATAGTGTTATTGATTCACCATATTTCATTACCCTGCAATCTTTTTCATTAGCCGAGAGTTTTGATTTGAAAACTTCCGGGTCTGCCTGGATTACAGGAAATGTGTTGTAATGCATAGGTACTGTCAATTCGGGATTAACAAATTCAACAGCTCTAACCGCATCGTCGATTCCCATCGTGAAATTATCACCAATCGGAACAAATAAAGCATCAATTTTGTCAATTTCACCAACGAGTTTCATATCGAGGAATAATCCTGTGTCACCGGTATGATAAACAGTTTTTCCTCCCATTTTAATAATAACACCGGCAGGTGCCCCCATATACCTTCCATCCTGTGTAGCAGAGCCATGGTGGGCAATCGTGAATTTTAATCTTCCGAACTCGAAATTCCTGCCCCCTCCAATATGCATGTTATGAGCTTTGCATCCCTTCTCTATTGTTAAGCCGTCACCAAGATGGTCTCCGTGAGCATGTGTCAGCACAGTAAACTTTGCTTTGATGTCGGAAACCTTTACAGGGCTGTTGGGATTACCGGTCAGAAAAGGGTCAATTACAAGCTGATGAGTTCCATCATCGAGTAAAAAAGATGAATGACTAAGGTATGTGATTTTTAGCATATTTACCTCAAAATAATTATCAGTATTATCAATTATCTGCTCGCTGAAATAAGTGCTGTACCAAAATCCGTATCAATTCGCTGAATATTTTCAAACCATGATTCTTTTAGCATAATCCAATAATCAGTTTCTGTATATACATCTCCCCCGTTTGAACTGACTAACATTTCAATTGAAAGGAGTGCATTGTATTCAGGTGAAATCCTGTTATCATTTATAAGGTAATCGTGAATTATCAGTTTACCGCCGGGTTTCAATGCGTCATAAATCCTGTTGCATAATTGGATGTTTTCCCACAGAGTAACATGATGCATTGCAAATGAAATAAATACCATGTCATAACCGGTTCCAAAATTATCGGTACGGAAATCACCTTTCATCAAATTAATCTTTTTATTAAATCCTTCAGATTTCAAATATTCTTCGGTGAACGGTATTATATTCGGATAATCGAAAAGACTTGCATCCAATTCCGGCTTAAGATTCAGAAATTCTATTGTATAATTACCCAGCCCTCCGGCAAGGTCAAGCAGTTTATTTACTTTCGATAAATCCAGTAACCTGATTACATCATGGGCAAGTATTGAAGAGCGCCAGTTAATTGCCTCGATAAATGGGCTTATCTGGTCCTTCGTCATGTCTTTAATATCCATTATGTCTGGTGGTTTTCCCTGCTTAACCGTTTTTGTAAGGTTTCCCCATAGATTCCACAGGTAATTCTGGTATTTGAAAAGTCCAATATATTCTGGTTTTGTTTTATCGAAAAATCGAAGAGAAATTTTTGAATTGAGATAGCCATTGTCGTTTTTTTCTATCAATCCAATAGCCACTAGAGCATTCAAAAGCCTTGCTGTTGCTTTTTCGTCAGTATCGAGTTGAGCAGAAATCTCATCTGCAGGTTTAACTTTTGCTCCTATTACCGAAAACAGGTCGAGTTCACATGCAGTCAGCAGAACTCTGCTCCGCTCAAAAGACAATGCAAGGTCAAGCACGGTTTGTATAGATGAATTATCGCGCTGCATCGGCTTCCATGTTCTCATACCTTCTCCGTTTTTATTTTCTTATCCTCAAAAACCCTTGACTTAATCTATTAGTTAATATCTTAATTCAAATATAATAAAAGAAATTTACAAAAGTTAATAATAAAATAAAACCGAAAATTATTTAGCTTTTCTAACTTATATTATTATGCTATGCTAACTTAATAATAACAGGATTGCTATAAACAAACAATTTTAAATTATATATTATTTCTTTTGAATTTACTGCAAAGTATCAATTGTGTTTTGAGAAAAGATGCTTATATAATGAGTGCCCATGCCTTGCAAAACTTTCGAAGTAACCGGTAAACCACTGATTGAGTGCTATTCCTGATTCATCTGATTGCCTCAGGTCTTCTATCGATTCGATTCCGCCTGTCCTGATTACGTAAAACTCATCTGATGATTGATGATTTTCAATATATTTTGATGCAAAGGAAGCAAGTTCATAAGACCTGTGCTTAAGCAGCCTGCCGCTCAAACCTCCTCCGAAATTAGTTGTAAAATAATCAAATATTGATTTTTCTTCGGGCACAATCAATTCTGAATAATGTTCATATTCAGTCGAAGTATTCCCGAAATTTACTCCACCGAATTTCAGGTCTGTCAAAATATCGAGCAATGCTGGTAAAAATATTATATCTGTATCATTCGATAATTTAACTATTACAGGAACCTTAACTGCTGACTTTTCAATGAAATTTTTTCCTATAAATTCAAGTCTGTTCAAAAGGTGTTCATCCAATGCAGAATTCTTACCATTATTTTCATGAGGAACATTTGGACAGCTTTCGTTTAATTCAATGAAATCAACACCTGCTTTTTTAAATTCAAATAAACCTCCCACTACTTCTTTCATAGCCGCCGATTCTGATAATTCGGGAGAAGCACTGATGCTGACGCCAATAGGACAACCATCGATTTTTTCAATTTTTGAAAGTTTTTTTGCTAATTCGGAATTGCCTGAATTAGGCAACCCCATCCAATTCGATGCTGAACCTGAACGGGGATATGGTATAAACGGATGAATAATCCCATGTTTTTCATTTCCCCTTCGGTACATTCCTGTACTGGTTCCGGCGAGGTAAGCTCCGGCTCCCTGCATAGCCATTGTATAATAACCCTCACCGTGTTTGAACATACCTGCGGCATTAAAAATTCCGGATTGGAAGTTTATACCCCATAAGTTTCTCGTTTCGCTATCAGGTGGTATATATCTTTTACTCCTTCTTTCACTTGCCAGGAGTTTGACGAATGTTTTTCGAGCAGGTGAATAAATATTTACTACAATTGATGGTGGAAGCTTGGTAATAATAGGTCTGATTTTAAATTCTGCGAGTGATAATATTTCTGCTGCTGTTATTATTCTCATACTTTTCAAATATTGACAATCAAGCTAATCATTTAACAAAAATAGTGATTTTATATTGTAAATTTATTAATTCTAACACATTTGATATATTTTTTGCGTTATTAATGTATTTAATGTGATTAGTGAAATGACAATTATTTAATTTACTAATATGTAATATACTTGTAAACTAATTAGAAATTTTATAGTATTGTATGGGTTTTTTAGGACAAATTAAATATTTTATTAATTTATTAAGGATTTTATATGAAAAAATCACTTATTGCTATCTTTTTCTCTCTAATCATAATTTCATTATTTGCAATTAGTTCCTGCAGCGATACAGGCAGTAATGCACCGACAAAAGTTTCGGTTAATAATGAATTTTCCGATATGACTATTCATACATATCATAATATCACAGGAGATGAAGTTAACGGAGGAAATATCGAAAAAGAGTTTTCAATTATAAATCCATACAACTCAAAATCAAATGATAAATCTTCAAAAATCCAGTGCGATGACGGTGACGGTCACCATGATGACGGCGATGATGACCACGAAGGAGAAGACGAGGACGATGAAGACGGTTGTCATTACGGGGAAATATTCTACCAGTTAAATCTGACAGATGCTCAGCGATTCCAGGTTCATGAATTTAAAGAAGCATTTGAGGATTGTGTTGAATCGGCAGAAGAAATTTATGAAAATGCAAAAGAAACTATTATATTAAATGCTAATCAGCAGAGAAATGATATTAAGCAGCAATTGGAAAACGGGACAATCGACCAAGCACAGGCATACGCCCTGCTTCAAAATCTGAAAGCTGAAACAATGCAGCTTATAGCTGACCAGAAAGCTGTTTTCAAGGCAGCTGCGGCAGATTGTTTATGTAATTTCCTGAAAAATATTATTTCAGTTATGGATGATTTTCAAAAAGAAACATTCATTACCTGGGTAGAAACCAACAGTTGTATTGAAATCAACTGCGATTTAAGAGGCACAGCAGGCGGTCAGCAATAACAATTTGTGATGAATGAAAAAGAGGGATTGGCAACAATCCCTTTTTTTTATCTCTTCAACCTAACCACAATTTTTATTTATTTTATTCTTCTTTGTCAATATTCTATTTTACTAATGGTGAATTATAATATGACTGTTATTAAAAGATTTATACTTGTTATTCTTTTCCTGTTATTTACTTTAAAACTTTTCTGCACCGGTGAACTGCAAAATAATGATTCGCTTAATCTCAATTTTCATCTCAGCGGAAAACACATAGCCCATATGAATGATGACATGGGGCAAGTAAACCTTCCTGAAGCCTTAAGCATAAGGAGACCATTCGAACCTGGATTACAGCAAAGATGGGAACTCTTAGGCGATTATATGACAGATAATCCGCTCAGACATGGTGCATCTTTCATCAATTTATCTACTCATGCCTCTTACAGGGGTATCAATGCAAAGGTAAATATATTTGCCGAACACCGGGGCGCAAGCTACGGAACATTGACACTTAAAGATATAGTCCTCTTCCCGAAATTCTATTTTGCATTCGACACTTCATTCAATATTTCAGATGAAAAATTCAGCCTGGGAGTCAGTGTCGGAAATTATGACAATATTAATTTATACGAAGGGCTGAACTTAAACAATCTTGATGTTCAGGGTGATAACTGGTACGTAAAATGGCGAAATTTGAAATTTGAGTATAATAAAATTGCCGATTTGCTCTATGGAATCGGATTGAACATGGATGATGCAAATGATTATATTATTTCTTTGGAGCAGCTCGAATTTGTCAACAATTTTTTTCTTACCTTGAAGTTCGGATTGTACAGCTATAATTCATACCTTACACAGTTTAGTGAAAATAATGACGGAATGACATTTTCTGCTGCTGTGTACTACAAAGATTTAGTCAAATTTTATATGCAGTATGGAAAAAGAAATAATGACTATACTTTTTATTCCAATTCAGAATCGAGTGCGAGCCTTGCAGGATTGGCAACGAAATACTCCGATAATATATTCAATGTAAATGCTAAAGCAGAATATCGCCGTTACGGGAAATTCTATAATTTGTATTATTATAATCAATCAATATATTATCGAGACACTGCCCGCAGAACATATTCCAATAATGTCGGACCGGAATTGTATCCATTATATTATTATGACAGGAAATTCAGCCAGTGGGCTGTTTTCACTGAATACCAGGGTATGGATATAAGTTGTCTCACTTTACAATTAGACAGCAAAGTATTTATCATAGATAAATTTTACTTATATGCAAATTTGGATATTAATCAGATTAGTGCAGAAAATTACGAACCTTTTACTTATGCTTTCATTGACATCGGTGCAGGATACGAAGTACTGAAAGGAAACTTCATTGGTATCGGCATAACGAATAAAGCAATGAATCTCGATAACAGTTACCCGACATTCTATGAATATGCGAATTCTGTAGTAAAATTAGAAATAGGAATAGGTATTTAAATTTTATATTACTCATAAAAAAATATTTTGCATATTAATAAAATCGGTTTATTTGCACATTATTTTTTCTCTGCTAGTGGAGAAGATAATAATATTAATAATGCAATTAGTAAGCCGGTTACCGGGCTAGGTACAAATTTTCCCAGAGGTTTTGTTTTAGAATTAAGAATTACTTATGATAAGGTAACAACCTATTGAAAATAATTAAAAAGGTGATAATATGAAAAAGATTTTATTAATAATAAGTTTTATGTTTTTAACAGCACAATTGTATGGTTCTGATATATTTAATATTCAGCCAGCAGGGGGTGCCACAATTGTCAATAATGACACAATGAGAATCAAATGGATTTATCCCGACACTACCGGAGATGAAGTGAATATATGGCTATGGAATGGATTTTTGTGTACTTTTACACTAATTGATTCCAATGTATCTGCAAGTGCAGGACAGTACAATTGGTATATTGATACTGAAAATTTCAGTTCAAAGTACAGGGTTAAAATTCAGTCTGTTAATAATCCTGAGATATACGGCTTCAACACCGGTTATTTCAGCATAGTTGATTCAGCTAACCCGGCGTCTGATGTATCTGATTTAAATAATTTGAAAGGTTCATTAATTAAGGTCTATCCAAATCCCTTAATGAATAACCAATTCACGATTACATCCGTCATCCCGTTTGAAAATTCAGTTTTAGTGAATATTTATAATTTACAAGGAACGAAAGTTACATCATTGACGAAGGGGAATGTAATCGGTTCAAACTCATTTTCTGTAAATGTACCCGAATTACAGCCGGGTATTTACTTTTTTGAGATAATTACAAGTGGCAATTTTACTACAAGAAAGGTTGTAATACAGAAATAGAGAGTAATTTCAAATTGAATAGCCACTATCTTCAGATAGTGGTGGATATTTATTGGAGAATCTGACTTTAGTCACTTATTTAAAGGGATAAATCCCGATTAATTGATGTGCGTCAAATTCCACTACTTAAAAGTAGTGGTTATTCATGATTTTATTTTTTGATTTTTCATTTTTCAAATTCCCACAAAATTCTTAAGCAGTTTCATACCGTATTTGTGGCTTTTTTCGGGGTGGAACTGCACCCCATATAGGTTGCCGTATTGGAACATCGAAGTGAAGTCGTAACCGTAATTTGTCGTGCAGTGCGAATCAGGCTCTGCTTCAGTTACTACGTGGAAGGAATGAACAAAATAAAACTTTTTTTCCCCGGGCAAATCATCGAGTAAAGCACCCGGCTTTTTTATTTCAATTGTATTCCATCCCATCTGGGGAATTTTCAGTTTATTGTTTTCGCCGTCAAATTTGAATTTAACGGTTCTCCCCTTAATCCAGCCCAAGCCGCTTGAGACACCTTCCTCACTGGATTCCGTGAACAATTGCATACCGAGGCAGATGCCGAGTACAGGTATTTTATCTTTGATTGCTTTTTTTTCTAACACGGGAATTAATCCGAACTCGTTCAGCTTTCTCATCCCGTTGTCGAATGCTCCGATTCCAGGGATAATAAGCCTTTCCGCAAAATCGATAACCTTTTCCTCCGATGAAATCATGGATTCCACATTTATTCTTTTCAGCATATTCTGTATGGAACCTAAATTCCCTATTCCGTAATCTAAAATAACTACCATCTCATTGTCTTAAATAGTTCATCGATTTCCGGTTCAATTCTTTCGCGAATGATATCCACTGTAAAATTGCGTGAGTTATTCAATGCTTTTTGTTTCAATTGTGTCAGGAAATTAATGTCAGTCGATATTTTAATAAAAAGTGAAGTGAGTTCTTCTTCGCTTGCGTATTTCAGAATGCTGCCGGAAAGTTCATCGGGAGTATTGAATTGCACCGGCATAATTCCCGGTTTGGCATAGCGTGCCATATCGAAAGTACCGCCTGTTGCTTTTGTAATTCCATAGACTTCATTTCTCACCGAAAAAGGCATTTCCTTATTGATAGGAGATATTACAACATCGCATGCATGCATTATTTTCTCAAATTCAGGATGTGGGACAAAATCGTCGAACCATTTAATCTTCATTCCCTGTTCACAGGCTTTTTTGCATCTTGTCAGAATATCCCTGCCATAATCCCACACAGGCTTGCCCGCCAGTGTCAATGAAATCTTGCCTGCTTTCTGCGATGCTTTTTCGAATGAATTCAATACTGTATTGTAATCCCGTCTTCTTGAATCTATGCTTCCGGGAATAACGAACTCGATTCTGTCACTTGTTATTTCGGGAATTTTCGAATGTTCATATATCGAATAAGGCAGAGTCAGAATATGTTTCCTGTATTTACATTCCGAATTGAAGTATTTTTTCAGTTCCTCGCCGAAAACATTTACGGCTGAACAATTTTTTATTATATTTTTTTTGCTCCGCTTTGCAAAAAAACCTTTTATTCCCTTATCAGCAGGCTTAATCCAATTATTAATATTGTGAACAGTAATAACAGTTTTTGAATTTATACTCTTTACAAAAGAAGAGTATTTTCCGAAATCCGAGTAAATAGAATTTAGAAACAAAAGCCTGACTTCTTCATTGTCTAAGACGTGCTTAACTTTATTTAGAAAGAAATTCAGCGTGTCTCTTTCTTCCATAACAAACCAATAACATTTTTCGGCAGTTCTGCCTAAACCGCTGCGTAACTGTTCATACATGCTTTGATTGACAAAAAAGAAAATTTTGTTTTCGCGGTAATCGAAGAGCCTGCATAGCGAGTATGCGAACTCATAATGGTCAATTTCAAAAATTCCTATATTCAATTTTATGCCTTTAAATCTACTCTAAAACTTTAATCTCAACTTCTGCCGTTCCATCATTTACCATATCGATGCTTTCTGCGGCAGCTCTCGATAAATCCAAAATTCTTTCTTCCTTGAAAGGTCCCCTGTCATTGACTTTCACAATAACGGATTTCCCGTTCTTTAAATTAGTTACCTGCAGTTTTGTGCCAAAAGGTAAAGTCCTGTGTGCGGCAGTGAAGCCGTTCATATCGAAAATTTCGCCGCTGGATGTTTTCCTTCCGTGAAATTTATCCGCATAAAATGAGGCAATTCCTCGGAAAGTCTGCCCTGCTACTGCTTTTGTAGGCTCTTCTGTATCCCTGCTATTCAATGTTGTGCTGCTTTTCTCAGAAAACCGGACAGCGGGACTACAGGCAACCGCCAATAATACCGGAGAAATAATCAATAATATTTTACAAATGTTTTTCAATTCCGGTTAAAGATATTTATTTATTTGTTTTCGTCTCAAAAAGTCAACTATTTCTTTAACATCATCCGAATAGCCTCTGCGGCAAATTACAATCGAGTTTTCACTTTCGATTACCATCAAATTATCAACTCCTACAACACCTATCATTTTCCCGTAAGAGCTTACTAAGCAATTAGATGTATTAATCGAAATCACGTCGCCTTCAATCACATTATTCCTTCCGTCCTTCATCGAAAGCCTGTAGATTTCATCCCAGTTCCCCAGGTCACTCCATCCGAATGATGCTTCGACAACGAAAACATTCTTTGCCTTTTCCATTATCGCATAATCGATTGATTCCGATTGTATCTGCCTGTAGATTTCCTCGACAAGTGTATTGAATTTCTCATCGTTTACACTTTTTTTAAGTTTATTAAACAATCGGCTGTCTTCCGGTAAAAACTTTTTGAATGTATCCCAAAAAGTATCGAGCCTCCAAATAAATATACCACTATTCCAGAGGAAATCTCCGGACTCGATAAATCTTTTAGCTGTAGCAGAATCAGGTTTCTCTGCAAAAGCAGATGAAAACCTAACTCCTTCATCATAAAGTTCACCCAAATCCTTATGCTCATCTTTAACCTGGATATATCCAAATGCTGTTTCAGGTCTTGTAGGGCTCAAACCAATTGCCAGTATTCTCCCCTTCTCATAAGCCACTTTAGATGCCACTTCAAGGCTGTGATGAAACTCCCTTTGGTTGGTAATCACATGGTCAGAGGGAAATGTAAATAAAATCGTATCGGGTGTATATTTATTTTCAATTGCTGTTGCAGCGAGAGCGATGCAGGGTGCAGTATTTTTCGGAAAAGGTTCTGTTATGATATTTTCCTTTGGAATATGAGGTAACTGCTCAAAGCAGAATTCTTTTAGATAATCCGAAGTTACTATATATATGTCTTTGCTATCAAAAATGGGTTCAAGCCTTGCGACTGTATTTTGAATCATTGAGCCGTCGCCCATCAAGTGGATGAATTGCTTTGGTTTCTTTTCAGTGCTTCGGGGCCAGAGCCTTGCTCCTGAGCCTCCTGCCATAATCACTGCAACTTTATTCATAATTCCACCGCCTTTTAATCAAAAATATAAAATACAAAATTAAGCTAACTTTATCGAATTATGAATATATTTCAGGTGTAATGCTTATTTATATATAATTTTATTAAGTTACTAATTTGTCACGACTTTTTCACTTTCACCCAATGAATTACAATCGGTTTTTTCGGGATTCCGTCATCAGTACCATGACTGCTTGGAATTACTCGATCAGAGGAAATGGATTTCACTATTTCCATTCCTTAAGATTTTTTCCTACAACTTCATGTATATCCTGTATGGATATAAATGCTTCATCATCAAATTTGCGAACTAATTTTTTTAACTTAAAAATTTCAGACCTTTTGATTATAATGTAAATAATTTCTCTGTTTTCATCAGAAAAACCACCCTTGCCGTTAAAAATAGTCAGCCCCCGGTTAAAGTTTAAAAATAATTCATTCTTAATTGATTCTGATTCAGTTGATATAATAAAAATTGCCTTTGCATCATCAATCCCATCAATCACAATATCAATAATTTTATAGGCAAGAAAATAGGTAACAAGCGAGTACATAGCCCTATCCCAGCCAAATACAAGTCCCGCCGAAGCAAGAATGAAAATGTTGAAGAACATTATAATCTCGCCTACTGAAAAACCGTGCTTTTTGTTTATAAGAAGAGAAATAATTTCTGTGCCGTCAAGTGAAGCTCCGTTCCTTATGATTAATCCAACACCTGCACCAATGATTATTCCTCCAAATATTGATGCTAAAAATAAATCTTCAGTTACCCCGGGAACAGGCTTGAAAATATAAACCCAAATTGAAAGGGATATAACTGCATATAGTGTAGAAAAGATAAAATCACTTCCTAATTTTTTATAGGCTATTATCAGAAAAGGAAAGTTCAGTACAACAATAAAGAAAGCAAGCTGCCAATTAACCAAATAACTAAGTATAATTGAAATTCCAATTACACCACCATCAATTATCTTATTAGGAACAAGGAACATTTCAAGGGAAACAGCAACTAGTATTACTCCAATCTGGATAATAAAATATCTTGCAATTATTCTGAAAAACAATTTTGTTTTCATTTAGGATTCATTTTATTTTTAATATATTAATATACATTATTTTCTCACCTTCACCCAATGTATTATAATCGGTTTTCTCGGTATTCCATCATCTGCACCGCGGCTGCTGGGAAATACACGGACTGAAGAAATCAATTCGACAATATCCATTCCTTCAAGCACTCGACCGAAGATTGTCCAGTTGTGTTCGAGCTTCTCGGCTTCTTCGAGGCAGATGAAGAACTGGCTTTTATTTGTATTGGGTCCACGGTTTGCCATAGCGAGAGTGCCTTTGATATATCCTATTTTGTAGCTGGGTGTTTCCGTATCGAGTTCATCTTCAAATTCTTTTTTATAGATGCTTTCTCCGCCTGTACCCCAGTCTTCCATCCTCCTCGAATTTCTTGTCAGACGGTCGCCTGCCTGGATAAGAAAATTTTTTGCGACACGATGAAATTTAATTCCGTTGTAATATCCCTTCTTTGCCAACCCGATGAAATTTTCAACCGCTTTAGGTGCGTCCTTGCCATATAAACCAAGAACTATCCTGCCTTTCGATGTCATTAGTTCTGCTGTGTGAGTTATAGTTATTCTTTCCAGGGGAATCATAATATTCGGGTCAACAGGAATTTTCTTCTCTCCTTTTTTTAAATCTGCAACTTGTTTCTGTTGTGATTTAACAGCTTTCTTTGGTTCTTTCTGCTCGTTTCCGCAGGAATAAAACATGAAAAGAGAAAAGATTAATACAATTAAATAACAGCAATATTTGTTATATGTTTTTGTCATATTATCAATGAATTATTTTTGTCCAAATCAAAATGATGACTGACACACCGAGCAATATACGATAAATTATAAACAATAATGTAGAACGAGTTCTCAAAAACCGAAGCAGGAAAGCAATCGAGGCATACCCGCTTATAGCAGCAACAACAGTAGCAACGAGCATATTTAACTTATCACTGCCATTTATATATTTTAAACTCTGGTAAAATTCCAGCAGTCCGCTTGCAAGAACAGCAGGAATACTAAGTAAAAAAGAAAATCTTGCAGCAGATTCCCGCTTCATTCCGAGAAATAATCCGGCAGTAAGCGTAGTGCCTGAGCGGGAAGCACCGGGGAAAAGGGCTATACATTGTGCAAGACCTACAATCAGCGCATCTTTCCAATTTACATTATCAATTTCCTTATTGAATTTTGCAATTTTTTCTGCAAGTGCAAGTATAAGAGCCAGAGCTATCAGGGCGATTGCAATAATGAACAGGTCTTTTGTGATATTGCTTTCAATTACTTTTTTTAGGACAAGTCCGATTGTCACTATAGGAATAGTACCAATAATAATAAACCAGCCCATCCTTGAATTAAGGGACTGCACCTGCAATGGCTTTCTTGCAGAGCTGAAATTCTCTCTAAAAAATGCAGAGGGTATTTCCCTGATCTCTTTTGAAAAGTAAAGCAGAACAGCAACGAGTGTCCCAAGTTGAATCACGGCAATGAAAGATGTCCACTGTTCAGGATGATTAGGGTCAATCAAGCCGAAAAGTTTGCCTGCAATTGTAAGGTGTGCAGTACTGCTAATCGGGATGAATTCGCTCAATCCTTGCAGTAAGCCGAGTATAATAGCAACGATAATGCTCATTAAAAACGCAACAATGTTAATTTATGAATTATGCAATTTAGGGTAAAATTCAGGTAATTAAAAGTCAAAATGATGAACAAAATATTTATTATTTTACAACTTAAATGTAAATGGTGAAAATTTATTTTTTATCTGGAATAATAAAATGGTAAAAATATCTCCACAAAATGTTATTGATAAAAAAGGCAATATTTCCGCTGTATTGCTCAACAAGCCGGATTATGAAAAACTTAATGAATATATAGAGGATTTAGAAGATTCGGTCGAATTATCAAAAGCAATCAAAAATTCAAGCGGTTTTCAATTGTGGGAAGATTTTCTTAAAGAATACAACAGCCAAATAAAATGAAATACACATTATTATAGACATACTTACTAAAATAGCAATTAAATTATCACACATTATGTATCACATGCTTGACAACGCCTTGAATCTGAAATTCCATTAATCCACTGATTTCGATTGGAAGAAATTTTTCGTTTGCTGAATACAGGTAAACTTTTCCTTCAATCAATTTGAATTTTTTTACTGCCATTTCCCCGTTCAGCGATGCAATAACGACTTTCCCGTCTTTTGGCTTTTCTTTCCGGTCAACTATAAGAATATCCCCGTTGAAAATACTTTCATCAATCATACTCTCGCCCGAAACCCTCACTAAAAATGAATTGTTCGGTTCGGGAGAAAGATACGAACCTAGAGCAAGTGTACCGTCGAATTGCTCCAGCCTGGTTCCCTTATCGGTAATCCCTGCGGGCACCAATGGTGCCTCGAAACTATAATGTGATTTTACCTCAACTACTTTCTTAACCTTCATCAACTATCCTTTAAATGCAACTAACAAACCAATAAGGTTTTGTGAGTTTCGCAAATATTGTGCCGTTATTTTATAGTGTGTGAATCACCTTGGTTACAACGCCGATAATATCATATTCTATATACGGCTCTATTCTCATGGGCATGAATTGCATATTTCCCGACTGCAAAAACTCTTCCCCGTCAACATTGCGGTAAATCTTGACAGTCAATTCTCCATTGATTGTAGCTACCACAACCTTATTGTCCGACGGGTCCACGACAGAATCTACTATTAATATGTCTCCGTCGCTGATTCCTATTTCATCCAATGAATCCCCCCTGACACGTGCAAAGAAAGTCGCTGCCGGATGCTCCACTAAAAACTCATTCAGGTCTATGACTTGGTCAACATCGCTGTCAACGGGCATTGGAATGCCTGCCGAAACCGACATCGAGAAAAACGGTATGGGCTTAATCGACCCAGGCTGATAAGAATATAATTCTATTACTTCCATAAATCCCCCCAGAGTTATGTTAAAATTTTAAATTATTAATGAATTTTTTTAAATACAAATATTCAATTAGCTTTTAGTCTTTTAGAATATAGCTTAAACCAATCATGCTATCTGACTAATAGTATAACAGCCAAATTCAATTCCTATTTCCTAATCACTAATTCCAAATTTAAAAAGAAGTTTCTGTCCCCCCGAACAGAAGCTGAAACTAATATATAATAAATTCCAAAAGTTTCCTAATAAAAAAATTATGATTTGTTAAAAAAAGTTTAATTCACCTTAATTAAATCAGGATGCTTATCTACTTCCATATTTATAATTAATCCAATAATATCCCAATATGAACCTTCTTTTACTTTTCGGTTAAAATAAGCCTTTTCCTCTTCTGGACTAAGATTTTTTATATCATTATAAATTCTTTCCTGGGCTTTATATTTAAATTCAAGACAATCAAATGTCTTTTCTTTTGTATTATTCATAATACACCTCCTTCGGTGAAATAATTGTTAAAATTTCATAACCATTAAATAAATTGACTTGATTAAACATTTTTATTTTATCTAATCTGACGATATGTTTGAAATTCCATGAAACAATAGCTTCTGCTCTGTTTACGGTGGCTAATGCCACATGCGTTGCGTCATCTATCCATTTCTCGGTTAAAATTCCATTTTTGATATATAAGTTTCTTAAATCAATTGCCTCATCGGTAAGTTCCAAATACTCAATACTTTTCTTGTCTATTTTGGATAAAATATCTTTTACTTTTTGCGGAGCACCTTCAAGTTCATCAATAAAAACAGGGCTAATTAAAATATTTACTAAGTTTTTTTCGACAATTTCGAAGAAGCGGTTTGATTCATTTGCGAACTCATCGTCGAGACAACCGCCAATTACAGATGTATCAATATATATTCTTGGTTTCATTATGCAATAATATAATAATTATTGTAAAATTGCAATATTAATTGCTTAAATCAATTTTTAATTTCCATCATTACTCCTTTACCATATTTACTCCTTCACAAATTTCCTCACTTCATTTCCGATTTTCAGGAAATAAAGCCCATCAGGCAGTTGAGAAGTATTGATAGTTGTAAATTCCCCGGATAGCTCTCCTATCAATACATTTATTCCCAAAATGTTAATTATCTCATAATTTGAATTACAATCATTTTTCTGTTGAATAATCAATTTATTATCAGCAGGATTGTGATATACAAACAACTTATTATTTGCTATTTCATTATCATTTACGCCGATTTTCTTTATTCCTTTTCCGGTTAATGAAACAATTGGGTCGGAATCGGCATTGGCATCGCTGATAAACACTACTGAATCAAAATAATCCTTTTCCTCTGCCGGCAGGAACATCGCTTCAAATGTATTAATCTGACCGGGTTCGATTACCAAAGGTTTTGAAGTCGATATTTCCTTGATGTCGATTGAAAATGCAGTGTCTGAAGGTGCCTGGAATCCGGTTATGACAAGGTTATAATTTCCCTCGTTGCGTATTAAAATTTGTCCCGAAGATGTGTAATTTAATTCTGTGTCCGGAAATTTGTAATCAGAAACCGATATTTTTGGTTTGCCTGCTTCTGCACGGACATATCCCAGCATCCAGGTATTACAATCGTCGCTTATCCCAATCGAGTCTGAAAACACACCTTGATGAGTTCCGGAAAATTTTACTTTAATTTTGAAGGAATCGAGAGGAGGAATTATCAAGGGAAAGCTTAATGCTTCTTCATTATCATTGAGAAGCTCAAAACCTTTGTCATTGCATTTCAAGAATACATTATTCAAATTTAAGGTCATTGAATCAGATTGATTATGCAACCAGATTCCACATATTTCAGTATTTCCTACTCTGATTAATCCAAGGTCCAATGATTTTTGGCTGAATGCGGGCTTCCGAATGAAATAATCGATAACAATAGTGGTATCGTGACCGGCGCGGTCGCCGAATGTAATAACCGCTCTGGCATCTTTACTTGCATCAATTACATCAAGGCTCCAGTTTGTTTTGTTTCGTTCACCGGGGACAAAGTCTATATATTTAAAATCATAATTATAACTGAAATGATTATGGAAACAAACAACAGATAAATTCGAACGGTTATTATTTGCTGGCATATCTTCAACCGTAGCATCTACAACACTGCCGTTACATTCCACATTATAAGTCAGAACTGGTCCGAGTGTATCTGAGTTTTTTTCAAGATTGACCAATGCTGTCGATGCAGGGTACCCGTAAGATGCCTCGTTTGAGTATCCATACAAATATACCATAATTGGTGTATTAGCCCTTATTTTATATGCTCCTATACTTGGCAGTGAATAGGATTTGAAAAAATACTTTTTTCCGTTTGAAGCAACTCCGAAAGGAGAACCCGACATTGGGCTGATAATCCTGATTTTCGTCCATTCGAATTCTCCATTAACTTCTTTCCCGATCTCCAAATCATCGGGTACTGAACCGTCATCAGTTGATTCGTATATTATACTTAGTAAATTTGTTGGAAATTCAAGAGAATTTTTTGTACTTGGGGTAGTAAAAAATATTTCTTTCTGATATTGTTCTAATGGAATTTGAATAATCGAAAATGGGTCAATATTAATAGTGTCTTCGGTTCTCGATTGATTGAACAAAGTTATACAAACAGGTTTGCTTGAACTAAAGAATACAATTTTGGGAGAGCCGTCATCAGTTCTCATCCTTAACCAGCCGTCATTTTCAATACCTCCTGCATATTTGATGCTTGTTATTTCAACTCCATTTTTGTAAATCTTGGTGCCTCCCTCTTTGGGTATTATTTTTATAATTGGATTTTTCTTCCTCCTGTAAATAGGACAAATATGAAATTCTGTCCCCCATAATTCAGTCGGCATTTCCATTTCGGCAAGATAATCGCACCAGGGATGGACTGATTCGGGAACTGTTGCGCATCTGTGACCTGAAACAACCCCAACCGGCTTATTGGAAGTTACTCTGCTTCCTGACATATCGGAATATCTTCCGGCGGATGGTATCACTAATACATCACCTTTATACAAAGTAAACTGTTCCACATCTCCCGGTACCATACCACCACTGGTTTTGGTTCCGGTATTGCCTCCAAGTGTGAAATTTACCTTTGTATTGTCATAAGCAGCAATGACGCTAATATATCCGGGCAGGAACAAATCAGTGTTGGTTGAAACATCTATCCAGGAAGCTATAATATACTCCCTTCCCCACACAGCAGTCGGAAATGCCATATAAGCATCGCTCGAACCGAAACCCCTCGCAAGACCGTATACTACAATCGGGTCCTTTGCAGTAACATGGATACCTGCGCCGTTATATACTTGTTCTTCAGGAGAAGGTGAAGCTACTCCACTCATAAATGGTTGTCCGATTGCTATCGGAATATCGAATTGAATCGGATTGTAAGGGATAGTGTTCATCTGAGCCTGGTATCCTTTACCGGGAATTTCAATTTTCACTGAAGTCTCTACTAATGAAGTAACAAAAATTCTGATTGTGTTTTCAATTCCCGCTGTTTCCCAATTTGGATTGAATGTCAGCCAGAAATCTGTTCCAAAATGAGTTGAACCGAGTTTTTCCGGCAGTGCAGATTTGTCAAAACTCTGAGCATTAATCTCAATACAAGATAAAAAGATAATTGACACGAAAAAAAAGCTAAAAATCTTTCTCATAATAAGTCCTATTTATTTATAATTAAATTATGATTTAGCTTTTTAAGATTTTTTTATATATGATATTAGATAAACCTGATATATAAATAGTGTAAATAATACAGGTTATTAAGTATAATTTATACCCTTATTAAGTTTTAGAACTAATAATTATAAAAAAAACACTATTTATATATACAAAGACACATGAAACGACAAAAAGTTTCAAAAAAATTTACATTTATTTATAGTAATAACAAAAAAACGAGGAAAATGTTACAATGAAAATAAATTTACTCCTTTAATAATTTAAAAAAAACCTTATCCTCACCATCAAATCTTAGTAACAAAGCGTATCCGCATAAGTTGAACCTTATGTCATTGAAAATTACAAATTGAAAATTTTATCTGTTCATTTCATTACTAATAAGTCTTATTTTTGCTTGTTCTATAATTCATAAATCGATTAATGAAAAAAACTAAAAATGACGAAACTTTGTTCAAGGATAAAAAGCCGAAAGACAAAGCTCAGAAAAAAGTAATAATATACACAGACGGCGCCTGTCTCGGCAATCCCGGACCCGGCGGCTATGGTGTCGTGCTGAGATATGGCAAACATGAAAAAGAACTGTCCAATGGATTCAGGCACACAACAAACAACAGGATGGAAATCCTTGCGGCTATCGAGGCACTGAGAGCATTGAAATCTGACAAAAGACTTCATGTTGTCATCAACAGCGATTCACAACTGCTGGTGAAATCAATTAACGAAGGCTGGGCAGAAAAGTGGAGAATGAACGGCTGGAAGCGGAACCGCAAGGACAAGGCATTGAATGCCGATTTATGGGCAATGCTTTTGATTGAAATGGAAAAGCACGATGTTGAATTTGTCTGGGTAAAAGGACACGCTGACATTCCTGACAACGAACGCTGTGATAAATTATCAAAGGATGCGGCTGAAAATTTAAATCTATTAATTGATGAAATATATGAATCAGAAAATCCAATGGTGAAAAAATGAACAGAAGAGATTTTACAAAATTAGGATTAATAACCGCAGGTGCTGTATTTTTAAAAACACAGCTCTTGTTCAGTTTTTTCCAGGGTAAGGAAATTTATTCTGATGAAACCGTAAAAACATTCAGGAAAATTATCTCTAAAGCTATCTCTGAAAAATGGGATGAACTTCCAATTGGCGAACTGATGGGAAAAATCGCAACAATGCTTCTCAATACACCATATGAAGCATTCACACTCGAAGGTCCCGGTCCTGAGATTTGCAGGATCAATCTCAAAGGATTGGACTGCGTCACTTTTTTTGAAAATGTTCTTGATATTGCCAGAATACTAAAGAAAGGACGATTCAGTTTCGAAGAACTAATCAATGAAGTAACTTTCACTCGCTACAGGAAGGGAGTATTGGTCGATTATACTTCACGACTTCACTATACATCCGATTGGATTTATGATAATGTAAAAAAAGGTGTGGTAAAGGATATTACTCAAGAGCTTGGAGGGGTGCGGTTTCCCATTAATGTTTCGTTCATGTCTAAGCATCCGGAATTTTATGAAGCAATGAAAAATCATACGGAATATATTAATATAATTCAGCAGATTGAAAACGATATTAATTCACATACATATTATTACATTCCGGTTGATTCTATCAAAGATATAGAGCCAAAGCTTGAAACAGGGGACATAATCGCCGTTGCCACAAACAAGGAAGGGCTTGATTATTCGCATACAGGTATGATATTAAAAGATAAAACCGGCAAAACAAGATTTATGCACGCTTCATCAAAAAAGAAGAAAGTGGTGATAGATAAAGAAATATTTGAATATATCAAAGGCGTGGAATCGGATATAGGGATTACCATATTGAGACCTTTATAATATTTTGAGATGAGGAAAATATAAATAAACTATTTAACGATATAAAATCAATTCCGAAAATTTTTTGGGCATTGAACATTTTGCAAATGCTCGAAAAACTTGCTTATTGGTGCGTCCTCCTTCAATTACCGATTTACATCGCTCAAAAAGACATGCCAGGAGGCCTGCACTGGGAACAGACCGTCAAAGGCATCATATTTTTCTGGTGGGCTTTGGTTCAAAATATCGTTCCGGTATTCTCCGGCAGCTTTGCCGACAAATACAGCCACAAAAAGACTATGATTATTTCAGTTTTCATCATAGCAACCGGATATTTTGTTCTTGCAACTCAAAAAAGTTTCTACCCTTTTCTTTTCGGAACAATTATACTCGGTTTCGGCTCAGGTATGTTCAAACCTGCTTTGCAAGGTTCAGTCGCAAAAACCATTGACAAAACAAAATCCAAAACCGGCTGGGCTGTATATTTCATGCTACTCAATCTTGCCGTCTTCTTCGGTCCTCCTTTATCGAAATTTCTTAAAGAAATATCATGGGGAGCGGTGTTCATCGGAAGTGGATTAATTATTCTTTTGAACCTTGTAATATTAATATTTCTGAAAGAAGAAAAAAACGTTATTGAAAAAAATGAATTTCATTCATCCCCCATTATCAAAAACATATTTATTAATCTTTTGAAACCGCGTGTTGGTTTGTTTGTAATAATCATGTCCGGCTTCACAATAATATACATGCAATTTTACGAAACGCTTCCGAATTTCATTTATGACTGGACTGATACATCTGGATTGGCTTCAGCACTCCATCTTCCCAAATTCATGCTGATGGAAACCACGAGAGGAACTATGATTTCTTATGAGTGGCTCTATAATCTCAATTCCGGACTCGTTTTTCTTGGTGTTGTAATCATATCCTGGTGGTTTTCAAAAATTAACAGAAATTATGCACTTCTTGTCGGAATATTTCTTGCTGGAACCGGTTTATTCCTGAGCGGTGCGACCTATTACGGCTCTTTGACTGTTGCCGGAATCATTGTCTATACATTTGGAGAAATGCTTACCAATCCGAAATTCGCGGAGCAAATGAGCACACTTGCCGGAAAATCCGAAAAAGCACTTTATATGAGTTATCTGAATATATCTCTTGCAATCGGCTTGGGCGGCGGCTCATTGATTGGCGGCTGGCTTTACAAAAATTATGCTGAGAAAGCATCGCTTGCAGTTGATTATATTCAATCACATTATGGATTGAATAATATCTCTTCTACTGATGCTTTTAATAAATTAATCGAATTGACAAAATTGAATCCCGGTGATTTGTCATTATTACTCTGGAAAGAGTACCAGCCCTGGCTTGTATGGCTCCCCTTCTTTGCGATTGGAATTTTATCCTGTGTAGCTCTTTATTTCTATTCACGAAAATTCAAAGACTAGAGCCGTTCTGCTGAATATAATGCGAGCCGCGGCTTGCTCTTGCTTCGAGAGTCGCAAAAGTTACTGCAATTGCTGTCTGCACTCCGTTTCTAAGCTCGAGAATTTCATTAGTCATTTTTGCTTTCTGGTAAAAATGCTCTATTTCTGTCTGTAGATGCCTGAGTGTTGTTGCAGCTCTCAAAAGCCGCTGCCTCGTCCTGATTAATCCCACATAATTCCACATTGTATTCTTTATTGTATGCCAGTCCTGTGCTATCAATGCCGGGTCAACATTTTCAACTTCATCTTCCCAATGGTATATATCCGGGAAGTACTCATCCATCATCGAATGCTCTGATGCATCCTTCCCAGCAATATAACCCCACACCACACTTTCCAGCAAAGATGTCGAGGCAAGACGGTTTGCACCATGAACACCAGTACATGAAACTTCTCCGACAGCATAAAGCCGTTGAAGTGAAGTTCTACCTTTCAAACTGACGCCCACTCCGCCGCATGAATAATGAGCCGCGGGAACAACCGGTATCGGTTCCTTTGTCAAATCAATTCCCATATTAACACAATGATTGTAAATAGTAGGGAAGCGGTTCCTTATCCATTCCGATTCTTTGAATGAAATGTCGAGATAAACGCAGGGATGATTTGTATTGAGCATTGTCTGGTGAATTCCTCTTGCAACTATGTCTCTCGGTGCAAGTGAGCCGCGTTCATCGAAATCTTTCATGAACTCCCTGCCGTTCCTGTCAATCAGCTTTCCTCCCTCGCCTCTCATTGATTCTGAAATAAGAAAGCTTTCACGGTCGTTATATAATGTTGTAGGATGGAACTGTATATATTGCAAATTGAAACATCTCGCACCCGCACGCCATGACAATGCAATTCCATCGCCTGTCTGTTCTGCCGGATTTGTTGTGTGCCTGTATATTTGTCCCAAACCGCCTGTTGCCAGTATTGTCTCAGAAGCAAATATCGGGAATACTTTTCCTGAATTCATATTCAGTACAAAAGCACCGAAGCATGCCGGCTTATCATAAATATTCAGAAGGTCTTTCGAGTGATGTGAAAGTGTTAGCAAATCAACTGCCGTGTGATTCACAAGCACCTCGATATTCGGATGCTCATCAATTACATTAAGCACCCTTTTTTGAATTGACCTACCCGTGCTGTCTTTCGAGTGCAGTATTCTCGGCAGAGAGTGGGCTCCTTCGGCAGTCAAATCAAATTCATTTTCGGATTTTTTATCGAAATCGATGCTGAATTTATCGATCAGCAGCTCTTTAACAAGTGTGGGTCCCATTTCGCAGAGCTGGTCAACAGCCGGCTCCCAGCACAAACCGTCACCCGCCTGCATAATGTCATTTTTCAGCTTCTGGGGTGAATCCATAAATCCCTTGTATATGATTCCACCTTGTGCATAAGCACTGCTTCCGCCCAGCAGTTCAGGCGTCTTGGTAATAATAGTTACCTTTTTATTTGCTTCAGCAGCAGTTATTGCTGCAATAGCTCCCGCAAGCCCCGAGCCGATAACGAGTATGTCTGTTTTTATCATTTTTCTATTTTATCATCAAATTCTATCCATTAACGAAATTATATGATGATTATTAAATAATCAATATTTCAATTTATAATTTTCCATAAAAAGAAGTTAAGTAGAACACTGATGACACAGAAGCAACTGATTTATGATAATTAGTAAAATCCATGTGCTATTCTCTATTATTGCCGGAATATTTACGAACAAGGATTAACGATTTTTGATTTATGAAATTATATTGATATAAATGAAACGATTTTGCTATTATCTTTATTTAGCATTCAACATCCGGCATCGAGCTTCCGACACCCTGCTTCTTGCTTCCAACTTCTATCATCTTTTTGCTATTATCTATTCTGCTTCCTTCTTTAACTTCTTTACTAATAACTAACGACTAACGACTGACGACTAACTCCTAACACACTTTATCCTATAAAATTCAATATCATTCGCCCTGCAAAACTTCTCTTTATTCGTCACAGGCAGATTCCATTCATCATCGTTACTGATAATTGAATACTTGAACAATCCGCAGATATTAAGGATTTTGATATGATAATCATGAATTTCCTCCAAATCCGTTGCGAGATACAACTCCCCGCCTTTTTCCAACACCCTCGCAAATTCTTTAACTGAATCCTCATTGAATGCCCTTCGCTTATAATGCTTTCTCTTCGGCCAGGGGTCTGGAAAAAGATAAAAGATTTTTTCAATGGAATTACTTTCGACAAAACCCAAACCATTCGTAATATTATACCACAATACTGCACAATTTTGAAGTTTCTCCCCACGGATAACCCCGTCTATCCAGTCAACAGGTTGTTTCCTAAGTTCAATTCCTAAAATGTTTTGTGCTGGATTTTGCAAAGCCTTCTCTAACAGGAATGAACCCTTGCCGCATCCTATGTCAATCAAATCAGGAGGTTTCCCGTTGGTAAATAAATCCTTCCAGTCAATTTTATCATAGACAGGAGGATAATAATCAGGTTTGTTCTTCATCTGCGACAATGGCACATAAAGATGTGCGGCTGTGTGATGCCTGAATCTTTTAGGCAGTGGATATTTCGAAAAATCAATGTTCACAGTTTAATCATATTTTCTTATTAATTGATTTTAAAATTATTAAAAAATATTTGATTATTAACTATAATAAATATATATTATGATTCGTTTACTTTTATTTGATAAACATTGTTTTTAACGGGCTCAAATATGAAAAACTTTGGTTACTTAATACTGCTGATTATTTGCTTTTCACTTAGTTTGCAAAGCCAGACTACAAATATTAAATACCCGAAAAGCTTACTCGAAGAAATCAAACCTTCTGACCATGTTCCCAAACCATTTGTCAGGGCACATGAATTTATGCGTCAGAGGGCATATCCATACGAAGCTGTCCCTGAAGACGCAAGAATAAAAGCGATTCAGTATGCCGACCGTATGATGCATTCAAAAAATTCAAAAGCTTTAATTCAGGCTCAACAACCGGAATGGAAACCGATTGGACCTTTCAAAGTCGGCGGCAGGATTAAATCCATTGCCCCTCATCCAGTTAAAAACGGATGGGCTTACGCCGGTGCTGCAGCCGGAGGAATCTGGAGAACTACAGATTATGGTGCCAACTGGACTCCGATTTTTGATTTTGAAAACGGAATTGCCTTCGGTTCAATAGCAATCGACCCGAATCATCCCGACACAATGTATGCAGGCACCGGTGAAGCGGTTAGCAGTGCAGGTGGTGGTTTGGGCGGAACTCCAATTTACCTCGGTGCCGGTTTATTCAAATCTATCGATGCAGGCGTCACCTGGAAATTAATCGGATTGAGAAATGTTGGTACATTTTCAAAAGTATACGTACACCCGAAAAATTCCAATTTCATTGTTGCAGGCGGATGTTATAAAGGTCAGGGATTTTATAAATCCACTGATGCAGGTGCTACATGGACAAAAACATTTGACCAAAACGTAACTGATGTTACAATTGACCCTAACGATGAAAACTGGATATTTATCGGTGTTTCAAGCGAAGGTGTCTATTATTCATCCGACGCAGGCGATAATTGGGAAATCCGCAGCTCAGGATTCGAAACCGGTATCGGAAGAGTTTCTGTTCAGCTTGCTCCCTCAAGTCCTGAAACACTTTATTCACTTACTGATATTGGCGGAGTCGGAACAATTTACAAAACAACTAACAGTGGGAGCTCCTGGTCTTTGATTTATAAAGGACAGGAATCATTCTTTAACGGACAGGGCTGGTACGATAATTATATTAGTGTACACCCGTCAAATGCAAATATTGTGCTTGCAGGAGGCATCGACATATGGAGAACTTCCGACGGTGGTTCAGCCTGGACAAATGTAACAAGCGGATATACAGGGGGGTCAGTCCATGTTGACCAGCATGTGGCTTCTTTCAATCCTCTTAATCCAAATATTGTTTATGCCGGAAATGACGGTGGAATATATATCAGCTCGAACAGCGGGTACTCATGGTCTGAAATAAATAATAATTTGCAGGTTACTCAATTTTATTCTCTCGCAGTAGATTATTCTAAAGTGAACAGGAATTTCGGGGGTACTCAGGATAATGGTACACTCGGCAATCTGACACCCGACAACTGGTCGGGCATAATCGGGGGTGACGGATTCAGGGTTATTGTTGATTATGACAATCCCAATATCTTCTATGGTGAATCTCAATACGGCAGCATAAGAAGAGTCAATTTAGCCAATATGTCGAGCAAATCTATTGAATCGGGAGTATTTTCAGGTGATGAAGGTCCCTGGGATTCACCCTTCATTATGGACCCAATTAATAATTATATTTTATATCACGGCAGGCATGCACTTTATGCAAGTTATGATAACGGTGATTCATGGTCGAAAATAATCAGCAAAAAGGTTCCCGGATTTTCAACTATTGCAGTTTCTCATGCAAATCAATTGGTGATTTGGGCTGGAAACCAGGTCGGTGAATTATATGTATGCAAGGATGGTGCTGAAAAAGGAGATGCGAGCTGGAATGAAGTATCATCTAACGGTCTCGTTAACAGGTACATGACAGACATAGAAACTTCGTATGAAAATGAAGGAACTGCCTATGTTTCTTATTCAGGCTATGGAGCCGGACATATATTCAAAACCACAGACTATGGACAGACATGGGAAAATATAGGGTTATCCCTTCCTGATGCACCGTGCAATGCAATTGCTTTACATCCTGAAAATGAGAATATACTTTTTGTTGCAACCGATGTCGGTGTATTTACTACCTATGACGCCGGCAATTCATGGCTCCCATTCGGAAGCGGTTTACCGAGAAGTCCTGTTCTTGATTTGAGTTTCCATATGAACCGGCTTGTACTCCCTGATTTAATTCTCAGAGCTGCCACTCACGGCAGGTCAATGTGGGAAGTAACAGTGCCTTCGGAAATTGTTTCCGATTTGGCAATCACATCGCCTGCAGGAGGCGAAATTTATGTCGGTACAAGTTCTTCTGTAATATCCTGGTACGGATTCAATCAGCCTGTAAAAATTGAATACTCTACCAACGATGGTGCAAACTGGGTAAATATTGCAAATAATGTTACCGGTAATTATATGAGGTGGAGAGTTCCCAATATTGATGCCCTGCTTTGCAGAATTAGAGTAAGCGCCAATGATAATGTTGTTATATCAAGAACATTTTCTATTAATACTTTGAAAAAAGGCTCGGTGCTTATCAGCAGTGGCGTCAAGTATGTCCCATACGGAATTACTTATGACGGTATTAACGGGCTTTGGTCAACTGATTTTGAGGGAAACAAGCTATATAAACTGAACGCTGAAACCTTCGCTATTGAAAAATCTTTTACTCTTCCCGGCGATAGCCTGTTCAGCGATTTAACTCTTGACAGACTAACTGGAACAATCTATATTCATAAAATGAATAGTACAAGCGGCAATGGAGGAAAAATCCTAGTACTCGATACACTCGGCAATCAAATACGTTCATTTAATAGTCCTTCAAAATCATATCCTATCGGACTGGAATTAGTAGACGGAGTCCTAATAGCATGTGACAGGGACGGAAGCCGTCAGATGTATAAAATAAGTGCTGTTGACGGTAGTGAAATTTCCAGGAGTACAAATCCATATAATAAGACTTATGGTCCGAGGGGACTTTGTTATGACGGTTCAAAATATTTGTACCAGATATGCACCTATTTCCCCGGAGGCGGCAGTTTGACCGAAGCATTGGCAATGAAAATTGACAAGGATACATTGACAGCAAGCCTTGAAACAATGCCTCTCGAATCGAATACCGGGGGTATGATTAATGCTCGTGGAATAGATATTGACCCGCGTGACAACAATTTCTGGGTTAGTGATTACAATGGAAATCTTTACAAAATTGCAGGATTTAATACACTCGTAGCGGATTTTTCTGTTTTAAGCAATTATGGTAACTCTCCTTTCGAGGTTCAGTTCACAGATAATTCTGTCGGGAATATAACATCATGGTCATGGGAATTTGGTGATGGCGGCACAAGTACAGAAAAAAATCCGATTCACATTTATAATTCAACAGGGTCTTTCAATGTAAAATTGACAGTATCTGACGGAAGTATTTCTAACATGATTATCAAGGAAAATTACATTATAGTTTATGATAATGCTTTGAAAGCAGCCTTTTCTGCAGAACCACTTTCTGGAATCAAACCTCTAAATGTTCAATTTACAGATAACTCATCGGGACAGATTACATCCTGGTTATGGAATTTTGGTGATGGGGGTACCAGTTCGGAAAAAAATCCTTCACATATATACAATTCTTCAGGTTCATTTACTGTTACTTTAAAAATAACAGATGAAACAAATGAAAATACAACTTTTAAATCAAATTATATTATAGTTTTAGATAAAAAACCTATTGCTGCGTTTTCTGCAAATCCATACGCCGGAGCCGTACCACTTGAAGTAAAATTCAAAGATGAATCTGAAGGAAATATTATTTCTTGGCTCTGGAATTTTGGTGATGGTGGAACTTCAACTGAAAAAAATCCAACTCATATATTTCAAGATACAGGAACATATACCATTATACTTAAAACTTATGGTACTAATGATTCATCAGAAATAATAAAAAATAATTTTATAAAAGTATATCCTCCAAATATTTTAAGAGCTATTTTCTCAGCTGACCCTGTAAGGGGAAACGTTCCATTTAGTGTCAAATTTACTGACCAATCAATCGGTAATCCAACAACCTGGCTTTGGGATTTTGGAGATGATAGTAGTAGTACTGAACAAAATCCGGTTCATCTTTACACTAAATCAAATATATACACTGTTGTTTTAACTGTATCTGATGGTATCAATCAATCTACAATCAATATGGGTAATTATATAATAGCTGATACTGCAGTTGGAGTAGAATATAGCCTTACTAACGAAATAGGGGTATTGGAAACAATATTATTTCCAAATCCTATGCTCGATTTCTCAATAATTTCATTCAAATCATTAATTGATAATGCAAATGTAAAAGTGCAAATCAGCGATGTGCTCGGAAGATGCATCGGGACTTATTTCGACGGTTTAATGAACAAGGAAGATTCTCATTATTTCCAATTGAGAAAACAACAGCTATCTTCTGGTGTTTATTTTGTATCATTCTATGTCAACGGCAGGCAGGCACTGCTAAAACAGTTGATTGTGGCAGAGTAAAACAATTATAAATTTTGAATTTTAAATTGTGGTTATATATTATTAAGAATTTTTTTAAATTATCCCGTAGGGATTATATATCAATAATGAATTACGAAAGTATGTCATGCTGAATTTAGTTCAGCATCCATTGTGAAAACCAAAAAGAAGCTGATTTAAAATTTTATAGATGAGGTTTGAAATGAAGCTTCGAAAAATTATTCTCGTTTCGATTGTTATTTTGATTTCGGCATTTCTGTCATACTCGCAGGATGGGTGGGAAAGCATTGGCTATATTGATTATGTAAATGAACATAATCCAACTGTTTTAAATGATTCTCTCATATTAATTATTACATCTTATGGTAATTATAGCATGGCAGAAAAAGTTGAAATTTACAACATGAATAAAAAGCCTGCTCAATTATACCAACGATGGGCTCCAAAGTATTTAAAAAATTTTGTTATATCCAAATCCCATCATTCACTCGCACTAATTGATTGGAATGGTGATATTAAAATTTACGATTACTTGACTGGAAATAATACACATACCTATTCAACAATTGATACTCTAATTTCCTGGCAAGAATACATGAATCTCCAATTAGATATTGATTCAAACTCTGTTGATTTAATTATTTATTATTGGAGGTCAAATACTATCCAAAGATGGAATCTTGATACTAAACAAAAAGTATTGGATATAGCAATTGACAGCTTAGACTTTCCAGTAAAGACTTATTTAAATAAAAATAATACACAATATATTTATTCATTATACAGCGAAAAAGTTGATGTTTTTAATACAAAAACAGGTACGACTATAGCAACTCAGAACATTAATCAATTCAATGAACCAAAATCTGTTTTATCATTCGATGAAAATAATTTAATTTATTTTGATAATAATAACCATATAAAATCAATTAACCTTTTTACAGGAACTCTTAATTATGAATTACCACAAAGAAATAGTGATGGTATTATAAATTTTTGCGAAACGCCCGATGGCAATCATCTTATTGTGAATTATTTCGTTAGATATGATTCTACATATTTCTTAATATATGATTTAAAAAAGTCATCAATTGTTGATTCAGTTGTAAATTCTAATAGTGGATTACAATTTTTAGAATTTAATACATTAAAGTATATATCAAATGACTTAAAAAAAATGATTTTAATATTAGGAAAAGGCATTTATTGTGGTTATTATGCTGAAATGCCTGGACCTGCTGCAAATATTGGTATTTATAATTTGGAGACAAATAAATTATCTGAGATTTTACCTCAGGGATATGTCGGAATGAATATTGAAAGTGTCATTTTTAGTCAGAATGGTAAGAGGTTATTGATAGCCGGCTCTGATAGTATTGCTGTAATATGGGAGCCCGATTCAGAAAAGATCCGGCACGTTTTCTTTTATGATAAGTTACCTTCTGATATTTCTAATTCAGGAGATGAAATTTACATTATTGAAAATGACAGTTTGTATGTATATAGCATAATGGAGGATAAATATATTAATAGTATTTATAAACCATTTTATCATAATTCTTTGAATTTACCAGATAGCAGTAAAATACTTGTTTATACAAATTCTGATTTATATATATATGATACTCTTAATCATAGTTTTATAGATAGTATAAAGGTTGATAACCTGTTTTCAAATCCTGTTACAAGTTTTAATATCAGACTTATTGATGATGGAAAATCTGTTTTTCTATCAAACAGATTGTTCGAATGTTTAACTATTAATTTAAATACAAAAGAAGTAACAAATAGATACGTATTGAATTATCCACTAATTAATAAACACACATATTGGGATTTATATAATTATACTCATCTGTTAACTTCAAAATTAGATACAATATATATTTGGGATATTTCAAATTCTTCATTATTATATACCAAATATTTACAACTTGGGTATGAAAGAAAAATTTCTTTTTTAAATAGTATAAATAATATAATTGTTCACGAAAAATATGACTACATAGAGAATAGATATCAATGTTATGGACTGAATCTTGAAACTGATAAAAAATGTTATTTTGGTGGAAGGAACTATCCTGTTTTTTCGCCTAATGGACTCTATTATACAAATTGGGATTGTCCTGCTTATTACTATTACTCACGAATATGTGATGACCTGCTTGTCGGTGTCGGTGATGAAGAATTTCAATCATCTGAACATGATGTTATTACTGTTAATAATAATTCTGTCAAATTCAATTTGATTCAGCCATCAAATGTTGAGCTGTCTATTTATAGTTATCTTGGGTATTTAGTATATCAGCAGGACTGTGGCACTATGACTGAAGGCAATCATACGCTTTCTTTTGATAATGAACGACTGACATCAGGACTGTATTTGCTTAGATTGAAAATTGGTGAGAAATTTGTTACAAAAAAAATTATATTTTTAAAATAAAATGTTAATCAATTAATCTAATACGATTATATATATTGTGATTCTTAGCGAGTCTTTAAATTTGTTGCATAACAGTTTTAAATTAAATATTATTGTTTTCAAAATATGATAATAAATTATGTTTCGCTGTTTGTATTTTGTCTTAATAATTGAATTATTTTTCTTAAGCACTTCATATTCAGCTAAAAGTGAGAATTTACTGTATAATCTCACAAAACCGGATATAACATTGCTTCTTCCCGATACATTAAATGAAATTTCCGGAATTGCTATTATTGATGACTCCATTGTAGCATGCATTCAGGATGAAAAAGGAATTATATTTATTTATGACATTGCCGGGAATAAATTAATAAAGCAATTTGAATTTCAAATTGATGGTGATTATGAAGGAATTGCATTGGTTGACAAAACAATTTATATTCTTCGAAGCGATGGCACTCTTCTTGAAATTATAAATTACAAATCGAAGGATTGCGGAATTAATTTATATAGTACAGGCATACCCGCAAATAATAATGAAGGTCTGTGCTACGATGAGGATAACAATAGATTACTTATCGGTTGCAAAAGTAATTTGGGTAAAGGACCGGATTTCAGAAATAAAAGAGCAATTTTCAGCTTCGATTTAAAAACCAAAAGATTGAGTGATAAACCTTTAATTGAATTTGATTTAAAATATATCAATGATTTTGCAAATTTGAAAAATATCGAATTCCCGCAAAAAACAAACAAGAAAGGAAGAAAAATTAAACAAAATATTAAATTCAGAATTTCTGCAATTTGCATTCATCCGATTACAAAAAAACTCTTTTTATTATCTGCTATTGATTATTTATTGTTTATGTTCGATTTGAATGGTAATATTGAACATATAGAAAAACTTAATCCGGTAATTTTTAATAAAGCCGAAGGTATTTCCTTTATAAAAAATGGCGATATGTTAATTACAAACGAAGGGCAAAATAAAAAACCGACTTTGTTGCGTTTCGATTATTTGAAGTAATAACATTGATAAAAAATGAAACATTTTATTATTGACATATTATTTTTTTTAATAATTTCATGGCTTCCGGTTTCAGCCCAGCTCTACGAGTACCGTAAACTCGATTTAAACACATTAATCTCAAATCAATCAGTTTCGGTACAGGTAAACAGCAGCTTCGATTTCGGCAAACTTACAAATATATTCGACGGGGACAGCATAACTCTCGCAAGAAGTTCCGGCATTAATCCACTTGTCATTACTTTATCATTTGCCGACTCGATTTAGATTGTGAAAAGCAGAATATTTACATCTGCCGGAAATGGCATCTGGCTGATCGAATCGGCTATGACTCCCGAAGACCTTCAACAGCAAAGAAGAACATACAAAGTCATTGTGAATGACAGTTCACTTTTCGACAGCCAATGGGATTCTCTCGAATTTGAAAAAATATATGTGAAATATATTAGATTGACATTAACAAGAACCACCGGCGGCAACTTTGTCCGTCTCAACGAATGGGAGCTTTACCAATATGTCTCATTAGCTTATTTGAAACTCGAACCAACTGTGATTAATATGAAACCTGCCTGGCAGAACAAAATCCGGAAAGTGTGGAGAGCTTCTGAATTTGATACAATACTTATTGACAACAGCCTCGTAAAATGGTCATGCTCCGACACAAGCATTGCCTTCGTTGACAGCACAGGTACTATATTTGGTGTCGCTGTTTTGACTTTATCAAAACATTATCGAAAAGATGTTTATTATATATGGGTATTAGGAATTAGTAGTGGATATCAGTTAATGGAAGGAAAAATAGACTTGCCTCCATTTTCTGTTGTTAAAGTAGATTTTAATATTAAATGGAATTTTTCTATTTACAACCTTGAATTCATAATCCCTAAAGACCAATATCCTGAAGCTGAGAAGGAAAATAATTCCGTTTCATTATATTCTTATTCCTTGAGTGCAGGTTTTTATGTCGAGGAATCTCTATATAATTATTTCAGGGAATATCAATTTCAATTAAATTCAGGAAATAACTGCTGGGAAGATTGGGTAAACAGTACCCTTCGAATATTAAATTTTAAATTTTATGATCCTTCTGTAGATTCTTCAGGTCCACTAATGTATGAACAATACAGAATTGACAAAATTGTAATCGTTCCTGATGGTTCACTTCCGTTAGATGGAAACAACTCAGTTACAACACCAAATTTTAATGATAAAAGTGTTGACTTGATTCGCGGTTTTCCTGATTCACTCATTCAGACAAATATGTATAATAATCATTTTTCTCCTTATTATACAAATCCATTCTATTTTGACCAGGCATTCTTTAATGATTTGCTCAAGGCAAGATATTTAGTTGACCCTGTTGGATTCAGTGTTTCCGATAATGGCTTTGGTGATATTGTTAATATTAAAGAGAACGGCAAATATATAGGAGGAACAAAATTTCTTCCATGGGAATCGGGTAAAAAAGTTCATAAATTTCAAAACAGCGGTTTGCTTTTTGGAGACGACGAAAATATATCAATTGATGAATATAGCTGGAATGCACTTTCACTCATAGCAGGTCAACGTGCTACACTGGGCAATTATAATCCTCCCGGCAACAGCGGTGAATATCTCAATGACCTGCCACAAAATAATATTGTTACTATATTGGATACATCGGGCAATCCTTTGACGGGTGCCAATGTCCGTGTGTTCAGGTCAACTGGTAACCAGGGCGTGATGTATGGCAAATACTATGATAGCATACCTGATATGGAATTCACATGCGATGAATTTGGTAGAGTGAATCTCGGAACATGTCCCTTCGACGAATTTGCTGCTATTTTCTATAAAATGAATAACGCAAATGTAGTAATTCTTATTCGAGTTCAGCAGGGAGACAAAGCAGGTTACCGCTTTCTCGACATCACTGAATTCAACCGCCACTACTGGTCGGGATACAAAGACACTGCATTTTATGATTTGACTTTCAATCTTTTTCCCGTTATAACTTCTGTAAATGAGGAGAAAAATACTTCTGATGACATAATTCAAATCAGGTATAATTCCCTTAACTCCTCTGCCACAGCTGTTATTCATCTGAATCAACCTTCGCAAATTAATCTGGCATTATATACATCGGAAGGCAGGACTGTTGGTGAAATTAACGAATCTATAACTATCCCCGGCATTCACGAAATCAGTCTCGTTAGATTAAATTTATCAACGGGGCTTTACTTCTGCAGATTGAATTATGACGCGAATTATTTTATTAGGAAGTTTTTTGTGTATTAACCACAATTAGTAATTTACAATCTCCAAAATGTTAAAAATGAATCGCGTAGCCATGTCATATTTATAACAAATAATAAAATCTATTTGTGATTTAATAAATTATTATTAATTTAACCTAAATCAATTATTCATCAACACTAAAAAGGTTTATTATGAGTATTGTGAAGATTATTTTTGTTTTATTTTTCGCTATACTATTTATAGGGCTGAATAGTTGCAGTGATAAAAAGAAATTGTCAAACGATTACTTCACACTTCCTAGAGTGGAATTCAAAACAGGCGAAACCATTCATTTAATTTTCCATGCTCCAGAAGGATTGAAAACCAATGCCTGGATTGGCATTATTCCTTCGAATGTTAAGCACGGAAGCGAAGCCGAAAACGACCAATATGATGTTACCTATCAGTATCTCTACGGTAAAACAAAAAGTACGATGATGTTCACAGCACCTGCTCAACCCGGAAATTACGACTTCAGATTGAATTCTACTGATGAAAATGGCGTCGAACTTGGCTCCATTTCTTTTGTCGTCAAATAAATAATATTATTAATAATTAAATCAAATTATTTTGAAAGGGTAATTATGAAAATATATACAGTATTCCTGCTCCTTGCTTTTTTAATGTTTGTTTCATTAACAAACACAAACGTTGAAGCAAAAGGGAAAAACACAATTAAAATATCTAAGAATACATTCACCCAGGGTGAATCAATTACATTAAAATTTACAGCCGTGAGTGGATTGAAAAACAATGCCTGGATTGGTATTATTCCTTCTAATGTTAAGCACGGGAGTGAAGCTGAAAACGATAAATATGACCTTACTTACCAGTACCTGGGCGGCAAAACAAAAGGAACACTTACTTTCATCGCGCCATCAAAATCCGGTAAATATGACTTCCGTATGCACGACACGGACGACAATGGACTCGAGATTTGTTCTGTCTCATTTAAAGTGAAATAAACTCATTAAATTCCTAATTCCCTCTCCTCGGGGAGAGGGAATTAGCTAAGGTTTTATCATTTTAAATTTCATCATTTCATATTCATTTTAAATTTTAAATTATTTCTCCCCTTTCCTAAAGTGGAATTATTATATTGAGTCTAATTGTAAATTACATATTTTGTCAGTCTGAGCGTAGTCGAAGACTGATTAATACAAGGTTGTCATACTTCGACTTCGCTCAGTATGACAGATTTTCAATTAGACCTGATATAAATAAAAGAAATCGCAATTAAAATTTCATTTTTCATTAAACACATAAAATAATTCCCTAATAACTAATTGTGAATTGTGAATTGTGAATTATGAATTATGAATTATTTTTGTTAACCTTTTCCTCTTAAATTGCACTTACTGTTAAAATAAGGCAAAATTTCTGATGAACAAATTAACTGATAAGAAAGTTCGATTTATGGAACTGCTAAATCCGGTTTATAAAAGATTGGAACGCTTTGCTATGTCTATTGCCCAAAGCACAGAAGATGCAAAAGACATAGTATCCGAAACTGTTCTCATTGCCTATCAGAGTTTTGATTCATTAAAAAATGAATAGACATTTTTGAGCTACCTTTTCACAATTGCATACCGCGAAAAAATCAAATACGATAAATCAATGAAGAAAACATCTACTTCAACGACATATATTGATGAATTAATAGACCACAAGCCCTCTCCCGAGGATTTAACCGATATTCATTTATTATATGAAGCACTGAATAAACTATCATCAAAAACAAAGGATGCCGTCATTCTCGCAGAGATTGTCGGACTTTCGCACAAAGAAATTGCAAAAGTGCAAAATACATCAGTTGCAGTGATTAAAGTAAGGATTCATCGCGGAAAGAAGAAGCTGGCTTCTTTACTTGGAGTTTCTTCTAATCAGACGACTGTTGAAAAAACCTCTTCAAAATTATTATTCTCGATTGAGGAAGTAAACCAATGAAAAAAAACTTACATGAATATTTCGATTCTGCAAATAGATTTCTCGACTCACAGAATTTAATGAGTCAAGCTCAACTTCAAACCTTGGTTGAATCAAAGCCAATCATTCCCTCAGGGAAATTAATAAAATTATCAAACAAATTCATTCAAAGGGGTGTCATTATGTCTATTACCGGCGTAGCAGTTCTCATCGGTCTATACTTCGGTTCCGGCTTATTCAATGCCAATGAACCGGCGCAAAAAGGAACTAACAAAACACAGCTTATTTCACAATCTCAATCATTAAATTCTGGAAAAAATCTTACGCTTAATAAATCGGAAGAAAAAGCGTACAAAGATTATTCTCATTTAAATCCACCTGAATCCTTTCACAACATAGTTCCAATAATAAGATTGAATCCTGATGAATTAAAAAATCTCGGTTTTGTGAAAACTGACAGTGGATATACTCTAATCACAGAAACACCAATTAAAGAAGAATTAGACCCTCAAAAAATTAAGATGCTTCCTTATTTTGGCTATAATGTGGTTGATTCTACCTTAACATTTAAGGAAAAATTTACAATTGACACCTTTAAATCAAAGATGGATGTTATTCCATACAAAGAATCGAAATCTTATGGAAATGTCAAATTGAATCCAATAGTTTTTCATAGACACTACAAATCAAAAAACGGCTATGGTTTTACTGGTCAGGGTTTATCAGATGCAAACAATATTGAAAAGGAAGCTTTAAGAAAAGTTTTCCCGGAAATGGACAGATTTAAAAATCAATATATTTTCCAGGGCAAACTCGATGAACAGATAAGTGATTTTGTTGATGTCAGCGATTCAGGTTATAGCTATATTACTAAACTGATTCCAATATATTTCACACTAGGCAATCCAAAAGAAAACGGCTCCGAAAACATTATCTGGTATGTCGCATCGAAGAAATTGATTAACTCACTGCCGGACAGATATAAGAATATTCTGAAAGACAATATCACTTATGTAAATAAAATCGAACCAACTAAAAAAGATAAAGAATTATATGCACCAATAAAAAATGTCAAGGAAGATATTTACAAAGCAGATAGTATTAAAGCACTGACTCTTTCAATTGAAGAATTAAAAAGAATCGGTATTGGTTTTATTGGTTATAATTTTAAGGTTCTGTGTGAAGAAATTAATAATGATAAGCAATACAGCAGATTAGAGGTCATTAGCGATAAAACCGGTAATTTTTCAATGACTCCAATTACTTTTGACAGTATAAAAAATCCATCACCTTTAAAAATAGCTCCGGTTGCTATTACAAGTTATTCACTATTTTATGAATATATAGAAAAAATAAAAGAATTTGAAAAGTCAGAAGTAAATCAGCTTATTACTATGGAGAAATCACCATTACTTTCTCTAAATGAAAATAAAATGGATATAAATAAAGAATTTAAATTATCTGATTTTGGATGGACATTGCCTACATTGAAAAAGCTTGTCCCGGTCAAAATTTCCGTTGACAGATTTGATAATAAAGACTCAAGTAAAATTGTTCATTTTGTTGCAATCCTTTGGTACGTCCCTACAAAAGAATTTATCGAAGCATTGCCCGATAGGTATCAGAAAAGTATTACAACTCAACTCGAGTTGCTCGACCAAATCGAAAAAGGAGCAATCACTGAAGACAAGGCATGCGAAACACTAAAAGGTAAAGATTCATACTTTGATATCTGCAGATTAAGCAGTGACAATATTAAGAATCTTTCAGTTTACCCGAATCCTATTACCAATAATTCTTTTAACTTAAAATTCAATTTATTGAAAAAGACAAAATTGGAATTCGATTTATTCGATATCAACGGCTCCCATAAAGCCCATTTGCTCAGCACCACACTCGAACCAGGAGCAATTGACATTCCCAACAAACTCAATGCCCCCATAGAAGATGGTATCTATATTATCATAATAAAATCCGGTGACGGCTCTCAGGTGGCAACGAGAGTGATAATTCAAAATCGGTAAACACGTATCCTTTAAGTCCCTCTCCTTTTGGAGAGGGATTTAGGATGAGGTTTTATCATTTTTTAAATTTCATCATTTCAAATTTTCCAATCTCCTCAGTTAATCAATCTTAATTCAGCTTTCAGATTCTATATTAACATTCTACAGACTAAATCCCTAAAGTCTAAGCATCTTAATTATTAATTATTAATTATTAATTGAATATAGTGGCACTATATTTGTAACCTTTTATTATATAAATGAAAAATTAATAATCAAACGTTTCGTAATTTTAATGGTTAAATAAGGAGGAAGGCCATCACCTTTTGATGAGCGAAGAGCAAAACGAAAATATAGTAAAAAAACCAAAAGAGGAGAAGAAAAAGAAATCACTCTTCACGAGATTCCTGCGTACTTTTATTAAAGTCTGCCTGGTCGTTATTGCTTTGTTCTTCATTATATCTCTTACATTCATCGGGCTTTCCCAGACAGAAGGTTTCCGGCACTGGCTCTCAGGCTACCTTCTCGAACTTGTAAACAATGAACTCGATGGCAAACTCGAATTTTCCGATGTCATTCTTAATCCGTTCAAGGGTGGTTTGGAACTCAAAAACGTATGTCTCACTGCTGCCGGCGACACTGTCGTCTATTGCAGAGATGTAGTTGTCAATTTTAATATTCGTCCGCTTTTACTTAAGAAAGCAAAGGTTAATTACATATATCTCGAATCACCGAAAATAAAGCTAATCAGGAATCAGAAAGACAGCACCTGGAATTTCGAACATATAGCCAAACCAAGTACAGACACTACAACCGGCAAAACTGACTGGGTAGTTGAAGTAAAGAGATTAGTAATCAATAATGCAAAACTTAAGGTATATGACGGAACTTTAGCTCATCAGCAAACCGGTAAATTGGATTATGGCAATATGAATCTTGAAAATTTAAATCTCAAGTTAAATTGCTTATTGAAATTAGGTGAGCCGTCATACTCTGCTAAAATCGAATCTTTGAAATTCAGGGACCGCAACTCGGGATTTCTCGTAAAAAACATGTTTATCGATGCAGTTGCCGATACATCAAAACTTGAAATCAGAGTTCTCAATCTTTATACAAAATCAAATAGCCTTACTTTATCAGCCAGGCTCGATAAAATCAATGTTTTCAGCGACAAGAAAAAACCTGATTTTAACAATTCACCTTTGACTTTGAAATTAAAAGCAGACAATGTCAATATGGACGAAATAATGATGCTCGTTCCTATTCCTGTTAAACTCGCCGATGATTATGCTCTCGAGCTCGATGCAAACGGCTCACTTAATAATTTGAATATTAAAAAATTGAATCTTGAATTCGATGACTCTGAGATGAATATTACAGGCAGGCTTAAACACCTCACTGAACCTGATAAATTCGATTATTTTATAAAAATTGATGAAACAAATGTTGATTATAACGATTTTATGAAAAGGCTTCCTTTCATAGACTCGGTTTCAGTTCCCGATTTCGGTTTAATTTCACTAAATAATACGGAAATACATGGAAAAAGTGATACAATATCCCTGCAAATTGATGTCAATTGCAGTTTTGGTAAAATAATTGGAAATGCTGGTGTCGGATTCAGAAACCTTCTTACTTACAGTGGAAATCTCAAAACAGAAAATTTCAATCTTTCCAATATTTTGAGTAATCCAGATTTAACAAGCTCATTAAATTCTACTATTGATTTTGCAGGAACAGGTATTGAATTGAAAAATATGTTTTTAAGATTAGGCATCAATTCTACAAATTCAAAACTCATGAATTATTATTTTAATTCTTTGAATCTTTATACAAGAATCGACGGAAAAGGTACTATCTTTGTCGATACAATGAATATAAAGTTGAGCAACAAACTTATCTTCGATACCCTGTCTTCCGAATATGATGATTATTCAAAAATCTCTTTGTCCGGCAGATTAAACTTTGCTGATTTCAATAAACCGGTTTATTCTTTGAATTTGAGTGTTAACGGTTTAAATACTGCCTCATTATCGAAAAATTCATTTGCACCGGAATATTTATCCGGTGAAATTTTTCTCAATGGAGAAGGCATCGATCCTGACAGCCTCAATACAATTTTAATTGCTGATATTTATGATTGTGCATTCAGTGACAGGGCATTAAATCCATTCTCAATAAATATTACAGCTAACCGAAATGCAGGTGCCAGAGCTTTATTTGTAAAATCAGACTTTTTGAATGCTACTCTCTCGGGAGAATATACTTATAAAAATTTATTTGCTATGGGCGCCGTCCAGGGATTGACAATTGCGGACTTTGTTCTTTCAAAAGTAAATATTATGAAAAATAATCAGGGGGAGAAAGATTCTTCAAATATTCATTTGCCGGCATTGGAAAAATTCAAGCCGATGAATCTCGAGTTTCATTCTGATATTAAAGACCTTTCTTTACTGGCAGTATTTCTGAAAGATATGAAACTACATTCAATTTCTGGTATTGATTTGTCCTGGGATTGTAAACCTGAACTTAGCAGCTTATCTATAGATTCTATACGTATCAGGGAATTTGAAATAGATGCACCGACATTCGAAATTTCTTCGAGACCTGTCTTAATCAAAGGCAAAATTAATATGAACATAATTGATTCACTGCCATCAATAAGTAATATCAATCTGGATTTCGTTGCAAGCAATGACATCCTTGTTAACGATATAATTTTTTATCAACCTTATGCTTCGTTTGCTTATTCTGATAATAATACAGATTTTGTTGTTTCCTCAGATATCAATAACATTTTAAAAATCTATAACAATGGAAAAATTAAATTTGCAGACAACGGATTTGATATTGGTATTGACAGCACAAGTTATACATTCCATGATTCATTAGTTTGGACTTCTCCCGAAAAAATTAACTTGTATATTGATAAAAACGGTATAGATATTAAATCACTTCTTCTGAAACGCGCTAATGCAGAATCTTTAAACCTGTCAGGAATTTATTCTGAAAATTCAAACGAACTAAATCTGATTATCAGGGATTTCAATTTGACCGATATTGCTTTGTTTATGCCCGATGAGAACAGAAAACATTTTTCAACTTTAAAAGGTATTGTCGATTCTTTGTCCGTTAGTTTCAGGGGTAAATTGGATAATCCGAGACTGACTATGAAATTAAATACTTCGAATATTGATTATGGAAATACATATATAGGTGACCTTTCCGGATTTCTTCGCCACTCTGATTCCTTGATTACAGGCGATTTAGTTGTCATTAATAATATTGATTCAATTACAAAGAAAATCCTTTCATTAGATATTTTGTCACTTCCTTTCAATCTAACTGCAAATCCGGTAAAAGAAAGATTGCGTCGTGATAAGGAATTTGATATTTCAATCAAATCGAATGATTTGCCTCTCGAACTCGCTTCGCCATTCATTCCTGCTCTTGACTCCCTCAGGGGAAAGGCTGATGCGGAACTTAGAGTTAGAGGATTCGCTCCCGATGATATTAAACTAACAGGAACTGTTCAATATAAAAACGCTTCTTTCACAGTTAAGGCAACAAATGTCTCATATAAATCGAGAGGAAAAATCGACCTTGAGCCTGACCTTGTAATTCTCAAAAACCTTGAACTGTACAATCTTCCCGAGGACATGAGAAACGGAAAGGCAATTATAACCGGAGAAGTCGAACTAACAGATTTTGAACCCGGGGATTTAAACATACAAATTAATTCTCCCGGCTTAAAAGTCCTAAATCAATCTTCAGTAAAATCGATGCCGAATTTATATGGCGATTTTATTATTTCTACCGGACCGGAACCATTGAACTTTTTCGGGACACTCGACGAACCATATTTACAGGGCGATGTTAATGTGTTAAATGCTAATCTTAAAATGCCAAACACAACAAGCACTCAAATGAGAAAATCTGCTTTCCGTTATGAAGAAAAAAATAATTACATTAGAATTACCGCCATAATGGATAGTATAAAACAGTCTTCTTCAGAAACTAAAGTAATTAAATCAGAATCAAAAGGAGTAAAAAAAGATATTGCAGATTTAATAGATTATGACCTAAACATCAGGATTAAAGGTAATTTCTTTGTAAACATGGAAATGGGTTTTATGCAGACTTTATTTGCGGAAATCGGTGTTAAGGATCCTTCTCAGCCATTGCGTTATGTATTAAAGCGAGGTACAACCGAACCGAAATTTTATGGCGATATAATTGTTAAAGAAGGTTCAACATTGAAATTTTATAAACAATTTAATACTAACGGCAGCATTGCTTTCCCTACGGGTACCATGACTAATCCAGGCTTAGACCTTGTCGCTGAATACAAAGGTACTACAACTATCGAAAATGAATCCAGGGATTACTCTGTCATACTTTACGTTACAGGAACAAAAGAGAAACCTAATATCCGTTTTAGTTACAGCATTAATAATAAGGAAGCCGCCGGCGATACTTCAAAGATTAGAGAGGATGCTATCTTTATGCTCATTACCGGAAAAACAAAAGAAGAGCTTACAAGCTATGGTGCTTCGACAAAAGATTTTATCGACCTTGGCAATACTCAGTCTGCAGCAGCATCTTCATTTCTAACACAGGCGTTGCAGGGTACAGGTATTATTCAGTCTGCCGATATCGATTTCGGTAAAGGTTCCTGGGAACAGGCAACTATAAAATTAACCGGTCAATTGTACGGTACAAAATGGAAAATCGGCGGTAATGTCGGAGACTTTGCTAACAACAATGAATTTAGCATCGAATACCCATTGCCATTGGCATTTAATTCTGTCTTTCAGTTGACAAAATCAATAAATAATTCGACGCCTTCTTCACGTAATCAAAAGGAATTTGAAATTAAAATTAAAATTGGAAATAGCTGGTAAAATTGATTTACTTAACAACCATGAATCTCTTGCTCACCCTTTTCCCATTATGTAATAATATTAACGTATATGAGCCGCTTGTGATTTCACTTATATCAAGTCTTTCCGAATGATTACCCGGTGAATTATTAATTAATTGTTTCTCCAGCACAATCTCACCAAGTAAGTTTTGCAAAATGATTTTAATATTATTTGTATTGTTTATTTTGAAATTAATAGTGATTTCATTTATTGCGGGATTTGGTGTAATAGAATATAATTCAGGATTTATAAAATTTATTTCTTCCACATCATTATACTGAATGAAGGATTTCGTACAAAGTAATTTCTCTTTATAATTAATATTATCGTCTGAAATATTATTGAGCAATCTCTTGTCAAAGTTAAAGGTAAAAACCTGGTACAATAAGGAATCATCAAGATTTAGTATAGTATCGGAGCCATCTTCAAATTTTATTAGTATGGGAATCGGCATTTTGAAAATTGAATTCAAACTATCTAATTCCTGAATTTGCTTTACCTGGAACTTCAATTCAGAACTATTTTGTTTATTGTCAATTTTGTAAGCAAATCCATAATTTGGATGCCCGCCTTTTATCAACCATTGGTCTTTGAATTTTTCCAAATTAATTCCACTCTCAATTTGCATATAGTCAAAGAATTGCTCTGTTGTTGCTGTTCCATAGCTATGAGGAGATTCATTCAAATAATTTTTCATACTTCCAAAGAAAAGCGAATCACCAATATAATATCTTAACATATGATATACCCATGCACCTTTATAATACACATTTATACCGAAAGGTGGTTTACAAGACCACAATGGTTCGGGATGACTCAGTGCTGTATCTTTAAAATTCAGCATATGTCTGATATATGCTTCTTCTCCTCCTTTATACTCTTCCCACAAAGATTCCATAAAAGTAGCACCACCTTCATTCAACCATGTATCATTCCAGGTGGCGCATGTCACCTGGTCTCCGAGCCAGTGATGTGCAAGCTCGTGAAACACCAGCCAATCTTCAGACTGCCCTGTCCCGTCAATAAACATATCCCCCATTGCAGATATTGTCTGATGTTCCATTCCGGGATAAGTTACCATTGCATTGCCATATTTCTCATTTATAAACGGATACTCTCCGAATCGAAGAGCCATTGCCTTAATCATTTCCGGCAATCTCGAAAAATCATTTTCTGCATCCAAAAATTTTTCCGGATAAACAAAGTTTTGTATAGGCATTGTCTTATTCCCGTCCAATGAGGTGTAGGTCTGATTCATCAGTGTATAGTTCGTTACTGAAAATGCTATAAGATAACTTGTTATCGGATAAGTAACCTTCCACCAATGAATAGTCTTGTTTCCTTCAATATTTGTTTTGCTTTGTAACAATCCATTACTTGCGGCTAATTGAGTATTCCATGTCGTAATAAAAAAATCCATTGTTGCTTTATCTTTCGGAATATCTTTGCAAGCAAGCCAATAATGTGCTGATTCAGGTTCAGACATCATTTCTACTATAATAGTTCCATTGTGCCTGTGAAATGCTAGCCCACGGTGAGGCCAATTAAAAAAATCGTTAAATGGTTTTCCGTGATAAAAAACATTGACATAAAAAGAGTCAACATTTCTCATCGCTTCCGGCAGTTGACATCTGATCTTATTGTTAACCCATGAAACATCTTCAGCGATATTTAATTTTTCATTTTTATAAAATCTTCCATTATAAATAATAGAATCAACCTGAAGTGTTCCACTGTTTGAATTATCCAAATCAAAAATAAATACAGAAAAATTGGAATCTGTTGGAATAGCTTTGAAAATTACATTTGAAGTAATTTCTTTCCTTAAGGTGTCGGTAACATCAATGTGAATTTCATAGTGAAGTACATCATAATAGTAATCATCTTCGAGATATTGAATTCTGATTGAATCATTGTTATTAGATAAAAATATATAATTATAAAACAATTCTTTGCCGCTGTATATTTTAGTTACCGGATAATTTTTTATTGGAAAAAAGAATAAAAAAAACAATAAAGAAATTGTAAAATAATTCATAAAAAATAATTAATTGAAAATGAATAAAAAATTAACAATTATTAATTGTATTGTTTGAAAAACGACCTTCATAAATCGCTTATAATCAATTTTTTTTAGATATAGATACATTTACATCATTATTTAAAAATTAATCAAAAACACAGCAAAAACCGTATTAAACGCAGTTTTGAATTGTGTCAAATTTAAATTAAGAAAAGTTTTCCACTTTAGGAAATTATGATATGTTTGGCACTTTATTTTATAGGAGTCGAATTTTTTCAATTAATCCTGATGTGGATTTTCCTTCAACCAGTGGAATGATTATCACTTCTCCGCCTGATTCTTTCACAATATCAGAACCTACAACTGTATCAATTGTATAATCACCGCCTTTGACTAAAACGTCAGGTTTGACTTCATTAATTAAATTATATGGAGTGTCTTCATCGAATAAAATAACATAGTCAACAAATCTGAGTGAATCCAAAACAAGTGCCCTGTCTTTTTCATTATTAACCGGTCGGAATTTCCCTTTCAATCTTTTCACAGAATCATCTGTATTCAGACCGATAATTAGTATGTCTCCTGATTCCTTTGCCTTTGCTAAATAGGTGATATGACCGGAATGAATTATATCAAAACAGCCATTAGTAAAAACAACTTTTTTTCCTTCTGTTTTTAATTTTCTTATTAAAAGACTAATTTCATTTCTTGATATAATCATAAAACGGTTTTACTTATTATTCCCGGCAATAGATTTAATTAAATTCTGAATTGTTATTGAGATTATTCCCGGCTCTTCGCAAACTACTCCGGCAGCATAATTAGCAAGAGATGAAGCTTCAGGTATTGTTGCTCCTCCTGCTACCGAAGCAGCAAGTGTTGCGATTGCAGTATCACCCGCTCCTGAGACATCTGCAACTCGCCTTGCCCTGGTTGGTACAGAATATACCTGCCCTTCCGATTCGAATAACATCATTCCGTCTTTTCCAAGCGTCATTAATACAAACTCACATCCCAGCCTATCCAATATTATCTTTCCACCCTTAAGTATGTCCTCTTCATTTTTCAATGTGAATCCCAATGCCTGTTGTGCTTCTTTTCTATTTGGTTTGAATACTGTCACATTCTTATATGAGAAGAAATTGTCAAATTTCGGGTCAACGAACATCGGGATATTTTTCTTTTTAGCAAACTCAATGATTCTTGAAATAAGCGTTGCAGAGATTGTTCCTTTGTTATAATCTTCAAATATTATTCCGGCTAATTCTCTTCTCGATTTCAATGTATCAAGAATGAATTTCTCACCTTCAGGCGGAAGCTGTTCCCTTGTTTCCCTGTCTAACCGTGCAATATGCTGACTATTACCGATTATTCTGGTCTTAACAGTAGTCGGGCGTTTCGGGTCCTCATAAAGTCCCAATGTACTAATACCGCTGTTATTAGCTATTTCAACAAAGTTTTTCCCGGAATTATCATTTCCGATAACACCGCATAGAATTGCAACAATTCCAAGAGATTTCAGGTTATTTGCAACATTTGCCGCACCGCCAAGATGATAAGTTTCACTTTCAATATCAACTACGGGTACAGGAGCTTCAGGTGATATTCTCGATACATTACCCCAGAAAAACCTGTCTAGCATAACATCACCGATTACGGCGATCTGCTTTCCTTTGCTGTTTTCAATTATTTCTTTTGCTCTTTTTTCTGATATACTATGCATAATTTATACTAATTTTATTAATTTTATATTCCCACTTACCTGTTGGGTGCACATGGGAAACTAACTCCCCAATTACAAAATTAACTATTTACATATAAATCACAATAGCAATAAGTATGCTATAATATGAAAATACAGAGGTTAAAATATAAATTTATATGAAATTTTCAGGCTTTATTCAAAAACTCAAGAAAAGATGCTATTATTTTCCCTTTTTTTTCCATTATATCAAATAGTTTAGAACCAAAAACATCTTTTAATTCTACTTTGCAACCAACTGTATATCCTTTTAATTTGAGCCATTCAGCTGCAGGATGGTCTGGTTCATATCCCCTGGGAGTATTTTTTAGCTTATCATCATTAAAAATCTTAGGAAATTCCTCTTTAAATTTCTTATTATTTACTATTTTGAAGAGTTCCTTCCATTCTGATGCAATAAGTTCTCTTAATTCTCTTAACTTTTCATTAGAAGGCATGTGCAAACCTCCGGCAATAAAAGACTCTTTAGCATCTACATGGAAATAAAGACCGGGAACTTCTACTGCTTTTGACACTTCATGTGTAAACATATATGGAAATAATACTCCGAGATTGGTTTTATACGGGTCTTTATTAGCACTGAATCTGATATCCCTGTTTATTCTAAAAAGGGATTTTTTCGGGTCTGCGTAATATTGCAGTCCGGATTTGGCAAATCTTTTTCCCATTGTAAATACAAATTCCTTTGCCGGTTCTTTGACAAATTCTTCATACCTGGTTTTATTAGCATGAAACCAATCCTTATTATTATTCTTTTCTAATTCCTGAAAGAACTTCCTTACTTCAGGTGTAAATCCTTTAAATTCTGTATTGCTCATAATTTCCCCAAAATAAATATATTATTTAATTGAATTTATTCACTTTCTTCATTTAAATCGGTCGTTTTTCTTATTTGTAATAAAAAAATAGAGTTGAAATATAATGACTTAAGTAATTCAATTCCCTTTCATTACAAAAGTAAACCTGCTATCCCTCATACTTTGTCTAAGCGTCATTAATCCGCTTTCTAATGAAGTAAATTTTATCCCCAAATCAGTAATTGATTTCAAAGTAACCAATCCACCTTTGTTAGGTCTCCTGGCTCTTTGACTAAGTTTATTTGCTGAAATCGGTTTTATCAAAGTTTCATCTAATGAAAAAATCCTAGCTGTATTCAAGGCAATATCGTATCTGCTTAACCAATCTGGTCCTCCGGTATGGTAAATTCCATATCTTTTCTTTGTTATTACTTTATTAACAACTACTGCAATATCTTCAGTAAAAGTAGGATTACAATACTGCCCATCAACAATTTCGAAACCATATCCCTGTTCAAGTTTGTACAAAATCCAGCGGATGAAATCAGTTTTACCTTTGGTTTCGCTTCCATATACACAATTAGTTCTTATAACAGTGCTCATATTTAAATTATAAAGGCAGGCATTTTCCATTCCGTGCTTAGTCCTGCCATAGAAATTGATTGGATTTTGTCTGTCATCTTCACAATAAGGTCCTTTAGAGCCGTCAAAAACATAATCGGAGGAAAAAGAAATCAAATGAGAATCTAAAACCCTGGATATACTTGCAAGATTTTCAGCAAGTGTAACATTCAAATCCCAGGAGATATTCCTTTCGGTTTCACATTTATCGACATCAGTATACCCTGAAGCATTTATAATTACTTCAGGTCTTTCTTCGAAACAGATATTTTTAATTTCCTTAAAATCGAGGGCATTTACTTTATGATAACTATACCCTTCATAATGCGGAAGTTTTTCTGGGAAATTGGAAAGTAAAATCAATCTGTTGTTCGTTTCGAGATTGAAAAATTTTATTAAAGAAGATGCAATCCTTCCTGAAGAACCAATTATCAAAACATTAACATCATTCATTGTATTTTTTCTGTAAAAAATCAGCTAAAAATTTTAAATATGTTTCACGTGAAACATTGCAGTTTATTTTGAAAGTATAATTTATTATTAATATTTAAATATAATGCAGTAAATTATGCCATTCAATGCTTGAATTAAAATTTCTGAATTTATATTGTTATTTTCGCTTATTTTAACATAAAATTGTTTCACGTGAAACAATTTAACTAGAAAATCTTATCTAATCTATTGATTTATAAGATGTTATGATATTTTTGTTTGCTTATTTTATTAAAATTCTAGATATTTGTATTACTCAAATAGATTTTTTAATAATTTTGAATAATATATATTATTTTTGTTAGCGTTTATTTTTCATTTAAGGTATAATTGTGAATAAAATTGTGAAAATGACTTTGCTTTGGACTCCAAGATTATTATGCATTCTTTTTGCACTTTTTATCAGCATGTTTTCACTTGATGTATTTTCTGAAGCTCGGAGTTTTTTTTCAACACTAACTGCATTACTGCTTCACTTAATCCCAACATTTATAATAATAGGAGTTTTGATACTATCCTGGAGATGGGAATGGGTTGGTGCTATTGCATATGTTGGAATGTCAGTATTATACGGATTAATGATTAATTTCAAAAGATGGGATTGGATTGCTTTGATATCAACTCCACTTCTGCTTATCGGATTACTATTTCTAATCAGCTGGTTTTTTCATGACCAATTAAGGGAAAAAACTGAGAAATGAAAAAAAATATTTTAATTCACCCAATCTTCAATTTTTAAATTATTAATTCGCGAGAATTCTCTTGTATTGTTAGTTATTAGAATTAAATTATGTGAAATGGCAATTGATGCTATCATTAAGTCATAAGGTCGTATCGGTGTTCCCTTTTTCTCTAATTCTGCCCGAATTCTACCACAAATTTCAGAAGATTTATAATCAAATGGAATATCCGCAAAACTGGTAATAAACTGACTTAATTTCGTTAATGTTGATTCTTGGTTCCGGCTTTTATATGCACCATAATAAAGTTCATACCGAACAACTGATGGAATTGCTATTGAATCAATATCAATTGTTGAAATTTTATTGAATATATTTGTGTTATCACCTTTTAATATTCTTATGCAGATATTAGTATCAAAAACATATTTCATAAAATATCTCTTGACTCAAATCTACCTTGAATGTCTCTTTCCGGAAAATCGGGAATTGAACCATAAAAATCACTTAACTTTTTCCCGTTTTTTCCAGATGGATTATCATCAAAAATCAATATCAACTCAGCTTTTTTATGAATAAATTCTTTTGGAATTTCTATTATTTCCGGTAAATCCTCATATATAGTTTTAACTGCATTCATAATATGCTCCTTTGAAGATCTATTAATTTTAAATAAAACGCAAATTACGTAATTTTATTTGCATGATAAAAATAAATAAAGAGTAATCTTCTCACCTTAAATATAAAGCTAGAATTGATACATCGGAAGCTGATATGCCTGATATTCGGGATGCCTGCCCAAGTGATGCCGGACGTATTTTATTCAACTTTTCCAATGCTTCACCTGAAAGAGAATTCACCATATTATAATCGAATGATTCGGGAATTCGTTTGTTTTCATTTTCTAAGAAATATTCAATTTCCCTATTCTGACGTTTTATATATCCTTCATATTTAATTTCAGTCTGAAGCTGTTCTAATACATAATCACTCTTTGCAATTTTTGCTAATTCGTGTGGTATATCATTTATCCTGGAAATAATTTCCTTGAGGGAAATATTACTTCTTTTAATTAGCGAGTAAATATCTGTAGTTTCAATGATTTGCGTCTCATCAACTGATAATAAGTATTCATTAATTTCATCAGGTCTTAATTTGATAACTTGTGATAAATCATAGACTTGCTTGATTTTTTCTTGTTCGGCATTGGACCTTTCATACTCCCTTTTGGAAATTAAACCGAATTGATGACCGTATTTCATGAGCCGATGTCTTGCATTATCCTGTCTAAGAAGCAGACGGTATTCAGCAAGTGAAGTAAATATTCTATATGGTTCATCAGTGCTCTTGTTCACAAGGTCATCAATCAATACACCGATATAAGCTTCAGAACGTTTGAGAGTGAATTCACCATCACCTTTGATTTTCAGTGCCGCATTGATTCCTGCGACCAAACCCTGGGCTGCGGCTTCTTCATACCCTGAGGTGCCGTTAATCTGTCCGGCAAAGTAAAGTCCTTCGACATGCTTAGTTTCAAGTGTGAACCTGAGTTGATAGGGATAGAAGAAATCATATTCGACAGCATAAGCATAGCGGATGATTTTGCTATACTCCAATCCCGGGATTGTTCTCAAAGCATGCTCCTGCACGTCTTCGGGAAGGCTGGAAGAAAAGCCGTTTACATAGACAGAGTTTGTGCTCAAGCCTTCAGGCTCGAGTAATATTTTGTGCGAATCCCTGTCTGCAAATCTTGCAACTTTATCTTCAATCGAAGGGCAGTAGCGGGGTCCTGTGCCTTTGATTAATCCCGTAAACATTGGTGAACGGTCGAATCCCGTTTTCAAAATATCATGGGTTGCCGCATTGGTGCTTGTTGCATGGCAGATGATTCTGTTTTTCACTTCATGAGTTCTGAATGAAAATGGCTGTGGTTCCGCATCACCGGGAGCAATTTGAGTTTTTGAGTAATGAACAGTACTGTCTAAAACACGAGGCGGGGTGCCGGTTTTCAGCCTGCTTGCTTCGAAGCCAAGTTCAAAAAGCTTATCGGAAACATTGAGAGCTGGTTTCTCACCATACCTGCCCCCTTGAGTAGATTTCATACCTGTCCACATCAAGGCATTCAGAAAAGTTCCTGAACAGAACACAACAGCTTTTGTATTTATAATTTCATTATTTCCTGTTCGGATTCCTTTAACTTTTCCTTTTTCGACAAGAATTTCATCTACAGTTGCTGTTAGCAATGTTAAATTTTTCGTTTTGCTCAAAAGCTGAAGAGCATATTGAGGATATAGGTCTTTGTCAATTTGAGCACGAGGCGACCAAACTGCAGGTCCTTTCGATTTGTTCAGCATCTTGAAATGAATTCCGGCTCTATCGGTGAGCATACCCATTGCACCGCCGAGAGCATCAATCTCTTTGACGAGATGTCCTTTTGCGGTTCCGCCAATCGAAGGATTGCATGAAGGTCTGCCGAGCGTATTCAGACTCATTGTAACAAGTGCTACATTACAGCCCATATTTGCTGCAACATAGGATGCTTCGATACCTGCATGTCCCCCGCCGATTACTATTATGTCGAAATTGTTGTTCATATTAATAATTATAAAAACATAACCGATTTGGACGATTATTGGAATGTATAATTTTGAAATTCAAATAAAGATGAATTGATATTTTTACCACAAAGTTCACAAAGAATTTGCACAAAGAGACACAAAGGAAATTATTCAATTCCTTACAAACATTTTCACTTCGCCATTTACATTTACATAATACACTCAGATAGGAAAATTGTCTGAACTTTGATTTGTTTGATTAATGTGATTGTTTTGATTATTTGAACCACCATTAAATTCCTCTCCGAGGGGAGAGGTACTTTTATATTGATTTATTATATTAGATGCTTCGACATTTCCTTCGACTTCGCTCAGGATGACATTGCAAAATATAAATTTGCATTATACATTATTCATTTAATCAAATGACACAAAAAAAGCAAAAAAGTTTCAGTACAACTTAAAATAATTTGAAACCTAATTTGGAATTTCCCGTATAAGTTTATTACTGAATTTTATGTGATGGTAAAATTCAGTCTGATTGCTTTCACTGAGACTCCTGAATTATCTACTTAATTAATTGGACATAATTATTTACTAATTATTAATAATTTTCAGGAGATTGTATATGTATAAGTTCATAACAGTACTATTTACTATTGCCGCAGTATTTTATTCTGCAAATCTGCAATCACAACCGGTAATGCAGACCGAGCAGAATGAAAATTTGACAAACCTGATAGGTAACTACAGGATATCTTATTTATATAATGGATATGAAGCCGAATGGTCTGAAATTTTCAAAAGAATTTTCACTTATAAAGAAAATATGAAACCACTCGATTTTGTACAGCAATCCAGGTTAATTAATGACTGGAAAAATACTCTTAAGTATATCTATACCTATAATGAAAATGACAGTCTCGAGAGTATTACTGAAATGGAAGCGAATCTCAATGAATTTTATAATTTTCATTTGACATGGTTCACTTACGATGAACACGGTAATATAACCGAAAGAGTTAATAAAAACTGGTATGGAGATTATTGGGCAGATTTTTCGAGGTCAATTTATAAATACAATTCTTCAGGTAATCTGACCGAAGCCGTGTTTCAAAACAATTTGGATAATCAGTGGACTAACGTTCAAAAAATAGTAATCAGTTATCTACATGATACACTGCTCACCGAACAACTAACTTTAAACTGGATTGACAGCTCATGGGTAAACATTTTCAGAGTTTGCCTTACTTATGATAATAACGGGAACATGATTGAGCAAAAAACCTGCTCATGGACCGATAGCTCCTGGACTGACAACAACAAGGAAACAAGACAATATGACGAAAAAGGTCATCTTACTTCGGTTGATTATGGTACATGGTCAGATGAAAATTGGACGGCAACCGGAAAAAATGTTTATACATATAATAATAGTGATTTGGTTACCGAAGTTAATAATTTCGTCTGGGATGACAGCGTATGGGTAATCAATGTCAAGATTAATTTCGATTATGATGCTAATAATTATGAAACATATTTTATCAGGAAATCATGGCAGAATGAGAGCTGGATTAACAGTTCACAGGCTTTTTTCACATACGATCCGGGATACAATTTGACCGAATACAGAAAACAAAAGTGGACTAACGATAACTGGGTAAATGAAATAAGGCTTTCTTACGAGTACCAGCCGACTGCAGTAGATGATGTTGAAAATACAAACAGACCGGGTATATTCACTTACCCGAATCCGTTTCATCAGACGACGACAGTAAGTTATAAGATGGAAGAACCCGGATTTACCGAAGTAAATGTTTATGACCTTAAAGGATATTTTGTAATGTCTTTAGACAAAGGCTGGAAAGAAACAGGAAATCAGAACATGTTATTCGATGCATCACAACTTCCTCAAGGTACATATATATGTAAGGTAAAGTGCGGAAAGACGACTCTCAGTGAGAAATTGTTGTTGTTAAAATAAATTATCTCACCCTAAATCCCTCTCCGAACGGGAGAGGGACTTATTTTTTCTTAATTTTTAATAAACATTTTTGTTTCATTGCCAACATTCACATAATACACTCCAAAAGGAAAAGATGATATACCAATCCGTATTGATTCATCTTCCGCAATGCTCTGCCAGACTGTGTTTCCGAGTATGTCGTATATTCTAATTATTTTATTTATTGCTCCTTCATGGCTTTTTAACAATATGTAATCTGAAGAAGGATTGGGATAAAGTGAATATGATTCATTTGTATTTTCTGTAAATGATTCCTCCACACCGGTTATATCAGGAGTATATTTCAGGATAGTGCCATATTGCCCTGCTACTAAGCTAATATTATCTGCAGAATGTACGCTAAATAATGAATAATGCTGAGGAAATGAATTATCAATCCAAGTATTACCGCCGTCAGAGGTGACAAAGATTTGTTGTAATCCTCCGACCATAAATCCGTTATTTGAATCTTTAAAATATACGGAATTTACATTTCCATACTGACCATAATATTGAGACAGCCATTTAATACCGGCATCTGTTGTTTTGTATACGGTACCATTTTCGCCGACAGCCCATCCTGTATCGCTATCTTTAAAATAAATACCTAAAAAAGAATAAATAGTAAGTTCGGAAGTAACTGACCAATTAGTACCGCCGTCAGTTGTACGAATGATTGTACCGGCAGCACCGGCAGCCCAGCCGTTTGTTTCGTCTTTAAAATATATAGCTCTTAAATATTCGCTTATTCCGGTATTTTGCTCAGTCCAATTGTCACCACCGTCAGTTGTTTTTAATAATTTACCATTACTTCCGGAAATCCATCCTGTACTTTGATTGATAAAATGAAAAGACATAAGCTCATAGGGAAATGACAAGCTTTTATCGAGCCAATTCAATCCCCCGTCCGTAGTCTTCAGAAAAATCCCGGGTCCGGCTGCCCATCCCAGGAGTGAATCATAAAACTGAACACAATAAAGATTATTTAATGTATTAGTTTTTTGAACTGACCAGGTAATACCCCCGTCTGACGATTTAGCAATTGCACCCGAATCCCCAACTGCCCAGCAATTGTTTTTGTTAAGAATGAAAACATCCCTTAAACTCGATGTAGGTCCTTTTTGAGTATTTATCCAATTCAAACCTGCATCGGTCGTTTTTAGAATTTTTCCGTAACTGCCGGCTATCCATCCGTTATTTTCATCGGAAAAAGTAATTTTATAATAAGACCTATTCACTTTATGTGTATCAAGTAACCAATTATCACCTCCGTCACCTGTTCTTAGAATAGTGTTATTTTCGCCAACAATAAAACCATTCATATCATCTGGAAAGTGAATAGAAAATAAATCTTCATATATGTTGAAAGAATGATTAGTCCAGGTTTCACCCTGGTCGGTTGTTTTGAAAACCTTGCCATTAGCTCCAGCAGTCCAACCAACACTGTCATTAATAAAGTAAATACTATTAAGATTAAAATTCAGTTCTGATAATCTAATTGATTTCCAGTTCAATCCATTATTAAGAGTTTTAAAGACAAAACCAAAACTGCCAACCGCAAAGCCAATATCATTATTAATGAAATATATATCGTAAAAATTCATGAATTTTGAATCGGAAATATCTGTCCAGTTCTTACCCCCATCAGTTGTTTTATAAATGAAGTTTCCTGCAATCCAGCCATTAAGAGAGTCAATAAAGTATATAGAATTTAATTTTGCACCTGTATCCAAAAGTTGATACACCCAATTTTCACCCCCGTCATCGGTCGAGTAAATCCTTCCCTTTGGACCAATAGTAAAGCCCTTATTCATATCTGTGAAAAAAACCTTAGAAAAACTGATATTAGAATCTAAGTCGATTTTTTCCCAATCGTAGCCGCCATTTTTAGTTCTAAGAAATGTACCCCATTCGCCGACTGCCCAGCCATTTTCCGAATCAATGAAAAATACATCGTTCAAAATGAAGTTAGTCGGCTTAGGATTTACGTATTCCCACTTTGCGAATACAAAGGTTTGAACAAATAAAAGAAACATTAAGAACATGAAATTTTTCATGTTGAATCCTCCCTAAATGATTCACATATTCAAAAATTGTCATGGTTATAAATAGAATGACACATGAAAAGGGAAAAAGTCTCAAAAATAATTGAATTTTTTTTCACCGCACCCTCTCGATTAATCAGGATTAAGGTTGCCCTTCAATAAAATCCTCATTCGACGGAGTTTATCCCGAATTTATTTCAGGGTTTCGGTTGACCAAAGAAGTTAGAATTATTTCTTATTTTATTATCAGCAAAGGTAATGTTTGCACAATTTCGTTAATATTAATTTTTACAAAATAATTGCCCGAAGCCAGCTTTTCGCAATTTATTATTTTTTCGTTTGTGCCTTGTCCGGCTTTCTCTGTCCGGCTGAAAACCTCTTTACCAAGGTTATCTAATATATATATTTGAAAACTTGTTTCGTTAGGAGAATTAAACTTCAAATTAAAATCATTTGAAGCGGGATTGGGATAGATTGTAAATTCAATTCCTCTGTAAGTATCTTTTACATCGATTATTCCAAGGTCGCTAAGTTTTGCCCGGTATACTCCTTTATTTTTTGTACCTGCAAAAATATAATCACCATATATTATTAAACCCGGCTCATTGAGATATATCAATCCTGAATTTTTCGTAGTCCAGTTATTTCCATAATCAGTGGATAAATAAACTCCCTCACCGCCTAAGAAAATATTATTTCCTATTATTGCCATAAACGTATTTGAAGCTGAGTTTTTCTGTCCCATATCTTTCCACTCAACTCCATCGTTAGCTGATATAAATACCCGCTCATATTCTGTTCCTGATGAAATATTATTTTCATTCATTGCTAATGAGCGAACACGTAAATTTGATAATCTATTATTATTTATAAACCAATAATCATCATTGCCGGTTGCCATAATTAGTTCCCCGAGTTTACCTGTATTAGTATTATCTACTTCGGTATTATAGCAGGAAATTTCATTAGTTTGAATCCCATTTTTACAAGGTTGCCACTGGGCTAAGCTAGTTTGTAATATAATAAATAATAATATCAAAACTAGTTTATTCATATTTTCTCCTATTTAATATTTTTTATGAAACTTTCAAATATATAAAAGATACAGGAATAATTAACAATTTACAATTAATAATTCATAATTAAGGTTATAATTCAGAGACGTTAAAATAGGACACAGATTTTAATAACCTCTGAGGCAGCACGTATGCAGCAACTGGTCTGGTCTCGGGGTTCTATACCCACATTTAAATATTAGGTTAAAGTATTGTGGATAAACATATCAATTCCTCACGAACATTTTTGTTTCATTGCCGACATTCACATAATACACTCCGATAGGAAATGAAGATATATCAATTCGCAATGATTCGCCTTCATGAATGCCCTGCCAGACTATGTTTCCGAGTATATCAACTATTTTTATTTTTTGATTAATAACAACATCCTTACATTTTATGAATATGTAATCGGAGGATGGATTGGGAGAGAAGTAGAATGATTCCATTAAATTAATTGGTTTACCATCAATACTGGTGATGTCGTCAATACTCAAACGATAAACACCATTGGAATGAGGGCTGGTGTATACGTAATTGTCATCGCTAATAGTAATTGAATTGACACAAACATCATTATAATTATAATCCCAAATACCATAATTTGCAACTTCCCAACTTTGTCCATAATTTTTAGAATAATACATACTATCAAACATACATCCTGCAAATACTATATTGTCTTTTGTTTCAATATCAGTAATATAAGAAGTATAAAGAGGATTAACAGAACCATAAATCCAGGTTTGTCCCATATCCGAAGAAAAGATAATTCCTTCCCAAGCAGTACTAACAAGAATATAATTATTACTTAAAATATAATCAGTTATGTTATAGTTAGGAGGAAAATCATTTAACTGATACCAGTTTTCAGCATAATCAAATGACAGATAAAATTTTCCATCAGACCATATAAGAAATTTGTCGCCATTTATATCGAATTTTCCAAGATTTGTATCTATTAATCCCTTATCCGATTTCTTCCAGGTATGACCGAAATCAGATGATTTGTAAAAACCTTTTTTAGTACACGCATATAGAATGTTATTGTATAACTCTATTTCCTTAAGGTATTCTTTTATTCCATTATTTACTTGTGACCAGTTATTCCCGAGATTTGTAGAATGATAAAAGTTTTTCCGTTCATCAACGATAAAAATATTACTATCTTCAATAGCAACATCATCCCAGAAACATATATAATCCTTTTTGTATAATCCGCTATCCAGAACTATCCAATTCTTACCAAAATCTTTTGATTTGACAACACCATCAAAGCATCCTATATAAATTGCATTTTTATAATTATATAATGTATTACCACCTATTTTATCAATAAAAAACCAACTGTCAGAATTGTTAGTTGTAAAAAAAAGACCACTTGTTTCAGTCATAGCAATGACAGTATCACCAATTGTTATTAATGATTGAATATCATAGGATTTTAATCCTTTTAATTTTTGAATCCAAATTTTACCACTATCTGTTGTGTAAAAACATCCTGCTCCATAAGTTGCCGCAAAAACAGTATTTCCACATGCTGTGAAAGATGATATAGATAAATCTCCAATTGTTGTTTGAGTCCAGTTTTGACCTTTATCAGTTGATTTTATAATACCAATATCTTTTGTACCAGCATAAATTATACTATCATGTATTAAGCAGGTATAAACTTGTTTTTCATAAATTTCTTTTCCTGATTGAGACCAAGTTACACCATTATCAGTAGATATATACATACCATCAACTGTACCGGCAAAAATGAGACTATCTTCTATAGCTAATGAGTAAACCGTTATACTATATGGAAAAATATTGTTCACATAATACCAATTTCTTCCAGTATCAGAAGACATATAAACACCATCACTTTCCAAACAGGCATAAATTTTTCCATCTTTGACAGCAAATGACTCTATACATGCTGTTTGCGGAATACCGTTGCTCTGTATTTCCCAAGTCATACCTTCGTTTGTTGAGGAATAAATTCCTCGAAATCTAACTCCTGTAAATAATTTATCCCCAATAGAAATAATTGCAGATACCCTCGTACTAAACGGTTCTTTTTCATAAAAATCTTTGCTGATATGTGACCAACTTAAACCGTGATTTGGAGATAAAAAAAGACCATCACTAGTTGATGCAATTATTTTGTCATTATTCGAAAATAAAAAAGCTACGCTACTCTTAACCCCATTGTTTATTATACCCCAATTTTTCCCATAATCAGAGGAATACAGAATCTCTCCATTGCCTCCTACAAAGATAAAATCATTCAGCACGATTATTGAATTTATATTATAATAATCTTCAGCATAGTCTTTATTCAATCTATTCCAATGCCCTCCTCCATCAGTTGATAAAAAGATTGCTTTTCCATCAGTACCAGCAAAAATGTTTTTACCATCAATTACAATTGAATTAACTTTGAAATATGTTAATCCATTATTAATATCAAACCAGTTTTGACCTTTATTTGTGGATTTGAATATTCCATGCCTTTCTGTACCTAAATAAATAGTATCTCCGTTTATTGCTATTGATAATAAAGCAGAACCAGGTAAACCATTATTAATATAATTCCAAGTTTTACCATAATTAGATGATAAGTAAAGACCACCCCATTCATTTCCGGCATAAATATTAGAATCTTTCATTGCTAAGTAATAATTACATTCCTCACAATCTATATCTGCTTCGTTCCATGTATTTCCATTATCATGTGAAATGAATTCTTTAGTTCCCAAGCTGATGAAAACATTATTACCATCGACAATAAAATTTAATAATTGATTATTTGGAAGATCAATTTCTGACCAGCTTTTACCATCATCGGATGAAACAAATAAACCATGTGTGTAGATACCAACATAGATTTTATCATTATTAACCTGTAATTTTGGTTTTATTCCCCATGCCCTACCGATACTCATATCAAAATCAAAACCAAGGTTATTCCATGTCATACCATTATCTGAAGAGGAAAATAATCCATCTTTATTAACTAATGCAAATATCATATCATCTTTAACTTCTAAAGAATATATTTGTTCAGATATTCCACTGGCTCTATGCCAGACTTGGCAGTTGCAGTTTAGAAATGCAATTATAGATAGAGATAATATTAAAAGAATTTTTTTCATTTTTCAAAATAGTTATTGTTAATACAACAATGACACATGAAAAAGGAAAAGGTCTCAGAATTAATTAACAATTTACAATTAATAATTCATAATTATTGTTTAATTCATGGTCGTTAAATAGGACACAGATTTGACAGATGAATGGTATTTTCACAGATTTTATTAACCTCAATCATCAGTCTGAGTAGGCATTTTGCAGCACCTGGTTTTGTCTGGGGTTCTACACCCACCATACTTAAGTATAGGTTTAATGTATAGTAGATAAACATATCAATTCCTCACGAACATTTTTGTTTCATTGCCGACATTCACATAATACACTCCGATAGGAAATGATGATATATCAATTCGCAATGATTCGTCTTCATGAATGCCCTGCCAGACTATGTTACCAAGTATGTCGTATATTTTTATTTTTTGATTAATAACAACATCCTTACATTTTATGAATATGTAATCGGAGGATGGATTGGGAGATATTTGAAGAAAATTATTTTGTGATAGTTCATCGTTCACATCTACAATACCTAAATCCGAAAGCTTTGCTCTGTATACTCCCGCCGTGTCTGTCCCTGCAAAAATATAGGTGTCATTGATTGCAAAATCGGAAATGCTTGTGCTTTTCAATCCACTATTTTTTTGATGCCAGTAGTTCCCATTGTCTGTGGACAAGTAGACGCCTGCGAAAAATGTTCCAACAAATATATTTTTCCCGGTTAATGAAAGTGCTCCTATATGAGTATCCATCAAACCATTATTTTTTGGTGTCCATCGATTTCCATTGTTAGTTGTCAGATACAATCCATCCCATGTGCCGGCAAATAAATTATCTCCACTTCTGACAAATGAGCAATAGAAGAAATAATTGTGTAAACCATAGTTTTTTTCTGTCCAGTTAATGCCATTATCAGTAGAAAGATATACCCCAATACCAAAGACCCCGGCATAAATCTGGTTACCGTTTATAGAAAGAGCAGTGATGCTATTATTTGAATTGTCTTTAAAAATTTCTGTCCAGGAAGTTCCTGAATCATATGATAAAAATAATCCATCATCGGTACCTGCATAAATATTACTGTCATTTACATCTAGAATAAAGATATCTGTATTTGTTAAACCACTGTTTCTAAGCAACCAGCTATCCCCAAAATCTGTAGACAGGTAGACTCCTACATCTGTTCCAGCAAAAACTTCATTTCCTTTTATAACAATAGACCGGATATAGCTGCAATTCAAGCCATCACTTTTTAGCTGCCAGAAATTGCCGTTATTTGTCGAAAGAAATATCTGACTATCAGTACCAACGAAAATATTATTGTTTACTTCGGCAATTGCTCCTATGCTTGTAAAAGCCAAATCATGATTGTTTTTTGAAGTCCAGTTATCACCGGAGTCCTCAGACATAAATATACCTCCGTCAGTGCCTGCAAATAATTTATCATCGTATTTGACAATCGTCCATGTATAATTATTCGACAAACCATTATTTTTTTTAATCCAATTATCTCCGTCGTCGGTGGATATATAAACACCATTATCTGTACCGGCATAAATACTGCCATTACTTTCAGCAAGTGACCAGACAAATGAGGCATCCAGACCTGAATTTTTCAGTGTCCAGCTATTAGCGGAATCAGTTGATAAAAATATTCCGCCATAAGTTCCCACAAATAAATTATTGGACACAAAGGCAATCGAAAGAACATTAGGATTAGTCAATCCTTCATTCTTTTGAGTCCAGCTTTCTCCATTGTCGGTGGAAAGGAAAACGCCTGCATCAGAGCCGGCAAAAATATCGCTGCCGTTAGAAATTATAGAATAAAAACATGTGCTTGTCAATCCATTATTTTTGGGTATCCAGTTTTTGCCATTGTTTGTTGATATAAAAATTCCATCGCCCCAGGTGCAGGCATATATTTTATCGTCGTGTACAGTGAGTGACATGATATACAGATTTGTCAATCCGTTATTCGATTGATACCAGCTAAAGCCCTTGTCTGATGAAACAAATATTCCGGCAATCTCAGTTCCTGCAAAAATGGTTTCACCGGTGACAACAATTGAAACAATATTGTTAGCAGTCAAGCCATTATTTCTTTGCAGCCAGTTCTTACCGTAATCTGATGAAATAAAAATACCGTTTTCCCAGGTTCCTGCATAAAAATCACTGCCGTTGATTCCAAAACAATGTATTCTCAAATTATTAAAACCATTGTTACAGGACTCCCATTGGGAAAATGAAATTTGAGTTAAAGCCAACCAAATTAAAAGAAGAAATTTTTTCATTTTAACCTCACCTTAAATACCACTTCAGAAAGAAGGGAACCTAAATATAGATTAAAAAAATGAGATGCTTATACAAATCTCAGCACGACAACGCAAATTAATTAATTTTTTCATTAATCAAATAAATTAATGACACAATAAAAGTCAAAATGTCTTAAAAATTACTATAATTAATGTTAAATATTTCACATAAAAATAAATTTAAAAAAATCTGAAACCTTTTCCTGTTTTTTGTGTCTATTATATAAGGAAGTAATAACAAAAGTGAAAAATATGAATAAATATATATCTGCATACATGAATTTAAAGATAAGGCTGTACAAACAGCTAATACACAATCACAGCCATCCTGACAGGGTGTTCGAGGTGAACTGGATGAGGCATTACCAAAGCATGGAGTCTCAGCTTAAGCTGAAGAACATAGCTGATAAAAGGCTTAAGGTTTTTTAATTCAATTAAAAATTCACAATTAAGAATTAGACTATACACTTGGATTATATAGTTAATTACTAAAGCAGGACCCTTCGACAAGCTCAGAGTGACAGGGATATTAATTCTGAATCAAGTTCAGAATGACAAAAAAAGCAAAATATTAATCAATAAAATCTGATTAATCAGCCAAACATGGTTCAGACAATTTATGAATAAAAAAAACCGCCCCGATTTTCACATCGGGACGGTTTTAATTTTAAACTATCTCTTCAGATTATTATTTAACAATCGAAAGGGATTTTGTGCTAACTCCGTTTTGTGTACGCAATACTATGAAATATGCCCCTGAAGGCAAATTGCTTACGTCCACACCACGTATATAAGAACCCTGACCGATTGATGCATTGTCAAGCACGTTAAGAACTTCGTTGCCCTTCAAGTCAACTATACTCAATTTAGCATTTGATTCGGTTTCGTTCAAAGCGAACGAGATTGTTACAAAATTCTTTGCAGGATTCGGAGACACCGGATTCAAAATAGAACCGAAGTTTAATCCTCCGCCGTTACCATCATCAACTGCCGAAATCGGGTCAGACAATGTCAGTTTTCCCTGCGAGATTTGCTGCATGTTATTATCGAATGTAACGAACTCGATTTCAGCATTTGCCCCGTCAACTCCGGAAAGAGTGAGGAAGATTGGCTTTGCTGTCTTCGAAGATTCGAGACCTGCAGTTCCCTGGCTTGGAACAGTAATTATATAAGAACCATCCTCAAGAATCTGCGGGACTAAATAGGTAGTGCCGTTTTCAGAATTCGGAGGTCCGACAGCCAAGAGCTTCAGACTTCCAAGCGGCTTGATGCTGATTGAAGCAATACCTTCATTATACCCGTTTGAGTTGCTGATATATAAGGCATAAGAAGCAACATTTACAGGTTTGGTATCCGCATCAATTCCTAATTTATCTGCCTGGGCTCCTGAAACACGTGCAGTATAGACAATTGGCTCTGTGTAGAGAATTTCGTCAAATCCTGTCATTTTATATGCATACCGGACATAAACCGGGAATTGCATTATTTGTGCCGAATTTTCGAATGTAAGACTGATTGGGACTTCGTCGCCCTTCTTTATATCAGATTCGACGAATCCTGTATTACCCTCAATTATTCCGTCAGAAGTTCCGTTCTTAATTCCTGAAAGCGGGACCTGCTGTGAATTGACCTCAACACCAGTGATTGTTACATCATTATCCGGGTTGTCAGGACTGATAATCCAAAGATTACCATTATTTGCATCATCCATTACTATACTTGTTAAAGGCGGAGCTTCAGCCTGAGTATGGTCTCCCTTCTCATTACCGTCGGCACTGCCTCTGACTATATGTATGTGAGTAGGATCCCATGGAATATACTTCCATTTGCGTGGAATCGTATAGTAAATAACAGTATCACATGTTAAGCAATTGCAGTCTGTAAAGCTGTACCTGATGGCAAACATCAGTGTATCTTTCGAAACAAGCGGTACAGGCGGGAATATCATTTTCAGTATTAGATTAGCTCCATTTTGCCAATCAATACACTGCCCTTCTCCCCAAACCGCTTCACGGCTGTAAATACTCAGCAATTGCGGACCGGGTGCAGGAGCTACAACCAAACTTCCGGCGACAATATCTCCATATATACGCAGCCATGCTGAGCTTGGTCTGCGAAGCTGTGCAGAAACAATTGTAGCTGTAAACTTCTTGATTGGAGCGGGTCCAGCGGACATACCGACACCTATTATTACAGCACCGGAGCCTGTCCAGACAATTTGTGGTTTTTCAATTTTATGAATGAATTTGTCGCAGCATTGTTCCGGTTCCTGGTGGTCGCAAGGAGGCAGATCCAGCATTAAACTGTCACGGCATACCAAACCATTGCAAAGAATTGCGTATTTAATCTTTATAGGATTATTAGCCGATGTATGAGTAAATGTCGGATTAATAGTCCATGGACTTGACGACAAGCTGAACGTAGTCGGCGAGAATGTACCATCAGGTGAATTAAGCATTAATGTTGCCGGAAAACAACTCGAAGCTGTAATTGCTATCGAATACTGATAATTTCCAGCTGCATCTTTTCCAATGCACTTGACTTCTATTTTTACACTATCAATGCAATGCTGCTGAGTCGGAACAGTATCTAATGTGATACATACCGGACTTGATTCAGACTGTCCTGCAAGCTGGTAGTTGACTATATTACTTTGAATAAGATGCTTTGTCCAGCCGCTTGCTGCAAAAGTATTGCAGATAGTACCTGAGGCAGGCACTGTTCCGGACATTACATTTGCGTTGAATTCAACAGTCGCACCCGTAACTCCGATAGCTGTTGAACCAAAATGAGCACCAAGGTTTTTATCCAGGGACACCCAGTTTGTATTCCATGTACCGCCGGTTCCGCACCCGTTTGTGAAAGCATTACCGGGAGCGCCTGTCGGAAATAGGTTATTTACATTAGCCAATCCTGTACTGAATGGATTCTTCCATTGAGTAATCGAAGGACTTGCACTAATGAATGAATTATAAGATACATCATAATTACCTGTGGTTCCTCTCGGTCCGCATAATTGTAATATTTTCGAATCGGAAGGCGATGCGTCTCTCGGTAACAAATCAGCAAAAGTAACATACCTTAGCTGTGCTGTGCCCGATGAGTTCATTTTGAGACGGTAATCAACCGTTGACCCAGTAGTTGTTGAAACAGTTGTTCCGTAATTCGGGTCGGCAGGTTTCTTTACTCCTTTATCAAGTGAGAATCCTATAACACCTACGATTAAAACATAATCGGTATTAGATGTATAAGTAGCAGTGCCAAGTGAACCGCCGCTCAATTTAAAATTATTCGGAACACTTCCTAAAGCAGAAGAGTCACGGACTTTAACATCAAATTCAATAAAGTAGAATGGAACACCTGCTGTGCCGTACATGCCGCAATTTGAATAGAATATATTCTGACAAACTGACGGTACGGTATCGATTGTAGCAGTTATAATATTTGTTCCTGAATTATAAGCCAGACCAATTACCCCAGTCCATGGATTAGCAGGAGTTGTTGTACATGGCGTATTCCAGTTATTGTCTTTATAGTAAGAAGGATTGCCAACATACTCGAGATTCGGATCGAGCTGGTCAGTCAATGTTACATTTGTCAATGGAAGCCCTCCGATATTCTGGATTCTAAGTCTGTATCTGAAAACAGAACCGGGAGTATAGCTCGCTTGCTTATTGCAAACATCTTTCCATAAGCATGGAGTAGGTGCCGGTGCGTCAACAACAAAGGAGACGCATGCCTGCTGTGGCGGTCCTCCTGCTGCATTAGTCAACCATGCACAATTGGTTATGGTTGAACCAACCGAAGCATTTGCCGGAATTGTGAAATTAATATAAACATAACCGCATTGACCGGGTGCTAATGTACCAGTTACAGTAACTATACCACTGCTTAACGAACCTGTTAAATTCCATTGTGGACCTAAACTATAACCTGTAAGAGTAATCGGTAGTGTGTCGAGCACAGTAACAGGAAGAGAAGTTGTGCCATTATTACAAACATAAATAACATATTGTCCGGCACATCCGGGCTGACGGTTTGTATATGCCCATTTATATAATGTTCCTTTTGTAAACGAACCTACCTGAACGCAAGTTTGATTACTTGCAAAATTAAAGCTTCCGCATGATGGCTGAGGAGTACCGAGTTGACCTGACAACCAAGCCTGGTTCAACAAAGGAGTACCTGCCGGGAACAATGAGCTCGGATAATAAACTTTGAATTGGCAACAGACCGTATTATACATCTGATTAGCATTCAAATTGCCAACATTCCAGGTAATAACATTACCTGTTTGGGTGGCGCCGCAAGTTGAGCTGACAAGAACAGCTCCTGCCGGAAGTGTATCTTTAACAACACCACTTACCAAATTGAGCTGACAGGTTGTGCCGACATCCTTATACACACAGATTTGATAAGTGATAGTATCACTTGCCGAAGCATAGGGACAATTTCCTCCCTGCCAGGCTACTCCCAGTGGATATTTATTAATATGCCAGGGATTATTTGCTAATGCAGTTACATTTACATAGCCGGTACAAAATTCATATAATTTATTATCTAAAGTACCCATAATACATACATTGTTTCTCAGAGTTGTACCTGGACATGTTGTTCCGTTAGGAAATGCAATTGTAATTGTGAAAGAACCCGTACACCCTGTAGGAACGCTTGCCCAGCTTAAGGAGTAAGTTCCTCCCATCTGGTTGATTGTGGGCGAAACCACAGTAGGAGTTCCGCATGCACTTGAATAAGATGCACCGAGGAACATTCCACCCGGTGCCAAATTGTCAATGATTGTAACATTTGTAGCACCTGCCGGAATTGTGTAATAAATTGTATAGCTGAAAGGCTGGCCTGTGCAGACAGCAGTATCGCTAACAACTTTCTTAATTATAAATCCGCCCTGAGTCGCTTCCTGTACCCAGGATTGTGCCTGTAAATTCTGGCTAAGCCCGAATAGAGAAAGGAAAACAATAAGACAGAATAGACTTGTTTTCCAAAATAATGAAAACTTTTGCATAAACACACCCCAAAGGAAATGTAAAAAAATAATTGAACTAATATACTTGCCAAATAACACGGATTACCTAACTTATTATTTAAATTTATGAAAAAATAAATTTATATGCAACTAAAATTTATTAATATTATGTTATATCAGTGTAAGTAATTTATACTATAAAGCTTTAATAATATAATTTGATAGAAGTAATTTGCGAGTTGCGGGCAAAATTTCACTATGGTATAGTTTGATTTAGTTCTTTTTATAATACAACATAAATTAAATTTAGATTTTTGATATATTTATTTAGTAAGCTTTTTTTCCTTTAACAACATTGCACTTAAACTTTTCAAGCCTACAAGTTCGATTGAAAGGAAGGGTTCGGCATATCGGCAACCTATTAAGGTTCCAAAGTAAATTGCACGCGATTTAAGTTCTTCTAAGAATTCAGGCCTGGATAAACGGGTTACAGGACCATTCGGGTCTGATTTGCCGGCTACATATACTTGTGAACTGTATGCTTTAATTGCATTCATTTTTATTTCGAATGTGTCACTAATATCGACAATTAAATCAGGATTTTTATGGAATGAATATGCTTGCTGATAGCTTAACATAGTCCTTGTTCTGAATGGTTCCTGCTTTTTCCCATTATCTTTTGTAATAATTCTGATTAAACCTGACTTGAACATTGCACTTCTAATAATTTTGTGAACCGCTTCATGATCAGGATGTCGCTCATATTCAGGATTCATTACTACTATTTTTGGACGGTATTTTCTGATGAACCGAATAGCTTTTAAAATACTTTCATCATCTGCTTTTATATAACCATCAGGCAAGCGAAGATTTATTCTTTCGTGTACACCGAGTATGTTTGCAGCTTCTTGTGATTCTTTTATTCTTGTAGCTCCGGAGCCGCGAGTTCCGAGTTCTCCCCTGGTGAAATCAACAATGACAACCTTTTTCCCTTCTAATGTTAGATTGGCAACAGTTCCGCCTGCGCTAAGCTCAATATCATCCGGATGAGCACCGGCAAACAGAACATCTATATTTGTTAATTCAGGTTTCATATTCAACATCCCGTAATATCATGAATCTTATTCACTCTGTTTATGTGTCGTCCTCCTTCAAACTCAGTGTTAAGGAAGATTGTAATTATTTCCTTTGCCAGTTCGATACTAATCAGCCTGGCGCCAAGAGTGAGAACATTTGCATTGTTATGCTGACGTGCCAGCCGCGCCATTTCAGGTGTTATACAATTAGCCGCCCTGACACCATGCACTTTATTCGCTACAATACTCATTCCTATACCGGTTCCACAAATTATTATTCCAAAATCAGCAATATGGTTTGCCACAGCTTCTGCTGCTGGATATGCATAGTCGGGATAATCACAACTGTCTATTGTGTTTGTACCGAAATCTACAGGATTATTACCTGTATCTTTTATCAAGCTAATAATTTTCTCTTTATAATCAAATCCTGCATGGTCAGAGGCAATGGCAATTTTCATCTATATTCTCCAAGATATATAATTTCAACTCAAATAATGATTTATGACAAAACGTATAATTTATTAAATAGTTTTCCACATTTTTTCTAATAAAAATAAAACTAATACTATAAAATTTGTTCAGTCATTATAAAACATGTTAAATTCAATTTAGTTTATATTTATAAATTAGCTCAATGTGTTGATAAGTGCTGTTTTTTCCACAATATTTCAATTTATTTGAAATAATCTAAATATTAATAATTAACTCAGTTAACCACATAATACATAAGTTATCAACAAATAAACACTATTAAGTATAATAATTAAAAAATATATATATAAAGTACCTATTATATTATATCATATTTAAAATATGATTTTAAAGCATCAGGAATTCTAATGTTACCATTTGCATCAATATTATTTTCAAAAATCGAAATCATAAGTCTCGGTGTTGCCACACCACTTCCATTGAGAGTATGGATAAACTCAGGTTTATCATTTGGAGAAGGTTTATACCTTATGCCTGCTCTTCTTGCCTGAAAACTTTCGAAATTCGAACAACTGGATACTTCTAACCATTTTTCATCTGCAGGAGACCAAACTTCTATATCATAGGTTTTTGCCGAAGAGAAACTGGTATCTCCAGTGCAAAGTAATAAAACCCTATATGGAATATTCAATGCCTGAAGGACTTCTTCGACATCGATGACAAGTGATTCGAGTTCCAGGTATTATTGAATTGATGAACTCTTTGAAGACCCCGGGTTTCCTTTCCGTAGCTTCCGGCTTCGCGGCGGAAGCAAGGCGAATAACCACAGAATTTTGCCGGTAGCTGCTCGAAACTTAGTATTTCATTTGCATAATAATTTGTCAATGGTACTTCAGCAGTTGGAATCAGGTACAATTCATCTTTTTCAGCGAGGTACATATCATCAGCCAACTTGGGTATCTGCCCGGTGCCTCTCATGGAATTTGCATTGACAATGAATGGAGGAATGATTTCCTTATAACCATGTTTCGTAGTATGAAAATCGAGCATGAAGTTTATTATAGAACGTTCAAGAGCCGCACCTTTTCCGGTATAGAAATAAAATCCTGAACCGCTGACTTTTGCTCCCCTGTCGAAATCAATTAAACCGAATTCTTTCGAAATTTCCAGGTGGTCTTTTTTTACTTTCTGTTTAATTGGTTCGCCCCAACTGCGCACCACTTTATTATCCTCTGCATTTTTACCTACAGGAACGCTTTCATGTGCAATATTGGGAACATACAGAACCAATTCATCCAGTTTTTCTTCAATGCCTCTAAGCTCATCATCAAGTGATTTGATTTTATCGGACACATCCTTCATGGCTGCAATTTTATCATCTGCATTCAGTTTTTCTTTCTTCATTTTTGCAATTTCTGCTGAGACAGTGTTTCGCAGATTTTTTAGTTTATCGACTTCGCCAATGACGGAACGGCGTTTCTCGTCGAGTGAGAGTATTTCATCAATGTTAGTTTTTTCGTTCTTGTTGATTATGTTCTGCCTTACTTTGTCGGCATTTTCACGTATTAATTTCAGCATTATATTTCTTTCATTAAAATAAATAAATCTTACAAAATTAGGGAAATAATAGCAGAGAGATTGTGAAAAATTAAGAAATGAAAATATATCATACATTATAATATTTATAATTTACTATAGTCATAACTTTTATTGTTTTTTTTGAATGTGAAAATATAGAAAAAATAAGTATAATAATGTAATATTGGAATATTATGAATATAAATAATAAACAGAATTGCCCGGGTTGGATAATTACACTATCAGTTTTGATAATTTGTATTAACTCATTGACATTGCCGGCTAATAAAAAGGAGGACAAAATGAAACAAAATATAGAAAAAAAGACAAAAGAAAAAGACACAATACCTAAGGTAACCGGAATCGGAGGAATATTCTTTTTTTCGGATAATCCGAAAGATATTAAGGAATAGTATGGTAAAAATTTAGGTTTAGAGGTTAACGAGTATGGTTCT
>JACRLY010000060.1 GCA_016219595.1 Ignavibacteriota bacterium | reverse complement strand
CCAGATGGTGATGTTGAAGTGAATTACCCGGGTGAATTGGAACATATTAATCTTGGTATTGACACGGCAGCCTTACCACCTGTAATGTATGCATATCCTCCTTCATTAAAAGAGAGGCATAGTGATTATATTAGCAAATATAATTTATCTGCTTATGGTTATGTCAATGCTCGTTATGTTAAATTTTTACAATTAAAAAGAAGTGTAGCAATCCGCAACATTGAACCATACAAAGGTAAAGCAACTTTTGTCGGCCAACAGGGAAGATATTACCTGACAGGATATTCCCAGGATAATGCTGATACTGTTGATTTTTGTAATATTTTGTCTGCTTCCGGTGTTTATTTTGTATTCGATTATGCAAGGTGGACCGGTAGGCTTGGTACAATTAACGAATGGGTAGTCGACTCTGCAAATAAGAAGAATTTCGGTGCAGATTTCAAAGAAGGTGATAAAGTATTTCTGAAAACAAACGGTGGTGTTTTAGGATTACCTGCACCTGGTGCCAAGGTCATGTTCAAAGTTGATTCTGTGGTTCCTGCACTTGAAAGCTACACTGATGATTTAATGAATCAGATTAATATTGTACCCAATCCATTTTTCATTACTCATGAGGGACAAAAATCACCCTATGACAACAAATTATATTTTAACAGGTTACCAAAGAAATGCACGATTGACATTTATACTGTAACCGGTGACTTAGTAATTTCGATAAATCATGATGAGATTAATTCTCCTCAACCTGATAAGGAAGCTGTCGAAATATGGAACCTGTTATCAAAGAACGGACAGAGAGTCCAAAGTCAAACTCTTGTTGCCTTGATTACTACTCCAAATGGAGCTCAGACAATCAAGAAATTTGCAGTAGTTGTCGGTGGATTTAGAATAGTTCCTCAAAATTGAGTTGAAAATTTAGAAAAATTAAAAATGGAGCAAATAAATATGAAAAAATATCTTAAAATAATATTGATTGTTTTGACTATTATATTAATTAATAATCATGCTTTTGCAGTTAGTGATATAACCGGAGCTTCGAAAGGAGAATTTTCAAAAGTCGGAGCTGCGGGAGCACAATTTCTCAAAATCGGAGTAGGAGGAAGAGCAAACGGTATGGCAGGTGCATTTGTTGCGGTTGCCAACGATTTGACTTCACTTTACTGGAATCCTGCCGGATTAGCAGATTTAAAATCGATTTCAGCAAATTTTTCTTTTACTCAATGGTTTGCAGGATTCGACCATAGTTATGGCGCATTGTCATTACCTCTCGGTGAAAATTTTGTTTCTGCAGTTAGTATTACATCATTCAATAGTGATAAAATGACTATTACAACTGATGAACGCCCTGAAGGTGCAGGTCAGTTTACTGTCAGTGATGTTGCAATTGGTGCATCTGTCGCAGGATATTTGACAGACCAGTTTTCATTTGGTATTACATTTAAATACTTAAGCAGTTCAATTTCCAATCTCAGCAGTGGTGGAATCGGATTTGATGTAGGTACATTATATAATACCGGTATTCAGGGAATAAAATTGGGTTTTGCAATTCAAAATTTAGGAACCCAGCAGAAATATTCGGGACAGGATTTGCAAACTACAAGGAAACTATTTGAAGATTTAAATGCTGCTCCTCTCGATGTACAGTATCTGTCTAGCAGTTATTCAATACCGTTGATTTTCCGTGCCGGAGCAACAACTGATATTATTAATGAAGAAGATAATAAGCTGCTCGTTTCTGCAGATTTTATTACAACTTCAGACATTCCGGAACAATTTGCAATTGGTGCAGAATATACCTGGAATCAGTTGATATCAATACGAGGCGGTTATCTTATCGGCCAAAATCAGTTTGGACTTTCCGGTGGTGTTGGAATTAATTATATCGGAGGTGGATTCAAAGGTCAGTTGGATTACTCAATCAGCCCAACTGTAAATATAGGATTGATAAATCGAATTAGTATCGGTTTATCTCTTGATTAAGTTATACTTTTTGATTAATATTGCCGTTGGATTTATTCAACGGCAATTTTTATTTTAATAAATTCATTCACATTATGTATAAGACTTTATTAATTCTATCGTTGGTTTTCTTTTATTATGCTATTGAAGCAAAAACCGTTAAGTTAGATATTGACTGGGCAATGTTCCGATATGATGAAAACCAGGTTTTATGCGAAATGTATTATTCTTTCCCCGATACATTGATTAAATATAATCTTAAATCAGATGCTGGATTATATGAAGGTGAAATTTATTTTAATATTACAATCAAATCCTCGGTTAATACTGTAGCAGAAAAAGAATGGATTGTTACAAATTCTTCGGCTCTTCCTGTTACCGAACATAAAACAGATTTGGTGGGGCAAAGGAATTTTCTATTATCTCCGGGACAATACGAAGTCTTGATTCAGTTAATTGATGTGAATGACGGCTCTACAAAAGCTGATTTAACAATAAACCTGATTGTAAAAAAGTTCAACAATAATAAAATTGATATAAGTGATATTGAACTTGCAAAATATATTGAGTACAAGACAGAAACAACTGTTAAATGGAATGAATCGTTTAAAAAAGGAAATCTATATGTTGTACCCAATCCGACTCATATGTGTTTTGGTGATAATCTTAATATAAAAGCTTATTATGAAATATATAATTCAAAACATATTTCTCCTGATGGGTTTATTATTAAGTACCGAATACTTGATGCAGCCAAGCGCGAAGAATTAATGATTAAAAACGATAAAGTCGCAGATAGAGATGTAATGCTTGAGATTGCTACTTTGCCTGTAGATATATTGCCGACAGGTGTATATTATTTTGAAACAACAATACTCTTTCCAAAAGATAATCCAACAGATTCTGTTTCAGAATCAGAACAATTCTATGTATTGAATCCTGAAATACCACCAAATTTGATTACTAATTTTACAGAAAATGTCACTTTTGATAAAAGTGAATGGGTTGTTATGTCCGACGAACAGATCAATACCGAATTCGAAAAAGCTAAATTCATAGCTACTCCAAATGAAATTGAACTTTGGAAAGAAATATCAACTGTTGAAGCAAAACAAAAATTCATGTATGCTTTCTGGAATATCAGAAACCAGGACACAACAAAACCTTATAATGAAAAACTTTTGGAATACCGATCGACCAGACAGCAGTACGTGGGGATTATAAAGCATATGAGGCTTGGACTTATAATGATGTACAGGGAGGGGTAATTTTTCACTTTGTGGACATGATTGGTATTGGTAATTTTGTATTGGTAAATTCAACAGCTTTCGGGGAAATCAGAAATGAAAATTGGTATAATCAGTATGTGATTCCTAAGAATTTACAAAATTCTGATGAAAATTATCCCGGCATTAACAGGTAATTTAAATTTGTATTAATCTTGTGAAAACAATCTCTGACCTCATAATCACTTTTTTATTGATGTTTATCGGCTTTATTTCATCACATCTTTCTATTTCGCTTAGATACAGATTAGGTTGTTGGATTGGTGGATTTTTTAAGTTTATTAGTCCCGGGAGAAAAAAAATTGCTTATGGTAATCTTAAAATAGCTTTCCCTTATAAAAATAATGACTGGTACAATTCAATTGTAAATAAATCATATCAAAATCTGGGTGTTATCGTTTCTGAAGTATCGGCGCTTTATTCTTTTACGGATGATACTATACATAAGATGATAAGATATAAAAACCTGGAGTTAATAAATAAAAAACACAGTGAAGGAAAGGGACTGATTCTATTATCAGGTCATTTTGGAAATTGGGAACTCCTTGCTTATTCTGCCGGTTTATTTACAAATATTCCTATACATATAATTGTTAAACCTCAAAAGAATTCAGCTGCAGACAGAAAAATTAACGAATACCGTATAAGGTCAGGTAATAAGTTAATTTCTATGCATAAAGCTGCAAGGGAAATAATCATGACCATTCAGAATGGGGGAGTAATTGCTTTGCTTGCTGACCAAAGTGCCACAACAGATAAGGATATTTTTGTTGATTTTTTCGGTATACCTTCTGCAACTTATAAAGCTCCTGCCGAACTTGCATTGAAATATAATATCCCTGTTATTTGTTCATTCCCCGTCAGACAGAATGATCATACATATATTGCTGAAATATTTGAACTGCGTCATGATGACCTTATAGATGATGAACAAGGGATTTATGAATTTACTAAACGTTATTCTAATTTGCTCGAAAATGCTGTGAGGGAAAATCCCGAATTGTGGGTTTGGCAGCATAGAAGATGGAAGTATTCTATTTGAACTGTGCATTTCTCGGGGATGTAGCTTTAACTCTTTATTTAATACAGGCAATCAGGAATATTCATCCCGCCGTAGACATTACTATTGTGACTACTCCGCAGGCTTCTTCACTTGCGACTTGTGCAAAAGCGATTAACAATGTTGTAACGTATGATAAAAGGGGATTACAAACAGGATTCAGAGGGATTAAATTTATTTCATCACTCTTACTTGATAAGAAAGTTGACTGTATTATCGCACCACACCGTTCACTGAGAACAACATTGTTAACTTTCCTTTCTCATCCAATATACTCTGTATCATTCACTAAAAGCACATTATCAATTTTATATAAAAAAAGAATAGTATATCAAAATCATTTGCACGAATCAGAAAGGAATCTGTCATTATTAAATTCATTTTCAGATGTAAATATAAAACAAGTCCCTGTGGTAGAACTTGAGTTTGATGATGATGATAAGAGTTTTATAGACTATAAAATATATGGTTCGGGTATAAGAGATAATGACAAAATTATTTTAGCTGCGCCCGGTTCCATTTGGAAAACAAAAAGATGGGAAGAAGAATATTTTATCAATTTATGTTCAAAATTGAGCAGCGAAGGATACAAAATGATTTTAATAGGTTCAAAAGATGACAGAGAACTCTGTTCGAGAATTGCGATGAATTCGGGCTCGTTAAATTTTGCAGGAGAAACATCACTTCCTCAAACATTAGTTTTAATGATGAAATCTAATCTAACGATAACAAATGACAGTTCACCTACTCATTTCGCACAGCTTGCAGGATGTCCGGTGCTGACTATTTTCGGACCTACTTCGCCTAAATTCGGCTTTGCACCGATAGGAGAAAAAAGCAATATAGTTGAATTAAATGAATTAAAATGCAGACCATGTACAATTCATGGCAGTCATAAATGCCCAATTGGTACTCATGAATGTATGACTAAGATAAATCCTCAAATGGTATATAATACCGCTATCAGTATTTTGAAAATATAATATTATTCTGAAAATAATATCAATATGAGGTTCTGATTTTTTTTATAAGATAATACTATTTTTTTAATCCGTTAAGTAATAGCTTTTCGATTGTTTCTGAACTCCCGATTGAATAAAGATATCGCATTGTGTCTATAACAAAATAAACAGCAGTCGTATCTTTCATTACAATACATTCCGGCATGTAATTTATTGTAAACTTATTTTTATAAGGATGTTTACTGTTTTTATTACTCATTGAGTAAATCTCAAAGGAGGATTCAGGTATATTGCATTTTGAGAAAACTTTGCACAAATGTGCAATATCAGTCTGCTGGTCAGTACATCCGCATGCAAAATTTGCATATAAATATATTTTATGCCTGTTTGTGTCAAAGTTATTTTTTATTTCATTTACAACATTTGTATCGGGGTTGTAATCATTCATTTCATTCTCAAACCATTTATTTAATTGCGTACTTGTAATTTCTTTGACAGTCAATTTTATTGCATCCTCATTATAGGATACATTTTCAGAGCAAGAAGTAATAATTAAAAAGATAAATAAAAATGTAAATAGTTTATTCAAAATATGATTCTTCTTCATAATTCACCCAATTTATTAATTTTTGTATAATTGTTTTATGTAATAACAAAAAAAAGTCGATTTTGTTACACTAGTTTTTAAAATAAAAATAAATTAAAGCCCCTATGGCTTAAATTTAATATTACTGAAGGGAAAATTCCAAATATTATCAAGGCTGCAGATGCCACAGTTAATGTAATATATGATAATCCCTTTTCAGTTTCAATCAGTTTTTCATCAGGTTCCTTAAAATACATACTTATTACCAATCCGATATAAAAATAGATGGAAATCAGTGATGCTATTACTGCAACGATTGCAAGCCAAACATATCCGCTTTCAATTACTGATGCGAATAAATAATACTTCCCTATAAAACCTGCAAATGGCGGTATTCCTGTTAAAGAGAACATAAAAATTGCCATCATAGCTGCAATAACCGGCTGTGTTTTACTCAATCCTGCATAATCTCTTATATCCATATTATATTCATTTTTTCGTTCCAGAAGCGATATTACAACAAATGCTCCTATTTGCATGAACATATATGCGGCTGAATAAAATGCTATTCCATCCCAGCCTTTTGAATTGTTAGCCACTATTCCCATCAATAAATAACCCGCATGAGCAACTGATGAATAAGCTAACATTCTTTTAACATTCTTTTGAACCAAAGCTGTTATATTACCTATCAGCATAGTTGCTGCCGAAATAAAAGCTATTATCAATCTGATGGTATCGCCATTATAAATTTGCTTCAATTGATGATGGTCTATGTCATCTGGGATTAATGGTCTGATAATAATTACCATTGCAATCAGGGCTGCGGCTTTACCCGCCGTACTCATGAATCCTGTAATTACAGTCGGAGCCCCCTGGTATACATCAGGTGCCCATTGATGAAACGGGAATGCTGCAACTTTGAAACTCAATCCAATTATTATTAAGCCCACACCTATACTAAGAATTAGCGGTGCCTTACCGATAGATGTCATGAAATATGTAGCTTTGTTAATTTCAATATTGCCGGTTGCCCCATAAATTAAAGCCATTCCATAGAGAAGAAATCCTGTAGCAAATGCTCCTAACAGGAAATACTTTATTCCTGCTTCTACAGACCTTAAATTATTCCTGAAAAATCCGGAAAGAATATAAAACGGGATTGACATTAGTTCAATGCCGATGAAAAGAACTAATAAGTTATTTGCATGTCCGATTATCATCATTCCTGCTATTGAAAGAAGCAATAATGAATAGTATTCATTAATTTCTTTGAATTCGCGTTTCAAATATTGCTTTGAAGCAAGTATTGTCAATATACCTGCGATACAGAAGAGTATGTCGAAAAAAGCGGCATAACCGCTGAAAATCAAAGCTCCTTTAGTAATTAATTTATCACTGTGATTTGCAGGTATCAATGCCATATTAGCTTTATACAAGCTGTAAACTGCAGCCAAAGCCGTTATTACCAATCCGGCAAGAGAATAAAAAAATCCTACAGATTTATTTTTCAATAAAACAGCATCAATTACTATCGCACTCGTAGCAAAAAAAGAAATTAATATTATCGGCAAAATAAATTGAAATTCGTAACCCATCATTTTAAAAACCTGCTCATTTTATCTTTTGTGTTATTATCTTATTATTTTCTGTTTTTTTACTTTTATAAGTAGTGTTCATTTTTATATTTTTGTTTTGATTTAAACCCTTATTAACAAGTTCTATTTTTGTTGCAAGTGCTTTTGTTGAATTTTCGCTGATTTTCAGGAATGAACTTGGGTAAACACCAATCCATACAATTAATATTACAATTGGTACCAATGTTATCCATTCTCGTTTATTCAGGTCTTTCAGGTTTTCATTCTTCGGATTTGTAATAGTGCCGAACATAACTCTCTGAAACATCCAAAGAAGATAAATAGCTGCGAAAATCACACCTGTTGCTGATACTATCGTGTACCATTGCGAACCTAAGACAGGTGATTTGAAGGCTCCGAATAGTGTTAAAAACTCACCGATAAATCCATTCAGTCCCGGTAATCCGACAGAGCCGAGCATTGCAATTCCAAAGAATACTGAAAACACAGGAATTACTCTTGCCAATCCACCGAATTCTGCTATATCCCTTGTGTGCCTCCTTTCATAAATAATTCCGACACAAAGAAATAACATTCCTGTTGTTAAGCCATGATTTACCATTTGTATGATCGCACCCTGCAATCCTTCTGTAGTCATCGAGAAAATTCCTAATACAACAAATCCCAAATGGCTTACTGATGAAAAGGCAACTAATCTCTTAACATCGGTCTGTACCATGGAAACTAAAGCACCATATATAATTCCAATCACAGCTAATACTGCAATGTATGGTGCAAATTCTATTGCTGCCTGCGGGAACAATTCGAGGTTAAATCTTACTAAACCATATGTGCCCATTTTAAGTAATACACCTGCAAGTACGACAGAACCCGGAGTTGGGGCTTCAGTATGTGCATCAGGCAGCCATGTATGAAATGGGAACAAAGGTACTTTAATGCAGAATGACAATGCAAATGCGATGAAAAGCCATCTCTGCACTTCTATTGGAATTGGATGGTTTATTAGTATACTTTTCAAAACGATAAAATTTGTCGTGAATCCTGCGCTGTTGTGTAATATATATGTTCCTGTATAATATCCTAACCATACTATTGCAACAAGCATAAATAATGAACCTACTGCAGTAAATATGAAGAATTTTACTGCAGCATATATTAAAGAATAGTAATAAGTCCAATGAAAGAAATACTCCGGTCATTGCAAATTGCAGAAGTAATATCATTATATAATATTCTTTCTCGCGTTTTTCAATTGCACCGAATGAGGATAGTATAGTTATGGTAGATATAAATGTCGTTAATAATAGTAATAACATTGACATTCCATCGAGTCCTATCCTGAAACCTGCATCTATTGAAGGCATCCAGACTGCCTCGAATCTTAATTGAAAGTTCGGATTATTTTGATTGAAGAAAAATAAAAGTGACAATGAGACAATAAATGTAACAAATGAAAATCCGAGTGCAGTGTATTTTAATAGCTTGGTTTTATCTTTATTCAATAATAATAAAAACAATGAACCTGCAAGAGGTAAAAATAATGTTATAAATAAAGCAACCATAAAATAATCAACAATTAATAATTAACAATTCACAATAAAAAAAATATATTTCAATAACTGAGAACAAGCCATGCGATAATCAAAATGATGCCCCCAATCATCAGTAATGCATAATTTTGAGCTACTCCTGTTTGAATTCGCCTCATCCTTTCACCGGTGTTAACTGTTACTTCAGCTAACCCATTGACAAATCCATCTATAATTTTCACATCGAATATTTTCCAGAGAAAACTCTGAGATAATTTGAATACCGGGGTTCCGATAATTGCAAAGTATACTTCATCGAGAGAATATTTATTAAAAAGTAATTTATGAACAGGTTTGAATTTCCCTGCAATCGCTCTTGGTACTGACCATTGTTCATCACTGTAAAATCTTTTTGCAAGATATATCGCAGTCAAAGCAATTCCAACAGAGATTAACATTAAAATATATTCAATCGAATGTACCTGGTGTCCTTCTGTTCTGTGTAAAATTGTCTGTGCCTGTTGAAATACAGGATGAAGCCACGATTCGAGTAAATTCGGATTGTGGTTGAACCAAAATCCAAGTGCGTATGGAATACCAAGAAAACCACCGAGTGCTGAAAGTATAGCTAGAATTATTAATGGTATTGTCATCATCTTTGGTGATTCATGTGGATGAACATGATGTGCATCAAATCTTTCTTTACCATGGAAAGTCAGTTTTAGCAATCTGAACATATAAAAAGCTGTAAAGAATGCTGCAATGGCACCAACAAGCCAAAGAAATACATTGCCGTTACTGAAAGCCATCCACAGAAGTTCATCCTTCGAAAAGAATCCGCTGAACAATGGAATTCCGGATATTGCCAGTGTTGCTATAAAAAAAGTTTTATAAGTTACAGGCATATAATTTTTCAAACCACCCATGTTTTTGATATTTTGTTCTTCATGCATTCCGTGAATAACAGAACCGGCTCCAAGGAAGAGAAGCCCTTTGAAGAATGCATGTGTCATCACATGAAATACACCTGCAGTGAATGCTCCTACTCCGAGTGCGGCAAACATATATCCCAACTGGCTTACTGTTGAGTAAGCAAGTACTTTCTTTATGTCATTTTGGACAAGACCAATTGTTGCCGCAAAAAATGCAGTCGCAATTCCGACTATGGCAACAACTTCCATTGTAACAGGTGAAAGTGCGAATAAAACCGAATTTCTTGCTACCAGGTATATACCTGCAGTAACCATTGTTGCGGCGTGAATAAGAGCCGATACGGGTGTCGGACCCGCCATAGCATCAGGTAACCATACAGCAAGTGGTATTTGTGCCGATTTTCCGGTACACCCCAAAAACATTAATAATGTAATTGCTGTAATAGTACTGCTTCCGAAATAATGCAATGTCCCGGTGGCTGCGAGATTCGATACCTGTGTATATTGCAATGTATTAAATTCATTAAAAATTAAAAACATAGCAATAATAAATCCGAAATCGCCGATTCTATTCACTATGAATGCCTTGTTTCCGGCATCACCTGTCCAGGTGATTTTATATCCGTCGAATTTCCTGTCATACCAGAATCCAATCAAAAGATAGGAGCAAAGCCCTACGCCCTCCCATCCGAGAAATGTTAAAAGCAAATTATCCGCAAGTACCAGGTTCAGCATCATGAAAATAAATAAATTCAAATAAGTAAAGAACCTGTAATAACTCCTGTCACCGTGCATATATCCTATAGAATACACATGAATCAGGAAACCTACTCCTGTAATAATCAATGAAAAGAGAATTGAAAGCTGGTCTACCTGGTAAGAAATATTAATATTAATAGCACCGGTTTCAATCCATTTATACACTGTAACAATGATTGGTTTTTCATGCTGACTTCCGGCAAAATTGAAAAATATCAAAAGAGAAATAATAAATGAACTGAAAACAGTTCCACTGCCAATTGTTCCAATCAGAGCTTCTTTTTTCAAATATTTTCCGAATAATCCTAAGACAAGAAATCCTATTAGCGGGAGCAGAGGTACAAACTTTATTAATTCATGCATTACAAATACCTGTCTATTATTTACCTAATTCTTTTTCCCGAAACCCGTTAACCGAATAAATCAATTGGTGCCGGGAATTGTAAAAATTCAAATTTTAAAATTACAAAAGTTCCCATATTCATACAAAATAAAAATGCAGCTTCGGAACATTGATCTGACACTTCAAACAATCCAATTTCCAAAATTAATTTTTAAATCTCATCAATATTATTTAAATTCTAATTCCTTAAATTTGATATTATTGTCTATGGCTGACGAAACAACAGTAACACATGGTGATTTGACCGGAATTGACTCCGATGTTGATGTAATCGATGATATAACATCGGCTGCAAAAGTTATTCTTTATAATGATGAAACTCACACATTCGAAGATGTTATTAACCAATTAATCAAGGCTCTAAACTGCTCTGTCGATAAAGCAGAATCACTCACATGGGAAGTCCACACTAACGGAAAAGCATGTGTATTCAGTGGTGAAATTCATGACTGTCTCAAAGTCAGCTCTATACTTGAAGAAATAGCTCTGCATACTCAGATTGAGTATTAATATAAATTAAGAATTACGAATTTTGGATATATTGATTTATAAATTTCTCCTTTAAAAAGAGGGGACAATAGGGTGCGTATAACTCAAATTCTAAATAATTTATATATAATTATTCATGAAGGAAATGTAATGAAATCGAATCTTTATCTTATTGTTATTTTTTCTGTTTGTTTACTTTCTCTTACTAACCATCAGTTGTATGCTGAAACACCTCAGCAACCTGAAAAATATGTTGTTGGATTAGCTTTTTATCATCAATCATTAGTAGTAGGAGAACTTTCTACATTTTCAGGAAGCTATGATTTATTTGTTTCTGTTCCTGTCAGCGATAATACTAAAATTTATGCAATTATGCCATTCACAAATTATTCCCGAAGAGACAAAGCTCAGGAATCATATTCAGGCATAGGTAATCTTATTCTGGGTGTTAAATATTTATTTGGTGAAACAAAGAATAATTCAATCAAATGTGGAATAGCTTTACCTACTATAGGAAATGATTCAGAATCGAAAAAAGCAAACCTTTATTCAGCCAAATCGAGGATTTACGACCTCGATAAATTTGTTCCTGAATTAACAACTTTGTCAGCTGAATTTCATTGTAAATATCCTCTTTATGAGAATTATTTTGCCGGTGGCGGTACAGGCATGAAATTGTATCTTTGGACCGGAGCAGGTTCTCAGGATGCTGAGTTATTTCTGCCATTCAATGTATTTATCGGCTATGAAAAGTTAGAATTAATAAGAGCTACCGCAACATTTAAGGGTATTTATTTTTTAACAAACGAACATGGTGATTTTGCTGATAATTTTATGAACATTTTGCAATTAAAAGTATCATATCCGGGAACAACTATTGAGCCGGGATTATTCCTGGAATCGCCTATGAATGACAGTTATGAAAAGTGGCTCGATTATAATATTGGTTTATTTATATTAGTGAAGTTATAACTAAAATTAATTGACAATTGATATTTGATAATTATTTTGTCACCCTAAGCTTGTCGAAGGGT
>JACRLY010000110.1 GCA_016219595.1 Ignavibacteriota bacterium | reverse complement strand
AGCATTACTATGATAGCCATGTATATAAGACTTACTTTCATTTTCCAATTTTCGAGCTTCTCTTTTCTTTTTTAGATGTTTAGATGTTAGAGGTTTAGTCTATAGATTATAAACTCTCAACACATATCTTTCAACATCTGATTATCAATTATCTTTTCTATCTTCTATCTTCCGCCTTCCGGCATTATAATTTTCGTTTCACAGAGTCTCTCAGAGTACTCACAGAGTCACTCAGAGTAATACCCAATTTAGCTTTTTAGCTTAATAACTTTTAACTCTTTTCACTATCATTTATATATAATCCCTACGGGATAAATAACGTTTGGGATTTGCTTTATACTATAGATATATAATCGCTACGCGATAATTTAGGTTATATATCTTATAGTAAATCGCAAATCAAATATCGTTAATTTTAAATATTCTCAAAGAACGCTATTCTATTTCTTCCGGCTTCCTGCTTCGAGCTTCTATTCACTGTTCACTATTCACTGTTCACTATTCACTAAAACCCCTGCTTCACACCAAGATTCGGAAAATTAATAACATTCCTGTTAATCTCTCCCATCACATTCCTGATTTTCCTTCTTACATCACTGTTTTGAAAACGCAGTACTTTATATCCCATTTTCTTAAAGTACCTATCCATCGCTTTATCTTTTGCTCTTTTTTCTTCGCTGTTAATCTGCCCCCCGTCCAATATAATTACTAATTTGGATGTGGGACAGTAAAAATCTACCCTGTAATTGCCTATTCTTTTCTGCCTGAAAAATTGATTATCCCCGTTTTGCTTTATCCTCAGTTTTGACCATAGTATTATTTCCGCCCCGGTCATGGTAGTTTTCGGGAGCTTGGTAATTTTTTTTAATTTAATTTTATAATTAAACATATACGTCGTTTTCAATCCAGCTTTTTAGAATTCAGCTTATCATCTATTTAGCTCATTTGCTAACTGTTTTTTTTTCTTCCTGCTTCGAGCTTCCTGCTTCAAGCTTCCAGCAATATAATTTTCGTTTCACAGAGTTTCTCAGAGTACTCACAGAGTCACTCAAAGTAATTTTCAATTTTCAATTTTTCTATTTTCAATTTGCTTTTTGCTTTCTTCGAGCTTCCTGCTTCCTGCTTCCAGAAAAATTTTTTCGTTTCACAGAGTTTCTCAGAGTACCCCACAGAGTCACTCAGAGTAATTATCCATTCACTATTCATTATTCACTTAAAAACACATATCCACTTCCAGCACCTGTTCGAAACTTCTCGGACCGGATGTGGCAAATTTGGCAACCATTATTTCAGTTATCGTTACCGTTACTGTAATTATATTTGTCAGCTTGTAATGCCTGCAGTGCGACAAATCCCTTATGCAATCCCCATTGTTCACGAGCCACTGGGTTTCGATTTTCACATCATTTTTGTCGCCTTCGTCGGAACCATAGTTATTAATCATAATGTCAATCGGTTTTTTCCTGTTCAGCTTGATTGTGAATGTTATCGAATTGTCCGGCGGAAAAACAGGCGATGACCAGCCCTGGACAAACACGCCGAGGTTCACGTCCCCGCTGACTGTGATTGTGTACGGAGCTACCCTGTCGTCATTGTCACAAAGCAATGCCTTCGATGACAATAACATCGAGAGCACAATAACAATATATATTAAAGGAATTTTCAATTTTCAATTTTCAATTTTTCTATTTTCTATTTACTTTCTTCGAGCTTCCTGCTTCCGGCTTCCGGCTTCCGGCAAAAAAAATTTCCGTTTCACAGAGTTTCTCAGAGTTCTCACAGAGTCCCTCAGAGTAATTATCCATTCACTATTCACTATTCACTATTCACTGTTCACTATTCACTATTCACTGTTCACTATTCACTAAATCTATTTGGGAGCTGCCCCAAAACAACAGCCCCCAAAAAATTTCATTTCAATATCATCTTCGGGATTTCACCTTTGTTTATCACGTGAAACTCCTAAAGACCGCCGCTATAATTCGCATATACCCACTGCGTAAATGTCTTAGCCCCGGAAATAGTACCGGTTGTAAATGATGTCGGTATTGCCCTTATAGTGAACTTACCATCCGTTTCATTGAAATTACCGAGTTGGCCTGAACCGATTGTCAATATAGTTCCATCTAACCGCTTCCAGGTGATTGATAAACTGGCACCGTTATCAGACTCATCCTCGACTATTTTATAATAAAAATCATGGTTAGGCTCTCCTGCAATTACGAACTTAATGTCTTCAGCCGCATCAATCGAATAAGCCGTTGAGCAAACTACAAATGTCCCAAGAGCCTCGGCTCCGCTTGTCGGGTCATAAGTAATTGTTATTGCCCGCAGAACATCGGCATAGAAATGCCCGTGTCCATTTTGTTGTTCACTGCATCCATTACACGCAAAGGTATCTATTGCATACGAAAGAAAAATTACAATCAAAATAAAAATAAATCTCTTCATATTCTTCTCCTAAAATTTTCAATAAAAATCAATATCTTGTTCATATTGATTATCACCGCTACCCGAAAATTTCTTCTTAATAAAAAAATCTTCTCATGCTCGACCTCCCCGCTTCTCGCTTTTCACGAAAGTGCAGGAAAGGTGTTTCATAGCGAATTCGCAAATCAAAAAACGTTCAGAATAATTTTCAATTTTCAATTCAGCTTTTTAGCTTTTAGCTTTTTAACTCATTTGCTAACTGCTAAATAGCTTTTTTTGTTTCACAGTGTTTCTCAGAGTACTCACAGAGTCACTCAGAGTAATTTTCAATTTTCAATTTTCAATGAATTTTAAATTTTCAAATATCAAATTTTCAATTCAGCTTTTTAGCCTTTAGCTTTTTAGCTCATTTGCTAATTGCTAAACTGCTTTTTTTGTTTCACAGAGTCACTCAAAGAAATTTTAAATTTTAAATTTTAAATATTAAATTTTTCTATCTTCTATTTGCTATTTGCTATCTTCTATCTTCTGTTTTCTGTCTTCTGTCTTCCGGCTTTTTTCAATTCAGAATTCAGAATTCAGCATTTCTTTCATTTTTCACTGTTCACTATTTTTGGCAGGCACCTGCCCGCGGCACCTGCCAAAAAAAATTATATTCTGTTTCAATGAACAACAGGCGGCGGTCCTCTTTCGCCTGTAAATTTATTTATTGTTCTTTATGTACCTTCTGTTCCTCCTCCTTCAAATGGGTCATATTGGACATACAAAGTTATAGGAAATATTATAAGACCTGTAACTCCAGATGGAACTATCAATTGAATTAACTTTGATTTAATTGTAATTTCACCTAATGGTGTATTATCGTCTAATTGAAGGGGGTTAGCTGGATTATAATTTCCACTTTCATTATATCCATCAAGTAATATTTTCCACTTCATTTTTAGTGTAACTCCATCGACTGTCATTTCACCATTTCCATTAACATCAATAGACATATTAGCATGGCTATAAAATGAATGACTTGGTTCACCGGTAATATGATAATCAAAATCAGGATAAAATGTTTCTCCATCTTCTGTGGTTATTAATAATGAGTAGGTATTTCCATTAACAAAAAATTGGTTCTCATAATTTATCAAATTTGGTTCAACTTGTACATCAATTGGATGTATAATTTTACAATTATATGTACCATTATCCTGATCCTCTATATCACCATAAACGTCAGTGGCAAAAGCAGAAACACAAAAAGTAAAAAGCAATAAATATACTACTAATACTATTTTTTTAAGTTTCATGACACCCCCGATATTATTATAAAGTATTTTAATTATTTTCTTTTATAATAACATCATTAAAATCCGCCATTATAACCTACTGTTACTGTTTGCACAAAATCAAAGGATCCAGTATTAGTACCTGCAGTGACGCTTGCTACTGTTGCAGTAAAAGTTAATGTTCCATCAGCAGGTAAATTGTCACTTGCTTCTGTATCAACTGTAACTGTGCTAAGATCTGCACATGTCCAATTAATTACTAATGATGGATCACCTGTAGTTGCTGGACCTTCCACCTCATCTATTAGATAATGAAAATGATGTGTACCTTGTCCTGTAACATTAAAATTCATGACATTATTAGTCAAACCTGTACTATATGTAGCACCTGAAACAAAATCTCCAAGGGTAAATGTACCTTCTCCTAAAACTACTGTTATAGGAGTGATAATATTACATTGAAATGTTCCTGTTGCATCATCTGTTACATCACCATGAACGTCTGCAAAAGCATTTACTGCAAATGCTACAAAAAGGACTGCGAAAATTACTGCGAATTTTTTCATAATAAACTCCTAAGATAAATGTTAATAAAATTAATTAAAAAGTTTTTTCCCGGCTCCGGTTCTCCTCTTTTCGGTTCGCTGCGGGACCGCACGCAAATAAAAAAGACGCTACCTCAGATGAACCTCCCGGGCTTGTGTGAAAACTTGTTTGTCATAAAGAATTAATAATGAGTATATTGAATAGCCGCGGCTTTTTAAGCCGTGGTTTTCTTATCGCCGGACAAATATGTCTTGAGCCAATAATAATAAGTGACTAAAGTCAGGAATCGTCCGGGACTCAGCTACCACTATCTGAAGATAGTGGCTATTCAAAATCAAATATTCTCACTTTATGAATACAGGTTTCCAAAGAACGAAATGCAATGTGTAAAGAATATTACACACTACGCCGATAATCCGCTATGCGTATGATATTAAAAATCTTAAATTTCTTTGAAAAATTCGGAATTCTTTTGGGAAACTCAGAAATGTATTTGCAAATTCAATGAAAAAGCATTAAATTTGAACACTGTGAGTTTTGCTACGGCGAACTCCTTACGTGCGGCTAAGAGTCGCTACCTCTTAGCTGCACTTTTTTTTTCATTCAAATTTATTCGATTTTATTTTCCTCTTTTTTAACTTGAAAAATCCTCCTTTTTTTTCTCACATTTTATGAACAAATTGTCCACAATTTAATCGTATAAAAAAGTAAAATTTTTGTAACCAAAACTTTAATTTAACAAGTAAAAATATACCCTATCCGGCAAATTGAATTGCCTTTCATTTCCTAATCTTTTTGTAATTTATTCGCAACCCTGTAATCAGGGAAGGCAAATATAAGTTATTGAAAAATAAAATGCAAACATTTTTTTTTATGATTAATTAATTCGGTATATGTTAGAAATGGCTAATTAATTTTATAGTAAAATAAAACTTAATTAAGTATTCTAATTACATAACACATGCAATTTCAGATTTTTTAATCCACATATCGAATAATTTTTTTTGCGTTTTTATATTAGTTAATGAATTATTTTTTCATTTTACCGATTCCGTGAGATTTTCCGTGTGTTGCAACACGGTTTCACAATTCGAAATGTTCTCTTCGCAGCAAATTTGTTTAGGTCTTCCCGGCTTGGGTTCGTCGAACAAACCCTCTATGCCTCTTGCTTCCCAGTTATTGAGCCAGTTGCTGATCGTGTCGCGGTGCACATCGAAGATGTCCGAAATCACAGCGATGGAAACGCACTTGGAGCTTAGCAGAATCGCATTGGCTCTTATCCTGGCTTTCAATGAAGGGCTGTTTTTGAGTATATCCCTGAGCCTCTCCCCGTCGCCGTCTGTCAGTTCTTTGACATATTTCATTCTTGTATGGAACTATTTATTTATACTAATTTTTTCGATTGAAATTGTTTTTTTTATATATGTTTTTTCCACTTTTTATTTTGTTATTTATATATATTATTTCAAGTATATTCCGGTTTCAAAAATTTGGTTTTCAATCGGTGTGTTTTGTGATATGTTAACAACATCCCGCTTCATAAATTAAAATCCTGACTATAATCTGTTTTTAAAATTTTCCCGTTATTTCCTTCGGCAACTACGAAATCCATAACCATCGAACCCCATTGAATAAAATACGAATGTTCCCCGGTTTCAATATCCCTTATTACATCTTCTTTCAGCCTTGGTGACCAGGATTCTTCCGGGTTAAATAGTGAAACGATGTCACCGTATAAATTCTTGCGTATAAACTTAACAACTCTAACAGCCAATTTGATTTTTCTCTTAACTATTAAAAAATCAATTACTTAAGCTATGATTTCACTTTTAGTTGAAACTAAAAGTATTTATATATCATTAATTATCAATGGCTTATGGCTACAATATTCCAATCTGGAAAATTTACAGATGTGTAAACAGTAAAAAAATATACCGCTTATCCTACAATCTCCCTCGACGAAAATATAGTCAATCACCGGGTTAAATCCAAATTTTTTTTCAAAAAAACAGCAGAAGAATATTCCTTAATGTCATTATTTTATACAAGGTTTAAAATAGTAGATAAAAAAATCGGATTTTGCCTGCTTAGAGATTGAGCAAATCTCAATTTTTTATATTTGAAGAACAGCAACAGATAATAATTTAGTCTTATTTTTCAGAATTAATTATTTTCTTCGTACCTGTTGTATTTTGTCAGAGTATCGTTAATCGTATGAGCAATATTGTCGTATGCAGTCCTCATACCCGCATAGTTGGGATTGCTCTCCGAATCGAGAATGCAGAAGCCGAGATAAAACATATGCTCCTTCACATTTTCAGCAAATTTCAGGTTAATCTGCCTGCTGTTTTCCTTCATCAGGTTCAGCTCCGAAGTTTGTGTTTCGAGTTTCCTGCTCAGCCTCTTTGCCACGAAATAGAAAACGATGCCCAATGCCAGCACAAGCAGAACCGATGCGATAATAAGGAGAAGCTGTACATACTTTTCCTTTTCGAGTTTCAGGTTGGAATTGAGATTGTCCAATGCTTTCAGTGCGGCTAATTTTGCATTCGCATTTTCCAACGATTTATTTTTTTCCCTGAATAGCAAAGTGTCATTTAATTTCCTGAAATCCCTGTATATTTTCAGTGCCGTTGTTTCGCCTTCTGCCAGCAGGTTAGCTTCAGTCAGCAAAGACAGGACTTCCCTTGTCCCGGTTTCACATTCGTATTTCGTGTATATATCGAGTGCTTTATTCAAATCAACAAGTGCATTGGAGAATTGTTTATTTTCGAGATAATAATCCGCCCTGACATAGTAAAGATAAGCCAGGTCCAGGGGAGCTTCCTTCCTTGAGTAAATTCCGTAAGCCGAGTCTAAATAATTTTTTGCTTTTTCCATCTCATGCATCTTGCAGTACTCTCCTCCTATATTCATATAGGTACAGGCAATGGAAACCGAATCGGGAATTTGTGAGCATAATTTTAAGCTTTTGAAGTAATACTCGATTGCCTCGGAGTGGTTGCCGAGTTCAGATGTTGCAACTGCTATGTTGTTGTAAATGGTTTCAGCCGTGCTGAGGTTATTATTCATATCTGTGTATTTCATCGCCTCATAATAATAATGGAGTGATTTTTTGAAATTATTCAGGTTGAGATATATGACACCTTCTTTAATCAATGCACTTGCCAAGGCATCATAATCTTTCAGTTCCTTGTTAATCTCCGAAGCTATCCTGATATACCCGAGAGAAATTGTGTAATCACCCATATCGTCGTAGATACTGCTCAAATTTTGACCGGCTGTTGCTATCAGTCTTTTATTTTTGAACTGCCTGCTCATTTCGTAAGCCTGTGTAAGCAATACCAGTGATTCCTTGTATTGCCCGTTTAGCTGGTGCAGATGACCAAGGTCAATTTTAACAAGACATATACCTGAAATGAAATTATTCTCTTCCGATTTTTTCATTGCTTTATTAAAAGATTCTTCTGCATTATTATAATTCCCCAAAGTTGCTTCGACCACACCCAGGTTAATCAAAGCACCTACCTCTCCGCGGTAATTTGCTGTCTGCCGGCTGAGAGCCAATGCCTGGTCTATGAATAATCTAGCTTTATTTGGGTTCTCTTCCCTCAACATTCTCGATACCTGGTTCAACAGTTCGATTTTTTTATTCCCATTTGCAGTATTGATTTCAAGAACGAGTTTCTCGAATTTCAAATCTTTTGCATCCGTTACCATTGTCAACAACGCTAAAATTGCAGTAGTCAGGAGTATTCTCATCAGTCTCACCATATTATATCACTTTTTTAAAAAAAAATATATTTACTGTCATTTCCCGTCTAAAACCAATTCATTCAAATTCGCCGTCAGTATTAATGTCCTGCACTGCTTTCCTGCTTTTCGCCGCAACTCCATTAGGGTGCATTAAGTTTTGCGGACCTTTACCGGTGTAAAGCCAGGTTATATTGCATCCTGCTGATTTAATAGTATTGATAAATTCCATGTCGGGTATAGCAGAATCGAAAATCATCCTGAAATACCTGTCATAATCGATGCTGAACTTATTGCAAAAAGATTCCGGGTTGTCATGTTCCCTGCATATCCAGCTCAACAGCCGCGAGCCGAGGCTGTTGCTTCCCAGTCCCTCATTGATGATTTTCAATTTTAATTCGTTTCCAGTCTTGTTGTCTGCAAACATAGACCCTTTGCCTTCAATCAGCCAGTCGACCGACAGACCCGCCGCAACGAATTTCGAAAGGATTTCGACACCCGGGCTTATTTTATCATTTATTATCCTGTTCAGGTAACCTCGGTTTATCGCGATATAATTGGCGAAATTATGCTGTGACTGGTTGCAGCAATGGATGAACAAGTTGATTCTGGCTCCGAGAGTCATAGCGTTTCCACTGTTAGAAATTTGATTCCGTTTATGATTTTATTTTTTGTTTTCAATCTATACGTAAGAACATTAATTAAAAATATAAATAAAAATTCACATAGTCAAAAAAATTGACGGGAAATATTACCCGGGGAGTGCAAAAATAATATAATCTTAATTAAAGTAATAACTAAAGTAATTCCGTGTGAGTAACCAAATTGAAAAATTCACGTTTATTTGTGTAAAGACATGTTTAATTTTCTTAATGAAAGGAAAAGGATATGAAAACGGTAAAATTAACTTTAGTATTCCCTGTATTATTATTATCTGTATTATTAGCATCCTGCATCAGGCACGATGAGGGTCCGACGGGTCCGCAGGGACCTCCGGGAAATGCCAATGTAAAATCATTTACATATACAATTTACCCGAATGACTGGATTGCATCGAGTGACCCCAACCTCTGGTATTACGACAAACGCTGCGATTTGGTAACAACCGACATAGTGGATTTTGGTGCTGTATTGTTTTACCTGCAGGAAACATCCGGTAAATTGTCATGGATATCCCTGCCATCGACAAGTCTTTACAGGGACAACGGTCAGGCTTACACAACGGAGTATCAGCCCTGGCATTCTGATTATACTCTTTCCATCCAGTGGATTGACACTCACCCGGTCAGCCCGAGAAGACCTACATGGAATTGTGTAATTAAAGCAATCATTATAGCTGATTATCCTTACAGCGTACTTTTATCAAAAGGTGTTGACTTAGATAATTATGAACAGGTAGCGAATGCTTTAAACCTTAATTCAATGGAATAGATAAAAATATTTTGAACCGGTGGTAAATCCATCGGTTCTTCATTTAATAAAAGGATATTTATGAAAAAGTCATTAATCATATTGTCAATTGTAACGTTACTAATTTTATCATCGTGCATGACTTCAAGCTTTGTCTACACCGGGTATCATCAAGACCCTTTGCCAAATGACAATTATGTTAAAATCGTAATAGACGGCAACAAAGATTTGAACTATGATGAAATCGGTGTAATCGAAGTGAGGGAATCGTTCGGCGCAATTGATTTTGCCGATATAGTTTATAAAGCATGCGATATTGCAAGAGTAAAAGGTGCCGACTGCATAATTTACATGAACAGGTTAACTTCCGTTTCCGGTACAGGTGATGCCATTTCATCAACGAACCAGTACCTGTTCAAGGCGGTGAAACTGAAAAATTAAATATAATTTATAAATATAATTTTAATTCATCAATTGTCAAATGTGATTGTCTTAATATAGATTTAAGAATTGTTGGATTTAAGTCTCTATTGTGATAGGGAACAGTAACAAGATAATTCCCTTTCTTCATCTGTATATGTGAGCCTTTTGTTCTTACTTCTTCGAATCCTGCTTTATTAAGAGCTGAAATAATTTCTCTTGGTTTATAATTGCCAAGCTTAGGCATATTCCTCAACTTCTACATTTATTTTTATAATGAAATTTTCAATAACTGATTCGGGTGATATTATTAAAGGGTTCTCATTATCAGGAATAGTCCTTATTATTGGAAGTTCAGATTCTATTGAAGTATCAATATATAATGATACTGCTTCGATTAAATTTTTCTTTGCTTCTTCTACTGTTAAACCATCAGATGCTATATCAACATCAACACACAATGAACTATATGAATCTTCTTCCTTTATAATAACACAATTAAGCTGCATAACTATACCATTTTTTTTAATTCTATTATTTGTGAAACGTTATGATTATAGAAATATTTTTTTCTTAATTTCCTTTTGGCTTCATTTTTGTTAATTTTTTTAGCAATTATGAAATAAAATAAAAGAAATGGATTATGCAGGAATCAGATTTATTCAACGAAATTGCTTTGCTCGAAACGGAACAAAAAAATCCTAAGAGTGAGAATATTGATATTTCTTCCACAAAAAAAATTCTTGAAATAATCAACGATGAGGACCGGTCGGTTGCAAAAATTGTTAGCAGGGAAATTCCGAACATTGCCAAAGCGGTCGACAAAATCGTAGAATCCTTTAACTCAGGCGGGAGATTATTTTATTTCGGTGCAGGAACAAGCGGCAGACTAGGAATCGTTGATGCCTCTGAATGTCCGCCGACATTCGGCACTGAACCGGATATGGTGCAGGGTATTATTGCCGGGGGAAATAAAGCTGTTTTCAAGGCACAGGAAGGAGCTGAAGACAAGCCCGAATCAGGTGCAAAAGAAATAATACGCAGGAAAATCAAATCAAATGATGTAGTCTGCGGAATAGCCGCTTCCGGCAGAACGCCTTTCGTAAAAGGTGCATTGGCTGAAGCGCGGAAAAGAAAAATATTTACCATTCTAATAGCAACTGTTCCCAAAAAGAAAGCAATTGAAAATGGGATGCTCGCTGATGTAATGATATGCACTGTCGTTGGTCCCGAAGTCATTACCGGTTCGACACGCATGAAATCCGGCACTGCACAAAAACTAATACTCAATATGCTTACTACAGCTTCGATGGTTCGCTTAGGCAAAACCCTCGGAAATGTTATGGTCGACCTTCAGTTAACCAATGCGAAGTTAAAAGAAAGAGCAAAAAGAATCCTAATGACTATAGCCGGTGTTGATTACGACACTGCGGAAAAAACTCTGCGAGCATGCGGAGGTCATGTGAAAACCGCACTCGTAATGCTTTTGGCTGATGTAAACCTGAATGAAGCAAAAAACCGCTTAGCCGATGCAAAAGGATTTATAAAAAAAGCAATCCAAAAATAATTACAGATTATGAATTTAATATATTTTTATTTTAATAATTTTTCTTTGCATAAACCTGCTTAAAAGTTGTTGAGTATTCACAACTATCGACTTTCACTGAGTCCGGATTTTGAAAATGAAGTTCTTCATATGGATCATCTAATAGTTTCAAACAGCTATCCGGCAGTGGGAATTGTGCCTCCACCTTTGGCGGAAGGAAGAGCATGACAAACAACAGTCCAATGAAAATGAGATGCGATAATAATGAAGTTACAAATAAAATAACAAATTTTTTCATTTTTGCTCCATTTATAATGAAATTTATTTATTTACTATCAAGGTCTTGTGTATATTACCGACTTTAATGAAATAAATTCCATTTTGAAAATAGGTAATATCTAATCTATATGTTTCATCTATGTTAATACCTTTTGTAATTATATTCTCACCAATAACCGAGCAAATTTCAACTTTATCAAAGTAATTATTTGAATGATTTTGAATTATGATATAATCAGCAGCAGGATTTGGATAAATCTTTAAATTATATTCTTCCATTTCAATAACATCCCCCCAGTAACCATATCTACTTAAATACCATGATAGGTAAACATATTCAATTTTATTAATATCATTACAAACACTGTCAATATTTACATAATTTATAAATCGTATTAATAATCTTCTTGGTATGAATTGTGTTGTGTCTGGAAATTCTGTATTGACTTCTCTAAAAGAATATGTACCATATTTACTCTCAATATTTGAAAATCCAGTTCGCGTTGCATGATAATTTGTATCTATATCCTGCCAAGTGAATTCAATAATTGTATCAGGTGGATAAGTGCCATTTCTAGGCTTTATATTATATAAGAACCTAACATAAAAATCATATTTTGCATATACTTGTTTATAAGTAGGGGAATCTTCACAACTGTCTACTTTCACTGAGTCCGGATTTTGAAAATGAAGTTCTTCATATGGATCATCTAATAGTTTCAAACAGCTATCCGGCGGCTGATATTGTGCTTTTGTTTGTGTCGGCAAACACACAAATAAAACAGCAAAAACAAATAAAGCGATGAGGACTGAACTGTGTTCTGTCCGTACATTTTTCTTTTTCATTTTCTTTCCTCCTGAAATTATTTCTATTTCAATGACACTTCAGTAAACAAAAAGTCTCAAAGAATTTTTTAAAAACAGTCTCGTTTTCGCGGGACGCCAATGAACTGTGCCTACTTATAAATCTATATAAAAATTCATAATCTATTTTAGCGGTAATAAAATTTAGGGAAAATAATAATATAATGCAAAAGAAATTATATTTTATGTTTTAAAAATGATATTGTTAATTAAATAAAAAAAAGCCGGGGAGAATTTTCTCCCCGACTCACACTCCCTTTTTCAGGTTATCCTGATTTATCTCATAACTCTCACAGGTATTGTTATGATTCTATTGTTAGAAACTATTCTTGCGAAATAAGCTCCGTTTGCTAAGTTGCCCAGATTTAGTTCTACCGTATTCGAACCTTCTGTTGTCTGAACATTGATTTCTTCAAGCTGCATGCCGTTTGAGCCGTATAGTATGATTTTACTGCTTCCTGCAAAAGCATCAAATTTTAATGTAGCTTTATTTGTGGCAGGTGTAGGATAAATTATGACATTAAAGTCATTCGATGATTCATCGCCGACTTCAGCCGGGATTTCATTCATTAATAAATCAACACTCACATTTGATTTCAATTCGTAATCTGTTATCACTTCCTGTTCCAAAGAGTAATAACCTACTTTGTCTGCAACAAGTGTATATGTTCCGGCGCCAAGTTCTTTCATATCAAAATTGCCGAGATTGTCGCTGAATATATAATCAACGACGAAACCATTTTCATTCAGTATATAAACATAAGCACCTGCAAGCGGTTCGTTTGCCTGTGTGTGGTTGTCCTCTTTCCCGATTGACAAAGCCTGCGCTGTAACATTGCCTTCGATATGGGCAACTCCCTTGAGACTGTCTCTTGTTGTATGTTTCACAACAAAATGCTCGGAAATTATTGAATCGCCGACTTCTATTCTGGTTGCTTCACGCCATTTCAATACAACGAAATCATCAAATTTATAGTAACCCGGAACATATATTCTGTCGAATGGAATTGAAAGAAGTATATAGTCCCCGACTACCAAGTGTTCGAATTTGAAATTACCCTGTTCATCGGTTTCTAGAGCCCTGTTATAACGTTTATCATGACCGTTGGAATTAACAAGGTGAGCAATTACTTTTGCTCTTATTCTTTCACCATTGTCATTTTCGACATAACCGCTGAATCCGTTATTTTTCTCTTCAAATGCTTTAAGCACAAAATCAATACCGGTCAAATCTCCTGTCAGCACAAGTATGTCAGCTTCGAGTGGGTCAGATACCAGATTATAGTACTGGTCTGCAAATTTCCTGTCGTCAGTTGTAGGAATTGCGTGGGCTATGTATGAAAAAGTATTTGGCAGCGATATTTCATAATTACCGTCAACATCAGTTTTTGTATGGAAACTGTTTTTGCTATCGTCATTACCATCTCTGCCGTGTATTTTTTCTAATGGAATAAACTCAATCCTTGCCATAACAGCAGAACCGTCACTTTCAGATGTTACTTTTCCGCTGACTTTGAAATGTTCAGGTTCCGGTAATTTCTCGAGTACAACATCTATTCTAATTGAATCGCCGCAAACAACCAGCACCCTTGTAGCAGAATCCTTAGTCCATGAATTTTCGTACCATTCCTCTTTGAACTGATGACCCGAAAACACTAATAGAAAAGTACCTTCATTTATTCGTATTGAATATTCACCGTTCTTGATTTGCCCGACATACAAAGGATGTTCCTTAGAGTTAGAATCAACTTTCCATGCTTTAACAACACCTTCTTTTATGTTTTCTCCGTTTTCAAATGTTGCAGTACCCTGAATTAATGCACATCTCGGCTTATCATCTCCTTCGCCTACAACAATTGTAAACCTCTGAGTAAATGATACATCAGGCCTGCAATCCAGATATGCTTTAATTGATACCTGGAATTTTCCATTGGCGGGTGTTTGCCAGGTAATTCTTCCATTTTCGTCAATTGTCATCCCGTCCGGATGTTCCATTAATTCGAATAATATTTTACAATCCGTATTTGTTTCGGCTCTCAATTCATATACATATTCCGAATTTGGTTTTGCATGTTCATTAGGTTTAGAAACTATCTTAACCTTTGCAAATGATGAATCATCACCAACTCTTATGGTAAATACCTGCTTGGCATAAACATCAGGCTGACATTCGAGATAAGCCCTAATCCCAATATGGTATGAACCAGCATTCAGCGGGGTCCAGGATATTATTCCTGTCTGAGGATCTATAGTCATTGCGTCCGGATGTTCAGGCATTAATTCGAAAAGAATCGGGCAATTAATATTCGATTCTGCTTTAACCTCATATGTATATTGTTCATTCGGCATTCCTCTTTCATTAGGCTTCGAAACAATATGAACAAAAGCCTGGTTGTGTGAAGAATCTCCTACAACAACTTTGAACTCACCAATACCATAAATGCTTGTATCACATGTAAGTGTTGCTTTTACTTTGAAGCCGAATTTCCCATTTGCTAATGGTATCCAGTTTACCAAACCCAAACTCTGGTCAATTGTCATTCCATCGGGACCATTTACTAATTCATAAGATAGCGGGCAGTCTACATTTGTTTCTGCTTTCACAGTAAATACAATAGGTATTCCGATTAGTCCCCGAATTGGTTCAGAAGGTATAACATGAACGAAAGGTTTTTGCTGTAAATCTATTTTTACGATTCCAGAAGGATTGCTTTCGAATTTTTGATTATTCATTAAAAGAACAGCGGTTACATAAAACGAGTAGTGCCCTGTTTTTAGTTTATGTGCTAAAAAATGAAAATCAATCTGGTTGTGTTCTGCAGGCACTTTTGCAAAATATTGAAATTGTGCAGGATCATCAGTGTCCATCGGTGCCATATAAATAAAAAAGAAATTCGGCTGAACTCCGGTAGTGTCTTTTTGCCAGTCGAGCTTTACAGCTATTTCTTTACCAAGGTCTTGAAGCGAAGCTGCAAGATTCAATGGAGGATTTGGCACATCCTGTGCCTTCAGGGATATCATTCCGCATAACAACATGATTAATCCTGTTGTTAATAAAGCTTTGAAAGAGTAATTAAAACTTTTCATTTTTTTTCTCCCAAAATTGATATTGTAATTTTGAAATTTCAATTCACTTTTCATTAAATAACACAGAAAATCGAATTTGGTTGCAAAGATTTTGGAGGAATCAAAAAAATTCCGGTTATACAATTTGTCAACAGTATTTATATTATGTTAATACTGAAACCTGAGAGTTGTCATGAAATTAGTGGAATCCTTTGTCTGATTATTCATAAAAAACAGTTTGGTATAAATAAAGGCGTTCAATTCTTTTCTTTGTTTATTAAAATTGAATGAAACACTTGTTATATTATTCCCCATGCCTGACTTAAGAGTATCCTTTGAATTATCTGTTTTATTCAGTATAAAAGATGTCCACGAACCTGTTTCGGGAGAAACAAGTTCATACTCGATAAGAGCTACAACAGGCAGTGAATCTAAGACAATCGAGAATTTATCGATTCCAATGCCATTACTGTTGAATTTTTCTGTGCTTGCAGAATTAAACTCCATATCCATCCAAACAAATGGAATCGTTGCTGAAGTATCAATCATACATGAAGTATATTTTAGAGTGTAAGTCAATGTTATCTCATTTTCTTTCAGATTGATATATGTAAGATTAGGAACGATTCTATTTGTAACATCTATCTTTTTATAAGGACTGTCAATTTCTGACGGAGACTGGCAGGAATTGAAAATCATCAAAGCCAATCCCGAAAAAATAAAATATACTATTAGTTTGCTTTTCATATTATAAATTTAAAAACTATACAACATACCATAAGTAAAACCGAGTTTTTCGGTAGAATACCATTTCTTTTCCTGGTTATAGAACAGTGAGCTTCCTTCCATTCCGAGAATAAATCCCAGACCGTCATCCCAGCTGTATTCCAAACCACCGATTATCTTTGCAGTAGGACCTAACTGAGTACCGCCGACAAATAGCTGCAGATAAGGTTTTGCTCCTGCAAGAAATTCAACAGGTCTTGTAATTTTTCCCTTGATTCCGATACCAGCCCAGGCTAAGATAGGATTCTTATTAATATATCCTCCCATGGATTTATCAAAATATACCAGTCCGTAATTTTCCTGACCGATTTCCAATCCTACATCTAAACCATTTACTAGTTTAACATAACCTGCTAATCCGACATTTCTCAACAAGGGATTTGACTGAGAGGGTAAATCTACTGTTGGAAATGACCTTGCAGATATTCCCCTTAATACCAAAGTAATACCCAAATTCGATAATTTAATCATATTAATATTTTCGAATTGCTTCGGAGTTAACGTTATTACAGGAATAACATTATTACTTGAATAAGAATAATGCAGGTAATCCGGCTTATAAAATCCTGTACCGAGTGATGCTATATCAAATTGCTGTGTATTCGCACCATTTTCATTAATATCAATGATAACATCAGGAACAGGAACTATAGGCGATATATTTCTATTTCCTGTAAAATTTCTTTTACCTGCTTCATGTGAAACTATACTCTTGTTCCCGGTAAATTGAGAATTCGCACCAATCACCGGATTTTCAGATGATTTGATTACAGGTATTTTCTTAAATGATTCAGCCTGAACCGATGTATTACGAACCGGTTCATAATAATTAAAGAATAACAATGAAGTTAAAATGGTAGCGACAACAGCCGTAGCAACAGGAATAATTATCCTTCCCCAAAAACCGCTCCAAAAGCCGGTCTGAATTGCAACCTGCGTAATGGGTGCATTGACTATACCTCCCGGGATCAAACCTAAAGCTGCAAGCACTGATTTCCTTGTATGATGAGGAGGTGTAAATGCTTCGGTATCTTTCCGTATTGATTCCCTTATAGCGAGAATTTCCCTCATTTCATTCCTAAGCTCATCGTTTTCGGTGAGCGATGCATACAGCGATACTTCCTGGCTGGTTTCAAGTTCCCCGTCAACCAGCAGGTTCAGCATTTCAGACGGTGTATTTCCAAGTGTCTCTTCCATAATTCAATCTTTATATATAAATATAATATTCATTTCGACATTTCCGATAAATAAGGCTGAAGAATGTGCCTGATTCTCTCCCTCGCCCTGAAAATTTTTATTTTTACTGTATTTATTGACAGACCTGTTATATCTGCAATATCATTATATTTCAATCCGTTGTACTCTCTCATAATAAAAATTTCTTTGTATTCGTCAGGCAATAATTCAATAGCCATTTTAATTAAATTCAACAATTCGTCATTTTCATCTCTATCATCATGCTTAATATATATTTCTTCGTCGAATTTTGAATTTCGCTTGATTTCCCTCAGCAAATTTATACACTGATTTCTTGCTATTTTTAACAGGAAAGCACCCAAGTTAGTCATCTCACGGATACTCTGCCTGCTGTTATAAAAACGGATGAAGGTTTCCTGGAAAACGTCCTCAGCTTCCTCCCGGTTGCCGAGATACCTTCGGCAATAGGCATACACACGGGGAGAGTACCTCGTGTATATCTCTTCGAACGCCTTGACAGTCCTTGCTTCACCGGCTGACATCAGCTTGAAGAGTTCCGCATCGCTAAGGTTTTCTAATTCCTTGTCCATTTTCTATAAGCAATAACAAATAAAAACACAAAATGTTACAGTCAGAACAAAAAATAATTTAAATATATATCCGATTTTCTATAACTTCTAATATAGACAAATGATATTTGATAATCGTTTAAATTGAAAAAAAGCTATTCAATTGAAATTAAAGAATAATATTATGATTTTTGAACTAAATGAAAAAATATTACAGATGAACTCTAATAATTGAATTATTTTATTCAAAAAGAATCCTTTAAATCCAAATAACCTGAATCTATTTTTTATCAGTACTATCTTTCTGGGACTTCAGAATAGTTATATTAATTGCTGACGGTGAGCTTTTTGCATTGCTGTGAATTGTGAACTGAACAATATTGTTATCGCCATACAAACCATCCATATTGACATTGAGAAGGATTTTACCTTCCACCCCTGGTTCAATCCTGGAATTGAGCACAGTAAACGAACCGCAATAGCAGGAAGCCTCCACTTTATTTATTACAAGTAAATTTTCTCCCGTGTTTTTTATCTTCAACGTTTCAGTAACAAATCTGCCTGACGGTTTTGGAACTTCGAAAAACGGGGGAATAAGTTCAATAGTTGTCGGCTTCAATGTGTCGGTTATTCCTGTTTTAGTGTTTTTTCTTACTTCATTTTGTCCTGTTGTAGAGCAGGACAAACTCGACACAAGTAACAAAAATATTATTATATTCTTCACAGTATAATTAATCCTTTCCCCATATTTCATCCATTACTTCCCCGAAATCAAAAAAACCTTTTTTACCGTGAATCCATTCTGCCGCGAGCAAAGCTCCTTCAGCAAATCCTTGCCTGTTCTTCGCCCTGTGAATTAATTCAATGGTATCGGCTTGTGAATCTATCAGTATCGTATGTGTACCTGTTATCTCCCCAACTCTTGAAGATGTAACATGAATTGAAGACGGTTCAATAGTTACCCGGTTGGTATCATCCATTATTTTATTTTTTCTTTTAATTTCCTTTAACATAATTTCAGCCAGGCTCAATGCAGTTCCGCTCGGACTGTCCTTTTTCCGCTTGTGATGAATTTCATGGAGCATAATATCATAATTATCAAATTTATTCACAAGTTTGGATGCGGCTTCTACAAGACGGAAAAACATCTGCATTCCAATTGAAAAATTCGAACCAAATACCAATCCTGCATTGTTACTCACCACATATTCTTTTATTTCTTCTATATGTTTGCCCCAGCCTGTAGTACCCAATACTATGTTCTTATTAAGATTGCTGATTTTTTTTACATTATCCAAAACCGATTCAGGAAAAGAAAAATCTATAGCGACATCGAAATCATATATTCCTTTTTCCTTTATAGGGTTTTCAATTTCAAATATATCGGTAATCTGGAATCCACTGATTAATGCAGAATTTTCGATTTCTTTCCCCATTGAACCGTAGCCTATTATAGCTATTTTAGGTTTCGAATTATTCATATAATTTAATTTATTTATTACTAAAATTTTAACAGAAATTAACGAAGCATTTACATATTAAAAGAAAGGGACGTATAAACGTCCCTTACCATTTTCTAATATGAGATTGTCCTCTCTTACTTGACTACCGGTGTCTTGATAATCACCTGCACGGTTCTGTTATAGAACCTTCCTTCGGGAAGCTCATTGGTATAAAGTGGTTCATCCTCGCCAACCCCACGGCTGGATAACTTGCCAAAAGTTCCCTTTGTAGTTTTCATAATGCCTGTATACACAGTTTTGGAACGTCTTTCGGATAAACCTTTGTTGTGGTCGTATAAACCGACAACATCGGTATGTCCTATTACCTCTATCCCTGAATTCGGAAAACATCTTCCGTAAACATAATCTTCCATTATTCTCGTATTAATTGGTCCTGCATCGCTTCTGTCAAACGGGAACAGAATCAGGCTATACTTTTCCCATGTACTGTCATTTAACTTGTCAATTTGCTGTTCTTCTACTTTCACTTGCATGACAGGAATTTTCACAGGCATAGACTTACACTCCGAACCTGTATTGGTTGTTATAATCAAAGTTGCGAAGAATGGAGTTTCGTCTTTCGGGAATTTTCGTTTTTCATCCCTCCAGTCCCATGGGTAAGTCGGGTCTGTCAAACCGACATCGGGAATCACCTTCCACATTTCCTCACCCTGTTTAATTTCAACCCGTCTCTTGGCAATTAAGGCATCTTCAATTCCGTTTTTAAGCACAAAATTCATTTCTTCGGGTTGTGGGAAGGTTTTCGGGTCTTTGTCGAATATCGGTTTCATGATATTCCAGTCGGAACAAATAACCTCAACCCTTCGGTTTTCAACAATACCTTGTGAATCATTCAGGTTCGATATGACCTGCGGCTGATTCCTGAAAGTAAGTTTCATCCTGTTTTCCGAAATCCCCCAAACACTTTTGAAATATTCATAAACAGCCTGGGCTCTTTCTTTCGAAAGATTCGGTTTCTTTTCTTCAGCAGTTTTACCATCGTTGCATCCAACTATTTCAAATTTTGCATCTGGAAATTGTTTCATCCTGAACCCGTAAATATTGAGGATGTGGTAATATTTATCGAGTGTGCCGCCTACTATGGTAGTATCACTGAATCCCTCAGTTTCTTCGGGGGATTTGAACAATACATACCTGTCAGGAATTTTTGAAGAACCTAAGTCGAAGAATATGTAGTTAAGCAAAGGATATAAATCCCATGTTTTGACTTCTTTCATTATTAATCCGTTGAATCCAGCAAGTTTAGCGTCTTTAGCTTTATTTTCCTTTACATGCTGTGCTTCTTCAATTTGAGTTGCAATTACCGGCATTTGTCCAAGTGTCAGTGTAACATTAATTTCATCAGCAAATTTGGATGCTTCTTCCTGGTTTTCGGTAACTGAAGGTTTATTTACACGTTGAGTAATAACTGTTTTCCCGTACTTTGGATTTTCTGCAGTTATTTCAAGGTCAACGTACTGAATCGAATCCTTTGGATTACCGTAATCAGTATTAGAAATAATCATCTCGAATTGATTTCTGAATGAAGTAACACTGTCTTCAACAACTCTTCCTGTTAAAGGATTTTTTACTGT
>JACRLY010000001.1:6411-29561 GCA_016219595.1 Ignavibacteriota bacterium | reverse complement strand
CTGTTCCTGGTATACAATAATGCCATAAGTGTTTTTAAGAGATTTTTCCATTAATGGATGTAAGTATTGGATTGGTTTTCTGCCATGTTTTCTGTCGATGAAATCGGGAATATTAGCCATTGGACCAGGTCTGTAGAGAGCATTCATAGCAGTAAGCTCCTCAAGGTCCTTCGGTTTTAATTGACGAAGGTAATCCTGCATTCCCTGGGATTCAAACTGGAATACTGCAAGTGTATCACCATTTGAAATCAGTTCATAAGTTTTTTCATTTTTAAAATCAATTTCATCAATATTAACCTCAATACCATGATTAATTCTAATCATTTTAAGTGTTCTGTCAATTATAGACAGAGTTCGCAATCCAAGGAAATCCATCTTTAGCAGACCTGCACTCTCAAGTTCATTCATAGAGTATTGAGTAGCGATTTCGGCAGCTCCTCCTTTAGATTTGCTTGCATGGAAAACAGGAACAAATTCCCTAATGTCTTTTGGAGCAATAACAACACCGGCGGCATGAATACCACTGTTACGGAATTTATTTTCGAGAAGAAGAGAATAATTAATCAGTTCCTTTATTTTAGGGTCATCTGAATTTTTTACCCATTTTAATTCGGATAGTTCAAGTGCATCTTTTAAATCGGCAACTTTACCCTGAACAACAGGAATTTTTGATGTGATTTCCTTGATTTTCTGAAGCTCAACTCCGAGAACTCTTCCGACATCAGTTAGTACAGCCCTGCTGGAAAGTTTACCGAAAGTGATAATTTGGGCAACACATTCTTCCCCGTATTTTTGACGAACATATTCTATGACTCTCTCTCTTGTTTCATCGTTGAAATCAATGTCTATATCAGGCATAGAGATTCTATCGGGATTGAGGAATCTTTCGAACAGTAAATCATAAGGCAAAGGGTCAATATTGGTAATACCCAAAGCATAGGCAACGATGCTTCCTGCGGCAGAACCTCTACCTGGTCCGACTGTTACACCCAATCCTTTAGCAGCACTAATGAAATCACTGACTATTAAAAAATAGCTGGGGAAATTCATTTTATTGATGACATTTAATTCAAACTTTGCCCTGTCTGCGATTTCATCTGTAATAATTTTATATTTCTTCTTTAAGCCTTCGAAAGTCAATTCCTCGAGATAATCGGAATTTGACAAGTGTTGTTTTTCTTTAGGCAATGGGAATTCAGGCATGTGCAATCCTGAATCGAGATTGACATTGCATTTATCAGCTACTTCAAGAGTATTTTCAAGGGCATCGGGAAAATCAACAAAGAGTTTATACATTTCCTCCTTTGTCTTGAAATACATTTCAGGAGTACGATACCTCAATTTATAAATATCAACTTGTCCTGATGTGGCTGCAGTAACATCTTTGATATTCAGAAGAATATTATGAGCTATAGCATGGTCGCCTTTGAGGTAATGAATATCATTTGTAGCAATTGTTTTCAAACCGAGTTTTTTGGCTATTTTAGGAGCTTCGCTTAATACGATTTGGTCATCGGTAAGGAAATGACTTTGAAGCTCAATATAAAAATCATCGCCATATAAATCTTTATAATATTTCGCTTCTTCATAAGCTTTATCATAATCATTGTTGATAAGGTGATGGCTTATAACACCTGCTATACAAGCAGATGATGCTACTATACCTTCGTTATATTTTTCTAAAAGTTCTTTATCTATTCTCGGCTTATAATAAAATCCCTCGGTATGAGCAAGAGATGTAAGTTTTAATAAATTTTGATAACCGGTTTGATTTTTTGCGAGAAGCACAAGGTGATAATAATTTTTCTTTTTTGTTTTAGCTTTACCGGCAGTTTTATCGAAACGGCTGCCATTAGAAACATAAGCTTCGAATCCGATTATTGGTTTTATGCCTGCGGCTTTCGCTTTCCTGTAAAACTCATAGCAGCCGAACATAACACCGTGGTCTGTTAGGGCAAGTGCTTTCTGACCGTCCTCGACTGCGGCTTTAATAAGCTCATCGGGAGTGCAAAGTGCATCCAGCAATGAATAATGTGTGTGATTATGTAAATGGACAAAATCCATATTTATTTTACTTCAAAAATTCGATATAATAGTTCCCCCGTCCATTGTCGAATAACGGCACTGCAAACATAATAATTTTATGAATTTGTTATTCAACAATGTGTTAACAATAATTAAAAGAATTTTTATTTTGTGGGAATTTTTAAGTTCTTATTATTTATATACCTGACCCCTGGAATCGGCTTTATAAAAATAAATCAAAAGAATATCTTTTCTTAATTCATATAAAAATCTAAATTTCCCGATTCTTAATCTGAAATGACCTTTTTTGTTTTGAAGAGGTTTTATATCCTGAATAGAGTTGAATGGATTTAACAATAGTGTTTCAAATGATTGAATAAATTTCTTTTGATAATTTGGAGTGCTTTTCTTAATGAATTTATTTACAGATTTTGAAAATTTTATATCATACATTGATTTCTTTCTTCAATTGTTCTAAGCTGATTGCTTCACCTCTTTCGAGTTCTCCGAGTGCTTCAAGATATGCTTTTTCATCTTCGTCTGTAAAAATATCATCGTCAATTACACTTATATCGTCAGGATACTTTGTGCTCAATAATGTAAGAAGTTCATCATAGATTGAGTCTGATATATTTAATGTCAGTGTTTTCATTTTGTCAATTTAATTAATACATCAATTTTATACACGTTAATTTAATTAAAATATTGATAATATTATCCATATTTTATTTTAAAAACGAGAATAATAGAAGCAAGTATGAATGTTACTGAATTGGCTATGATAACTGGTAAACTGCTTATTAATACACCGTAAACAAACCATAATATTATTCCGGAAATAAACATTATATACATTCTTAGTGATATATCCTTTGCATGTTTGTTTTTCCATACTTTTATTAATTGCGGTAGAAATGCAAATGTTGTGCAAAATGCAGCAAATAATCCTATGATAGTTTTAAAATCCACAATCTTTTTTCTATATTAAAAACTAATTGTATTTGTATTGCTGATAATTTTCAATTTTTTAATTTAAAATTTTCAATGAAATATTAATTAGTAACTTTCAATGGTATTCAATAACTCAACATAATAATAGTTCTATATAATAGTCCAATTCTGCAGAGGTTGAAAATTTTCAACCCCTACAATTTTATTTAATTTTCAATTATCCATTGTCAATTATCAATTTATTTTCTGTACTTCCTTATACCTGAAACACTCTACAATGTGGTCATTAATCATACCTGCCGCCTGCATAAATGAGTAGCAAATAGTTGAACCGACAAAGCTGAATCCGCGTTTCTTAAGGTCTTTGCTCATTTCATCGGATACTTCAGTTTTAGCCGGGATTGTTCCCATTATTTGCCATTTATTAACTATGGGTTTGTAGTTTGTAAACTGCCATATATATTTATCGAATGAACCAAATTCTTTCTGTACTGCTGCTTTTCTGAACGCTTCCCTTTTTTTAAGAACAATAGCCCAACTCAAGCCAGCCTGAAATGCATCTAGAACCATAAACTCGAACAACTTTTTATCATCATGAAGCGGTACACCCCACTCACCATCATGATAATCCTGCATTAATTTATCTGTTCCGGGCCAGGTACAGCTTTTCTTTTTCATTTTCCTCCAATATTAATTTAAAATGGATATATTAATAATCTGTCATTACCTATTTCTTAAAAAATCAATTTTATCGCATGCGTTCATTAAAAAGTCGGCACTAACATAACCTGCATCTTTAAACCTAATGATTCCATTTTTATCAATATAGATTGTAGTTGGCAATCCGGTAACACCAAGTTTATATGGAAGAACATTTGTATTGTCTATAAAAATTGGGAGGTCGTAGTCGGATTTACCGAAAAACTTTTTAATGTTATCCAATCTATCTTTGCCTTCCTCTTTTTCCCACACATTTACAGATGTAAAAATTATATCGGTGCTTTCCCTATATAAGCTATATAAATTATCCATAGCAGGTAATGACTCTTTGCAAGGTCCACACCATGTTGACCACAAATCAATAACAATTACTTTACCTTTTAAACTATCAAATTTCATTTCGCTACCTAACAAGCTTGTAACTGTTCCTAAAGTGACAGGAATATTAAGTTGTTCATCTTTTAATTCTTTTAACCTTTTATTCTTAGCAATAATACAAAGTGAATCGTAAACTGTTTTGTATTCCCCGCTTGTGTTTAAAGAGTCGAAAAGAATTTTATGATAACTATCTGTCTCTTTACTGTTTTTCGATTCCAATATTGCTTCTGCAGCCAGATTATATGCTATCGAGTCTTTATAAGATTCAATATATGTTTCAATTAATTCAAGATACAAATCAGGTGGTGTTGATTCATCGAATATTTTTTTTTTTTTTTTAAGTAATTTAATTGCATCATCATTATTTCCCGCAAGGTGATTAACCTGACCATAAATTTTCATAATGTCTGCGTATTCGAGCATCTTGGATATCTTCCATTCGGAATCACATAAATGTTTTGGTTTGTATTGATAGTCAAGCTTCCTGGATTCATCAATTGCAAATTTTAAAATATCGAGAGCTTTCCCAATATTTCTTTTTAATTGTTTCTCGGTTAATTTCTCGGAATTTTCAAGATAAGCCATTGCTAATTTCGCATAAGCAGAAGAAGGCACATCAGTATATGAATTTAATAATGTGTAGATATCATCATACCTGTCATCCTGTAAATAACCGGATACCAGAGCAGAAAATACCCTTTCCCTATTTGCTGAGTTAGGAAAAAGTTTCAAGTATTTTTGCACATTACCTGAAAATTCTGCCAGGTTGTCAGCCTTAGCCAATTGAGCCATAGCAAGCTCTTCGGCTAAATCACTTTGCAGATGGTTTTCTATGAAATTTCTTTCTAATTGCTGTGCTTTATCACTTTTATCAAGTGTTCTTAATGCCCTGACAACTGCGCGTAAATCACCTTCATTATTTTCATCGAATCCGGATTTAATAATTTTTTTTAACGATTCATCAAATTCATTTTTTGAGATTTTCCTCATATCAAAATTCAATGATGAATAACCGATCTGTGCTTGTATATTATCAGGATACAATGATAGTTCATTTTGGAAATATTCGAGTGCTTTATCAAAATTGACTACTCTCGATGAATTTTGAGGCAGCATTCCCAAATAAGAAACTGCACAACTAAGATTGGCACCTTTTAATGGTTTTCCGTCGTTTCCATAAATAAATAATTGCCAAAATTCTGATTGATTTGTATCGAACCTTTTACCATTTCCGACTTTAATCAAAATAAAAATTGATTTAGGAGGGAGCTGGTAAGTAGCTTCAAAACTTGAATTAACTTCATTATAAGCCAAAGGTGTTTCAATTCCCTCAATAGTCTTTTCTCCATAACTAAAGCAATAAAAGCAGGCATTTAATTGTTCATTTTTTTGGAAAAAACCATTGGACGTGTAATTAATCGTTACAATCATAGCATTTTTTGGGTTTAAGGGATTGATTGTTAACTCTCCCGCTTTGAGTATATTGAAAAGCAAGAAAACCGATACTACAATTAATAAAACTCTCATGTTCATATTTATTATTAATGGTTCATTAAAGTTTATGAATTCGTGATAATTCTGTTTTTAATTTATTGAAAGCCTCTTCAGGTGTATTAGCATAAGAAAACAGATTAATATCTTCTTTATTTATCATACCCATTTCAATCAGGAAGTCAAAATTTATAAGCTTCTGCCAATATTTCTGCCCGTAAAGAATAATCGGAAGTGGCTTTGTAACCTTATTAGTCTGTCTTAAAGTTAGAATTTCCATTAGTTCATCGAGAGTGCCAAATCCGCCCGGGAATACTACCATTGCATTTGCTAAATATACAAACCAGAATTTCCTCATAAAAAAGTAATGGAATTCAAAATTCAAAATTTCCGATATAAATTGATTCGGCATTTGTTCGAATGGAAGGCTGATGTTCAATCCGACAGATTTAGAACCGGCTTCGTATGAGCCACGGTTTGCAGCCTCCATAATACCGGGTCCTCCCCCTGTTACAATATGAAAACATTTTTCTTTGGGTAAAGAGTTAGACCATTTTGTAATTAGACCTGCAAGCTTTCTTGCATCATTATAAAAACCTGCAATATCAGCATTATTATCATCAGGCTTTACCCTTGCAGAGCCGAAGAATATAATTCCTTTTTTTATATTATTTTTATCTAATACCTGCTTCGGATATAAATATTCCGCAAGCAACCTAATTACACGCCCATCCTTGCTATGAATAAAATCCTGATTATCATAACCCTTCAATGCGCGTTGAACTTGTTTACCGTCTTTACTCTTGATTTGGTGAGATTCCGAATCTACTCCTGATTTGTTAGTATTTTTATTATCTTTCATTATTTATTATTTATTAATGATTATTTTATTCATTTACCTTGCAATGTGAAAACCGCCATCTACACATAATATTTGTCCTGTAATATATTTCGAACATGTTGAAAAGAAATATACTGCATCAAATATATCATCTATATTACCATATCTTTTCATGGGAATCTTATCTTTATTAATACGAATAATTTCAGAAGGAGATTCATCAGGAATATCTATAGTTCCTGGACAAATGCAATTAACAGCAAAATTAGGTGCTAATTCCTTTGAGAGGGCTTTAGTCAGTTGTATTACTCCTGCTTTTGAAACATTATATGGAATTCTGTGATTCCAGACCTCTAAACCTCCAAGACTCGCAAAATTAATTATTCTTCCTTCATTTGCCTTACCGGCATAAATTTTAGAAAATAAATATTCACCTCTTAAATTTATGTTAATAGTATCGTCCCACATTAGACCCGAAATTTGATTCAATGGAGTTTCAGGAGGATATACTCCGGCATTGTTGATTAAAACATCAGGAATACCTACTTCTTTAACAGCTATATCCAATCCCCGAATTATTTCATTTTCAAACCTGACGTCAGCTTTTATTAATACAGCATTTACCCCCAGGCTTTTGACATGTTTCAATGTTTCATTTGCCTTATTTTCTGAGGAATTGAAATGTATTATCACATCCCAGCCTTTTTCAGCAAAACGAATAGCCAGACCTCTGCCTATCCTCCTGCCGCTTCCTGTAATTAATACCTTCCCCATAAATTAAGCTACCAGATTAATTAAAATTCTTATTTTGCATTTCTTGATAATTTCATTAACGATAATTTAACAATTTAATTAGAAATTTTCAGCTAAACTTAGCGGGGAAATAAAATAGTAATAAATAAAGTAATGTTTAGAATAAGATTATACATATATCTGATTATATTTTATCTGTTATTTTGCCTATCACTTTACTCTCAGCCTGGAAATTACAGGGTATTTTTTAGAGATAAAGGTCCTATAGAATTTAAACATGGCACATCATTATATGATACTACTTTTAAATTATTTACTGAAAGGGCATTAAACAGAAGAAGTAAAGTTTTGCCAGTTGATTCTATAATTAACATTGAAGATGCACCTGTATACATGCCATATATAGATTCATGCACAGATTTAGGTTCTGAATTAAAACTCATATTAAGATGGGAAAATTATATAGTCGTTCAGTGTGATTCAGAGACAATTGAAATAATTAATAAATTAAATTTTGTAAAAAATGTTCAGCCGACGGCTAATAAATTAGTTACTCTTGATTATAATAATTATTCAATGTTTCAATCAATATTTATCAATGATGATAATAATATTCAAATTTACGAAAATTGTAATGACTTGGATTATGGTCCTTCATTAAGGCAGGCACAATTATTAAATGTACCGATTCTTCACAGTTTTGGTATTAATGGAAATGGGATTTTAATAGGTTTTCTTGATACAGGATTTAGATGGAAATCTCAAATATCATTGACTAATGCTTCAGTACAAAGCGAATACGATTTTATAAATAATGACTCAGTTACAGCAAATGATGATTTAGACAGTTCAGGTCAGGACAGCCATGGCACAGCAGTATTATCAATAACAGGGGGATTTTCGCAGGGGAATCTGATAGGAATAGCACCTAATGCCGAATTTATATTATCTAAAACCGAAATTTTAAATAAGGAAATGCATATTGAAGAAGATAATTATGCATCGGCAATTGAATGGATAGAATCCAGAGGTGTGGATATTACAAGCTCTTCACTCGGTTATTTTAATTTCGATTTATCCGATTCAAGTTACAAATATGAAGAACTCAATGGAAATACTACAATAGTATCAAAGTCAGTTAATAGAGCAGTGAAAAGAGGTGTAATATGTATTACTGCTGCCGGCAACAGTGGTCCATTTCCACGTACAATTGTGTCACCCGGTGACGCAGATAGTGCAATTACAGTAGGTGCTGTTCAACCCGATGGAATAACTCCGGCAAGTTTTTCATCAAGGGGACCGAGAGTTGACGGGAAAATAAAACCGGATATATCAGCAATGGGAGTAAATGTATTTGCCGGTACTTTAGATCCATCAAATCCTTTCGGGTTTGGAGGAGGCACATCATTTGCAACACCATTAATAACAGGGACAGTTGCACTATTATTGCAGGAATTTCCGGAACTGAAGCCATGGGAAGTGAGAAAATTGCTTAAAACATCAGCATCACTTAGCAATAAACCCGATGATACTCTCGGTTATGGAATTCCCGATGTTTTTGAAACAATGAAAAAAGCAGGAATTATTATATCTCCTGTTTCAACATACAAATTAAATCAGTATCAGAGAATAGTTGTTTATATAGCGTCTGCATCACCATTAATCAAAACCGAGTTATATATAAAATTTAAAGACCGGCAATCGTTTGAAAAATATATTTTATACCCGACAGTTTATAAATATCAATATACTGCCGATATACCATTAGACAGATTCAGCAATGATTCTGCAAATTGTTATATAAAAGCAGAAGATTTGGAAAATGACAGAAGATTACCATATATAGAAACTGATTATATTACAATTGAACCCAATACAAGACATATCCATTGTGGTATTCCGTCTTCACAAACCGAAGAATTTGCCAAAGATAAAACAGATGCATATTTATATCCTTCAATTATAGAAGACTATAGAGATTTTATTGAATTGATTGTTCCACTCAAAACGAAATCTGATATACAAATTGATTTATTCGATTTATTGGGTAATAAAGTGAATTCCCGTCATTTGACTGAAAGGGAAACAGGAATCAGTTCAACTCCTGTAGAAATAACAAATCTTAGTATTGGCTCATATTTTATAAATGTTAGTTATAATGGAAAAATAGAAACTATTCCTTTTATAATAATAAGAAAATAAAAAAATAATGCCCGAAATTTTCCTAAATTGAAAAAAAACTCGTAATTTTGTGTTCCTGAAAAATTTCAGGGGCCCATAGCTCAGTTTGGGAGAGCGCCTGAATGGCATTCAGGAGGTCAGGAGTTCGATCCTCCTTGGGTCCACAAAGTTCTTTAAAATTAGAAAATAAAATTAATAAGTTTGGGGTCGTAGCTCAGTTTGGTTAGAGCGCCAGTCTGTCACACTGGAGGCCGCGAGTTCGAGCCTCGTCGGCCCCGCTTTCTTTTATCAAATCATCTATCTTAATCCTCATTTTAGTTTTAGAGCGTCCCGATTGACATCGGGAAGGCACACGAGTTCGAGCCTAGTCGGCCCCGCTTTCTTTTATCAATTCATCTATCTTAATCCTCATCTTAGTATTAGAGCGTCCCGATTGGCATCGGGAAGGCACGCGAGTTCGTGCCTCGTCGGCCCCGCTTTCTGTTATCAAATCATCTATCTTAATCCTCATTTTAGTATTAGAGCGTCCCGATTGGCATCGGGAAGGCACACGAGTTCGAGCCTCGTCTGTATTATTAGTTTGTAAAATTAAGGGGTAGTATATATGTCCTATTTTGTTTTTTGTATTTTCTTTTCTGCATTCTTTTTATCAATCTCAAAAAGGGGTAAGTAACTGAAATTAGCAAGTATTTCACCTAATTTATTCTCAATTTGCTTATAAGAAGAAACAGAACCTCCATTGAATATAAACGAAAAAGCAAGAACTTCACCATCTATAGTTTTTACAAAGCCTGACAGTGCAGAAGCATTGCCTAATGTACCGGTTTTAGCCCTTAAATTATTTTCAGCTAAAGTATTTTTCATTCTATTTATCAATGTGCCGTCAATTCCGGCAATTGTCAGCGATGAGTCATATTTAATACCGAAATTCAATTTCTTTGACTCAATCAGCAGATGCAATAATCCGTCAACTGTAACATGATTTCTCCTTGACAGACCTGAGCCATCATTTAATTCGCAATCAGAACATGGAATATTATATTTTTTTATGGTTTCAAATAATTTTTCAATCGATGCTTTTCCATTATTGGTATGATTTCCTGAATAAGCGCCGGTCATCTTGAAAATTGTCTCTGCCAGGTAATTATCACTGTTTTTATTTGTCAAATAAATTAAATCAATCAATGGACGGTTAATTTCTGCAATTTTGTTTACTTTAGACTTCGATGAACCCAATTGATTTAATCCGATTTTACCCGAAACTTTAATCCCACCGGATTCTAACCTGTTCTTTAATGTTCCTGCTACTACCAGATTTGGATTTTGAATAAAATATTTATAGGAATAATTCATTCCTGCGGGTAAAGAACCATTAATTATAAATTTTTGGAATCCGGCAGAATCAATTTTAGTAGTAACACTTATTCTGCTTTTCTTTTTAGATGAAGATGAAGGAACAGGTGGAACATCACCCCATTTTTGTAAAGAATACTGATAATTATTTGATAATTTTTTTGATTTTTTTAGTGTTACTTTATGTACAGGCTTATTTTTATTACTTTTCTTCTTAACAGTTGTTTTAATAGATTTTTGCTTTTGTTTATTACTTTTAGAAGTTGCATTTTGTTTTTTAACGATTCCGGATCCCGCGACAACAGCATTATTAATGATTTGAAATGCCTCGGAAGAAGGAACTAATTGAACAGAAACCGGTTTACCGGGAGTTGCACCCGAATGTACTAATATAGTTACTATATTCTGATTCAGACAGAGTGCAGTTATTGGAGGCAATGGTTCGACAATATCCCTATCTCCGCTATAAGTTATTCTTTGTGTCATTGAATCATAAAAGGTACCGTCTGCATAAATATTTCCATTGATTCTTCTGATGCCCGATTCATAAATTTTATCTGCGAGATACTCTACATCAGTAATGGTCATCAGGGCATCACCTTTTCCGATTATGTATATATTTCCATTTAAAGTACTATCCTTTACACTCCCGTCAGAATAGACTGCCGTTTCGATACTATAATCAGAACCCATAGTATTAAATGCGTTGAAAGTAGTAAAAAGTTTAGTGTTTGATGCAGGGGTTAATAATTGATTATTATTTTTTGAATAGTAATATTTATTTGTTGATAATGAATAAACACATACACCGTATTTAGCACGTTTTAAGATACTAACTGAAAGCGATTTATCAATATCCGATTTTAATTTATTTAAAGCCCTCAGGCTGTCATTTGCATTTAATTTTAGTGTATTTGAAAAATAGTATGTTTCACCGGAATAAGAAACATTCGTGAAAAGAATTAGTTCAGAAAATATAAAACCAATTAAAAGAAAAATATTAAAGAATTTATTTGACTTATTTTTTTGTGTGTTAAATATTTGTTTCATTAATATATCTTAATAAATAATTCCTAATACATTTAAAACCATTTTTTTCTTTTGAAATAATACAACATTCCACCCCCGACTACAAACATTAGCCCTAATGAAAAGTAATACCCGAAATGCCACTCTAATTCAGGCATGTGCCTGAAATTCATGCCATAAACTCCGGCAATGAAAGTTAAAGGTATAAAAATTGTTGCAATGATTGTTAGAACTTTCATTACTTCATTCAATCTGTTACCCTGATTTGTAATATAAATATCGAGTAAAACAGTCAATGTCTCCCTATAAGAATCAAGTGTATCGTTTATCTGAACAATATGGTCAAATAAATCTCTCAAATATTCATAAGTTGAATGTTCAATCAAATGATTTTTTTCAGTTTCCATTCTCCTGATGATGTCTCTCATCGGTTTGATGTTTTTATTCAGGAAAATCAATTCACTCTTATATTTGTGGATTAATCCCAAATGTTCTTTTTTGGGGTCATTGATTATCGCATCTTCAAGTTTATCTATTTCAAATCCTAATTTATCTATGAGGATATAGTAATTATCAATAACAAAATCCATAATAGAATAATTCAGGTAATCAGTCCCCATCCTGGAAATCTTTCCTGATTTATTTAATATTCTATCTTCAATTTTTTCGAAATAATGGACACTGCTTTCCAGGAAGGTTAGAGCAAAGTTCTTTCCGAAAACCAAACTCAGATGTTCAGTATGTGCGCCTTTACCGAGTGAACTATAATCAATTATTTTTAGTGTTATAAAAACAAAATCATCAAAGAAGTCAATTTTAGGTTGATGTTCTGTGTCTAATATATCTTCAATAATCAACTGTTTTATTCCGAATACATTGCAAAGTCTCTCAATTAATTCAGCTTCATGAAGTCCATTAATAATAATCCATTTTAACTTTTTATCTTTTAGATTTACTTTTTCAACGTCTTCAACATTACATAGAACTTCATCATAAAACTCTGCATTATATTCGATTTTTTTTATTTGAATTTTCTCTAATTTCCTTTCACCCTGGAAAACAGCAGTTCCGGGCGGGATGCCTACGAGTTTCACATTTTTTGGTATTCTAAGTTTCATAAACTCTCCATTAATTTGATAAATATTATTACGAGAAATTTATGTCATTATAAATTTTTTCTGCAATCAATTTACCATTACTCCCTGCTAACCATTTTATTTCATTATTTTTTCTAAACCAAGTCAATTGTCTTTTCGCATATCTCCTGGTATTTTGTTTCGTTAATTCCACAGCCTTTTCTCTTGAAATTTCTCCATTTACAAATGCTATACTTTCCTTATAACCAACTGTATTTAATGAATTCATCTTAGGAGAATATCCCATCTCTAATACTTTCTGTGTTTCTGTTATTAGTCCTTTCTCAAACATTATATCAGTTCTTTGATTTATTCTATTATATAATTCTTCTCTTTCAAAATGAATACCAAAATACAAGGTTTTAAATTTTTTTACTTCTTTTTTTTCAATTTGAGCTCTAGATAATGGGATTCCCGTATTAAAATAGTACTGTAAAGCTCTTAATATTCTTCTAGGATTTTTATCTGAATAGAGTTCAGCTGATGGTTTATCAATTTTCAATAATTGATTATAAAGTGAGTCAATTCCTTCATTTTCCAATTGATTTTCTAAAGTAATTCTAATATTATCGCTATCAAATTCTGAGTCTTCCTTAAATAATCCTTCGCACAATGCTTTAATATACAGACCTGAACCTCCAACTACTAAAGGAGTCTTTTTATTATTAAATAAATCTTCTATTACCAATTCAGCCTGATGACCAAAAATACCGGCACTATAATATTCATCAGGATTAATTAAATCAATGAAATGATGTTTGGCTTGTTTTTGTTCTTCCTGTGATGGTTTTGCCGTACCAATATCAAGATAACGATAAATTTGCCGGGAATCAGCAGATAAAATTTCACATTCAATCATTTTAGAAAGTTCAATTGAAGCATCGGTTTTACCTGATGCAGTTGGTCCTAAAATGACTATAATATGGGTCAGAAGCGGCTGGTTTTTAGTCATTATCCTGTTTGCCAGCCTTCTTTACCAATCAATGGAACAAACTTAAAGCTGTCAGTAACACTTTTTTGAAAATCTTTTTCTGACATACGCTCAATCAGATACATACTTTGAGATGATTTTGTACCTACAGGAATCACAAGTTTACCTCCAATTGCAAGTTGTTCCATTAAGCTATCCGGGACATCAGGTGCAGCAGCCGTAACTATTATTCCCTGGTAAGGGGCAAATTCACTCCAGCCTATTGTTCCATCTCCTACCCTTGTATTAATCTTGAGTCCAAATTCTTTAAAAACATTTCTGGCTTTTTCTACTAAGTCCGGAATTCTTTCTATGGTATAAACCCTGGCACCTAACAGAGTAAGTACACATGCCTGGTAACCGCTTCCTGTCCCAATTTCCAGGATTTTATCGCCTTCTTTTATATCGAGAAGAGCTGTCATATATGCAACCGTATATGGCTGACTGATAGTTTGATTCGATTCTATTGGAAGTGCTGTATCTTCATAAGCCCTGAATCGGAATGAAGAATCCAGAAATTTTTCCCTTGGTATAATCAACATTGCATCAAGAACCTTATCCGAAAGATTTCCTCTTCTTCTAAGTGATTCAATCAGTAATCTTCTTCTTTCATTAAAAGCGTTATTATTACTACTAATCATTGATTTTATTTACTCTTTTCCGATAATTTTGAACGAATATATGTTGAGATTTTCTCTTTAGGTATGTTTAATGTAAGTTCACCGCCTTCTGCAATCGAAATTGCGCCGGTTTCCTCTGAAACAATAATCACAATAGAATCAACCTGTTCGGATAAACCCAAACCTGCTCTATGCCTTGTCCCTAAATTCTTACTATTGAATTTAGTAGCAGATGATAAGGGTAAAATACATCTTGCGGCTAAAATAAGCTGATTGTCTATGATAACAGCACCATCATGCAATGGTGATTTTGGATTGAATATCGATACCAGAAGTTCCTGGGAAACTATTGCATTCATTGGGATACCGGTTTCAACCGTCATTTCGACATTTTGTGTGCGTGAAAACACAATCAATGCCCCGATATGCTTCTCTGATAATTCTATAACAGTCTCTACAACTTCGCCAATGGTTTCCGAATATTTTGAGCGAACAAATAATCTGAAAAAAGGATTCCTGGTAATCATTAATAAAAGCCGGCGAAGTTCAGGCTGAAAAAGAATAATAAATGCCAGAAGCCAAATATCGGAAATTGTCCTCAATATCCAATTAACTGCTTTAAGATTTATAGCTTCTGTTATAAAGGATAATAGCCAAAATATTAATACTGCTACAATTGCAATATCAATTAAATCAACCAAAGTCAGATTTAGAAAACCGATTTTTAGTATTTCAAACATTATTAAAATTAGGTTTTAATAAATTACCAATTAACCTTTTCTATAATATAGTATAAATTTATTTTCTAGTTTTATGATTCTTTTCTTCAGAATTGTAAGCTTTAACAATTTCGGCAACCAATCTATGCCTTACAATATCTTTTTCGGTAAAGTAGACAAATTCTATTCCTTTTATTTTCTTAAGAAGCCTGTTTGCTTCAATTAATCCTGAATTACTTTTATCCGGTAAATCTATCTGTGTAACATCCCCTGTGACAATTGCTTTTGAATTTGAACTCATCCTTGTCAGGAACATTTTCATTTGCATAGAAGTAGCGTTCTGAGCCTCATCTAAAATAATAAAAGAACTGTTAAGTGTTCTGCCTCTCATATAAGCTAACGGAGTAATCTCTATAATGTTTTTTTCGAGCATACTCTTCATTTTATCGGGACTCAGCATATAAAATAATGCGTCTGTCAATGGTTTGATGTATGGGTCAAGTTTTTCACTCAAATCACCCGGTAAAAAACCGAGGGACTCCCCTGCTTCAACTGCAGGTCTTGACAGAATTATTTTACTTACTTCATTATTTTTTAACGAGGCAAGCGCCATTGCAACAGCAAGAAAGGTTTTACCCGTTCCTGCAGGTCCAATCGCAAAAACAAGGTCATTCTTCTGTACCTTTTTGTAATAGTCGAGCTGGGCATCACTTCTTGTTTTAATTATATCTCTGTACCCATGATATATTACTGATTCACCATTCCCGTTTGGAACCGATTGTTCAGGTGTATTCCTTCCTGATTCAAGTAAATCAAGAATGGTTAAAATATCCTGGGCATTAAATGTACCTTGCTTTTTATAAATATATTTGAGTTCACTGAATAATGATTCAATTATTCTAATCTCACCGGGATTTCCCCTAAGAACGATACTATTGCCCCGAATTGTCAAAGCAGTATTAAATTTATTTTCTATCAGTGTAAGTAAATTTTCATTATAAGAAAATAATGAAAGTACATCAGAATCATCGAATGTGATTTTTTTCTCGTGAATATCCATAAATCAGACAATAAAAAATTAACAATTAATATTTGATAAATACAGTTAATATTACAAATAAAAAAAGCCCCTCTTCTCTTTAAATGAGAATGGGGCTAATTTTTAACAATTTAATTTCTTCATTAAATTTCCATTATTATTATCGAATTCTAATTAATAATAATTTAAGAATTTTAATTATTAGTTATTAATTAACACTTATTCCGGCTGTTTGGCAGCTTCCGGTTTTTGGTCATCTGCTGCTGCACGTTTCATTCTCCAATATTTTCTTTCTGCTTTTAATTCTTCACTGGTTTTCGGACCGGCAGGTGGTAACTGAAGAACCTGTCCCGGGAAAATAATATCAGGATTCCTGATTGCATCAGTGTTGAACTGCCATATTTTGGGCCATAAGAACGGGTCTCCATAAATGTCGATTTTGCCTGCTATATTCCACAAGCAATCTTTATCTTTTGCCCAGGTACCTACAGTATAGGATTTAATTTTCTTTTCCCTGTACAAACCCTTAATTTCCCTTGCAAGAGAAACGATTTTGTTATAATGTTCAGGAATAAGCGATGCTTTGTTACCCCTTAAACTGTTCAATTCACTTTCCAATCCCTTAATTTCGTCGGTTTTCTCTGCGAGCATATCATCATTAAGACGTTTCATATCACTAATCTTGCCTTCTAGAAGCCCGAGTTGCTGTTTGAATGCTTCAACTTCTGCAGGTGTCAAACCCAGCATTTTGTAAATGGCGTCGTTACAATCAGCAAGCTGCTTTTTTGTTTCATCCATTTCTTTCTTTAGAAATTCGATATCTGCATCAAGATTTTTCATTTGGTCATCAAGTATGCTTACTTTTGACTGCCATTCCTGAATCAGTTTTTCGGCTTCCTCTTTGGTTAATTCTTCATCAGGTTTTGTTTGCATTTGAGCAAAAGATACACCTGAAGCAAGGATTGCTATTACGAGCAATATAAATAAAAAGCTTATTTTTTTATACATAATTTTCTCCATAAATTCATTTGTTTAACATAATACTTTCATAACAGGCTAATTACTTTACTTCGCTGCCTGGTGTGTAATCAGGCCAGCAATTTGGCCATTGCGATAGTTTTTCTGTAACAAATGCTTTGTCGTCCTGGCATTTTTTGAGCTCTGCCTTTCTTGCATTAACTTCTGCTTCAAGGTTCTTTTTTTCCTGCTTCTTGCGAGCTATCATTTCTGTGAGACTTTTTTCCTTATTACGAAGCTCTTTCAACTGTGTCATCTGCTCTTCTGTAATTTTTGGTGTACAACTGCTCATAATAAAAACAGTCGATGCTATTACAGAAGCCATACTTAGCCCAGAGATAATTCTCCGAAATTTCATAATACCTCCTTGATTAAATAACAAAAAAATGTAGTATATATCACTATTTCCGAATATTATTTGTAATTAGTAATTTGCAACCCTCATTAATTATAGCAAATATCGTAAAATTCTTTTATCTAAACTAATTTTTTAATGTAATTACAAACTACTATAATTATTTTTATTTTTCAAAGTACTTTTATAAGAATAACACAAAATAATGATTTTAGTTGCATCTAAATTTAATAATTCTAAAATTCATATCAAATTTTCTGAATCTATTTTAATTTTTCATATAATAATTAAAAGTAACTTAAATGATTTAAAATTATTCTTAAAATAGAGCAAAAAATTCATAATTTTGGAGTTTATATTTTTCTAATTTCAAATAATTTAAAGTTGATGACAAAAGAATTCCCAAAAGCCTTTGAACCAAATACTGTCGATAAAAAATGGTATGAAATTTGGCAATCGAATGATATATATGCAGCTACAACAGAGACTGATAAACCGACCTACAGCATATTAATGCCTCCACCGAATGTAACAGGTATTCTACATTTTGGACATGTGCTGAATATTAGTTTACAGGATTTATATATCAGATATAAAAGAATGCTTGGTTATGAAGTATGCTGGTTCCCAGGTTATGACCATGCCGGAATTGCAACACACGCAAAGGTAGAAGCCGAGCTGAGAGAAGAAGGTCTGACAAGATATGATATTGGCAGAGATAAATTCCTTGAAAAGGTATGGTTATGGAAAGAAAAATATGGCGGAATCATTCTTAAACAATTGAGAGAGCTTGGAATTTCCTGCGATTGGAACAGAACATTATTCACTATGGATGATTCTGCTTCAAATGCAGTTCAGCAGGTTTTCATAAGATTATTTGATGAAGGCTTAATTTATAAAGGCAAAAGAATTATCAACTGGTCTCCCCTGTCCCAAACTGCTTTATCAGATGAAGAGGTCGAATTTAAAGAAGTAAATGAACATTTATATACTCTCAGGTATTTTTTCCCTGATGGGAGCAATTATCTAAAAGTTGCAACTGTAAGACCTGAAACAATTTTCGGAGATATAGCCGTGGCAGTCAATCCGAAAGATGAAAGGTATAAACATCTAATCGGTAATTCTGTTTTAGTTCCTTTAGTCGGAAGAGAAGTAAAAATTATTGCTGATGATTATGCTGACCCTACTTTCGGAACAGGTTGTGTCAAAATAACTCCGGCTCATGATCCAAACGATTTTGAAGTTGGGCTGAGACATAATCTCGAAATGTTAAATACTTTTAATCCCGATGGTACACTTAATGAATTAACCGGTGAATTTAACGGAATTGATAGATTCGATGCCAGGAAACAAATATTAGAGAAATTGAAAGAAAAAGATTTAATAGAAAAAATTGATGATTATACACATAATGTCGGATTTTCCTATCGTGGCAAGGAAGCTGTTGAACCATATTTATCAGACCAGTGGTTTGTAAAAATGAAGCCTCTTGCAGAAGATGCACTTAAAGTAGTTCTTGACGGGAAAGTAAAATTCTATCCGAATCACTGGGTAAAGACTTATGAACATTGGATGGCAAACATTCGTGACTGGTGCATATCCCGGCAACTTTGGTGGGGTCACAGAATCCCTGTTTATTACTCAGAAGACGGAAGATATACCGCAGCAAATTCAATAGAAGAAGCAAGGAATAAACTTGGGGTAGGTATTAATGAGGTATTAAAACAAGATGAAGACGTATTAGATACCTGGTTTTCGTCATGGCTTTGGCCATTGACAACAATGAATTGGCTTTTCGACAGCAAGACAGAGGATACAAAAGAATTGGAAAAATTCCTGCCATTAAATATTATTGCTAAATACGGTACAGACGCTGTCAGATTTACATCCTTATACTTGTCTCCTTTGGGACAGGACGTAAAGATGGATGTTGATGTCGAGCAACAAGATATCCCTTCGATGGAAATAGGGAGAAATTTTGCAAATAAAATCTGGAATGCAGGAAGATTTATATTAATGAAACAGGAACAGGTCAATGAAGGTCCATCAACTACGCTTAGTATAACAGTTGGAGATTCATTTGATTATTCATTAGCAGATAAGTGGATTATTTCACGATTCAATTCGACAATAAAAAATGTTAATGATGCATTGGATAACTATAGGGTCAATGATTACACTAAAATTTTATATGATTTTATCTGGAGGGATTTCTGCGACTGGTATGTAGAGATAATTAAAGTACAATTAAATGGAAGTTCAGATAGTAATTACAATCAATCATTCATAAAATTTGTAATTGGACTTTATGAAGGTATAATAAAATTATTACATCCGATAATGCCCTTCATTACTGAAGAAATTTGGCATTTGCTTTATGAACATCCTTCTCAAGAAAGCATAAGTCTGCAGAAAATGCCAACCACAGATGATTCAATGATAGATTTGAAACTTGAAGAAGATTTTGAATTTTTGCAATCAATTGTCGAAGAAATCAGGAAATTAAGGTCATCGCTTAATATACCGCCTCAACAAAAAACCAAGGTTACAATTTCAGCTCATAATGATTTCATTTATGAAATGATGAATAAGGATAAGACAATTATAGAGACATTAGCAAAATGTGAGAATATAAAAGTTGAGAAGGATATTCAAAAACCGGAAAGCTCAATCGGCTCTGTAGTAAGAGAAACCGAAATTTTCCTGATGCTGGATGAATCAATTGACCTCGACAAAGAAAGAAAAAGATTGAATAAAGAGATAGAAAGGCTTACCAGGAATATTGAAGGTTCTGAAAAGAAATTATCAAATGAAAAATTTATAGGTAATGCTCCGGAGGATGTTGTTATGTATGAAAAAGAAAAATTAAATAGCATGAAGGAATCCTTGAAGAAAGTAATATCTAATTTTGAAAATATTAAATAATTATAAATTTGAATGATGAACCATGATATTTATAATTTTATTATTGATGTTATAAATATTAATTTTGAAGAATGTGTTTTAAATGGAAGATGAAGAATGAGTGAATTACCAAGATTGATATTGCAAGATATACCCGATTATCATAAAATTGATGTTTACATGGCTAATGGCGGTTATGACACATATAAAAAAGCAATAGCTATGAAACCTGATGATGTAACTAATGAAGTAAAAAAATCCGGTCTTAGGGGCAGAGGCGGCGCAGCATTTCCAACAGGATTAAAATGGACATTTATGCCAAAAGGCTCGGACAAACCGAAATATCTTGCTGTCAATGGCGATGAATCAGAACCGGGCTCATTCAAAGACCGGCAAATATTCGAGCGCAATCCACATCAGTTAATTGAAGGAATAATGATAGCCGGATATGCAATGGACATCAATGCAGCATATATATATATTCGGGGTGAATACCACAAGTGGGTAGACTTGATGCAAAAAGCATTAGATGATGCTTACTCGAAGGGTTTAGTCGGCGAAAAGATGAAAGAAACATTCGGAAATAATTATTCTATTGATATTTATGTACACAAAGGAGCAGGTGCTTATATCTGCGGCGAAGAAACATCTCTAATGACATCAATAGAAGGTGACAGGGGCTATCCAAGGTATAAACCACCTTTCCCTGCCCAACGAGGTCTTTGGGATATGCCAACAACAGTTAATAATGTAGAAACCATTTCAACTGTAGTACCGATTTTAAAAATGGGCGGCGATAATTTTGCAAAAATAGGTGCACCCGGACATCCCGGCACACTGTTGTTTGGAGTAAGTGGTCATGTAAATAAACCAGGTGTTTATGAATTGCCAACCGGGACATTGTTAACAGATATTATATATAATTATTGCGGCGGAGTAAGGAATAATAAAAAAATTAAAGCTGTTATTCCCGGAGGTTCATCAATGCCGCCATTACGTGGCGATGAAATAGAAGGAGTGAGGATGGATGAGGACTCTTTGAAAGCTCTCGGTACTCATATAGGCACGGGTGGTATTATTGTTATGGACGAAGATACAGATTTAGTAAAAACGACATTAAGAATAGCTCACTTCTACCATCATGAATCCTGCGGTCAATGCACACCTTGCCGTGAAGGATGCGGTTGGATGGAGAAAATATTACACAGAATAGAAATCGGTGAAGCAACTTCGAAAGACCTGGATTTGTTAATATCTGTTGCTAACAATATCGAAGGGAATACAATATGCGCCCTTGGAGATGCTGCGGCATGGCCTGTGAGAGGTTTTGTAACTAAATTCAGAGACGAATTTGAAAAAGCACATGGGAAAAGAAGCAGTGCCGATACATTGCTTCAAGCTTCGTAGTTCATTTTCCCAATCTAAAAAAGAGGGGGAATAAAAGAACAATTATTTATCAATTATCTTTAATGAATTTTTTCTTAGGAGTGATTTGTTATAATTAATTTTTCCTTCCTCATCCACAGTGAAATATTTTATTTCTTTTTCTAATTTTAACTTTTTAAATTGTTCATTTCCGATAAGAAAAATATACTTTGCTAATACAGTCGCTTCTTCGGTAGTTTTATACATAACTGTAACACTCCGGTTATTCCATCCGGGCATTCCTGTGTTCGGATATAAAATATGATGATACCTTATACCTTTAATTTCCGTAAATCTTTCATAATCTCCGCTTGTTGCAATGCAGGTATTAGTTGTTTTAAAAGATGCAAGAAGTTCTTTTTGTTTTCTTGGGTGTTTTATTCCTATTGTCCAAATATCATTTTTGTCATTCTTCCCCGAAACACATATATCTCCACCTGCATTGATAAGGAAATCTTTAATACCTGATTCCTTCAGTATTGCAGAAGCCCTGTCGACTGCAAATCCTTTGGCAATACCACCCAAATCGAGCATCATTCCTTTTTTAATCAAATAAACAGAAGTGTCTTTTTCTTCTAGTATTATATTTCGATAATTAACAAGTTTTAGTAACGAATCAAGTGATGATTGAGAGGGTATTATTATCTCTTTGTCAGAATTGAAACCCCATAAATTGGTTAGTGGTCCAATTGTAATATCGAACAATTGCTCATATTTTTTTGAATATTCAATTGCTCTTTTGATTAGCCGGTATGTTTCTAATGGAACATTCTGACTGTTAATACCTGCATTTAAATTGATTAAATAAATCGGACTGCCTTTTCGATACATATTATAAACACTGTCAATTCTTTCAATTTCTTTGAAGGCTTTTAACAGTGCCGCCTTAGCATTTTTGATATCTTCGCTTAATACTTTTGCCTCGATGGCTGTGCCCAGCAAATTCTTGCTTACATTCACTTCATAAATTTTTTGAGCTGAACTATCTACCTTCGCAAATAATAAGTAAGGTGAAATAATTATTAAAAGTAATTTGCAAAATATATTATCAAATTTCATTCACTAACTAAAAAGTAATGCTGTCAACATTATTCAGATAATTACCGTCCAATGCAATTCTGATATTATTCGGAATACAAATAATACTTTGTCCTGCTTTACTGATTGCACCGGTATGAATGCAATTTTTATGTTTGCAAGAACTATGAGATGCAAAAACAGAATTATTATTAATTGAGAAAAT
>JACRLY010000001.1:0-6401 GCA_016219595.1 Ignavibacteriota bacterium | reverse complement strand
ATATTTTATATCTTTCGATTATTTTATTTTCTCTGAAAACATTAACATGTTTTGGAGTTGAATTTTTCGAAACAGTCATCGCTTTAATAAAAGTAGGATTTTGTATTTGCCTTGGCAATTTCAGTGATTCACTGATATTCCGTATCAGGTGAGAATATTTTGTATTATCCGATTTATAATTAACCAGGCAATTATTATAAATAAAAACGACATCCCCTGTATAATTCCCCGTAAGCTGATGTTCTTCAATTTTGATATTCGAAACATTCAGAAGTTTCAATAATGTAGATAAAGAATCATAAGCTATGCCCGATTGATCGCATAATAATTCAATATCAATTGAATTTGAAATTAATTTATTTGAATTTATATATCCATTAGTTTTTGCTAATATATTCTTCGATGCAAGCAAACTGCCTGCTGTAAGGACACTTCCACCGACAAACTGTCTCCTGTTCATAAGACCTCCACTCAATTAATCAAAAAGAAATCTGAATCCAACACTCATTAAATATGCATACAGAATGTCATATCTCGAATGCCAGTCAGGTGTATCTGTTTTTCTTACGTAAAAATTAAATCTACCGTTCAATTCCAATTTTTCATTTTCTATTATCGGTATCAACGAACCATTTACATTCAATTTGAACTCAATTTCATTTGATACCATACCGTTTAATTTTGGGTCAACACTCATAAAATCTTCCCTCTTTTGATATTCAGGTTTGAAGAATGTTGCCCGGTTTTGAAAATATGTACGTATACCTGCACTCAATAATAATTTTTCCTCCAATAACAAATGCTGATAGGATGCGGAAATGGTATGTGACCTGATATCCCAGTCATCTGCATAATATCTGTATCCTAATTGTAAAGATGAAATTTCATTAAGTCTTATTATTGTTCTCAACCCGGCTGCTGCCCTGTTCCTATAATCAGGATAAATGTTTTCAAACTTCTGTAGATAAGATGAATCATAATTAACTACTGTTATTACCTGGTATGGGTCAGAAAGAAATCCATTAAGGTTACTATAAAACAATTCAAACTGGGCTAAAAAATCTGTACTGAATATTTGAGTCAGCGACAGAGTAGAAGAAATAACCGATTTTTTTTCCGTCCATGTTCTGGTTTGAGGAAATATTCTATCCCAGCTTGAAACAATACCTAATTGAATTGTTGTATTTTTTTTGGCTAATGGAATCGAAACACTGCCTGCTATAGTTTCAGATGAGTAATCGTGCTCTATACTGTATAAATTTGTCAGTGAAATGCTTACATCACCTATTAACTGAACTATGCCGGCACCAAATTCTCCCCTCAACTCATCAGGTTCATTGTCGCTACCTCCCTGTGTTCTTTTGCTTGCAGAAGTCAAAGCATCAATACCTTGTTTAGTATTTACAAAAGAGTAAACACTGTCAAAATGACTTTTCATCGATGCAGTTGTTATCACATCCACAAGCACTCTCCCGTTTATACTTGTATTTTCAGATATTGATTTAGAAAATGAAATTTCAGGATAAATAATTTCAACACCGAAATTATCAAAATAACCGTTGAAATCAACTTGTATTTCATCTTCCGGTAATTGTTGTGCATTACTTATCAAAACCTGTACAACAAATGACAAAATTAAGATTAAAAAAAATCTAAAAATTAACATTACTATCAATAATTCGTAATTCGTAATTCATTATTAATTTTACCCGCATCCGCAGCCGCCGCTCTGAGAACCGGTAGCACCTGCTGAACCTTCCCTAAATTCAATATGATGAATTTTAATACCCTTTTCAACAGGATTCTTATCAAATATCATTACAGGGCTCGACAGGCTTTCTCTTTCCCAGGGTTGTACCGTTGTGCATCCCGATACAACTGCTATTAAAATTAAAGTTAATATATATTTAATATATTTCATAAATCAAAATATAATTTATTTCAGAAGTTCTTCTAATTCTTGTTTCAATAAATCTTTTGATGAATCTGTAAATCCAGTATGAATATGCTTGATAATACCATTTTTATCTATGAAAATCGTTGTTGGCATCGATTCTATACTATATAAAATAGGTATTTCTGATTTGCTGTCCCAGATAATGGGAAAATTTGCTTTTTCAGTTAATTTTTCTAAAAATTTCTGTGCAGAAACCATTTTTTTATCAATATTTACCGCGATTATTACAAAATTCCGGTCATCATTATCATCATATAACTGCATTAAGTATGGTAATTCTTTCTGACACGGTGCACACCAACTTGCCCAAAAGTCGAGCAAGACAACTCTGTCTTTGTAATCTGATAATTTTATAATTTTACCATCGAATGTTTCTCCCTGAAATTCAGGAGCAGATTCTCCGACTTTTAACTCTTTTGATATAAGATTTATACTCTGAGAAATAAGTAAAATAAATACCAATACAAATAATTTTTTCATCATTAATCCTTAATAATTTGTTTTATTATATGCTGTATCAATTTCAAACCAAATTTTTCCGTGGCACTGATAACAGGAAGGAGAAACAACAGGAATACTATTAGATTCTGCAATACCCCCTCTCAAATCATTATGATGGCATTTAGCTCCTGCACAATTTGATTCCCCTCTTGAACTATCATAAGCATAGGGATATTCTAATCCTGATTTGTGAAAAGCAATACCTTTTTGTTCATTATGCCCTTCAGGTAAATTCTTTTTTAATTCTGTCGGAAAACCATCTTCACACGAAAACGTAAACCAAACAGAGAAAATCAATAAATATAAAAAAATTGTTTTCTTCATAAAATAAATTTCTGATTTGATATTCTTATGTATAAACGGAAATAAAACTAAATTAGCTTTTTCAAATAAAAAAATTTTTTTCAATAGTTATGGATTTTATTTATAATGAAATATATATTTCTCCTTATAAATGTTGCAGCAGCATTTATAATAATATCATGCAGTGAAGATTTTGAAGGTCCCAGCTCAAATTCTTTTAATATAAAGTTTTCAGTTACTCCGGATACCATAAATATTTTAGCCGGCGAATCTGTTACACTTAAAGCTATAATTAACGATACAATAATTACCGGTTATAATAATTTACCATTAAAAGACAAAACTGTCTTATGGCAAATTATAATGGGAGGCGGTAATCTTTCCTCATCTGAAGGAGATAGTATTGTTTACCAATCCTTACTTAATATTCCTCAACCTAATATAACAGCAGTTATTAAAGCTTTTCCTAAGTTGGATATCAGGCACCAGAGATATGTAATTATTAAAATACATCAGGATGCTCCTAATGTTGACACCGGTATTTGTTTCAGAAGAGACATCTTACCTATTTTCAATTCAAATTGTGCAATCAGCGGATGTCATAATAAAGGAACTTCAAAAGAAGGTTATATTTTGGATTCTTATCAAAATATAAAAAGAAAAGGAATAAAACCGGGTAATCCTAACGGTAGTAAAATATATAATATTATAACTAAGACCGGAGGTGGCGAAGATGATGATATGATGCCTCCCCCGCCAAAAAAACGTCTTTCTTCGCAACAGATTTCTTTAATTGCAAGATGGATTGCCGAAGGAGCACTTGATAAAGATTGTTCTGATATTCCAATAGGAGGCTGCGATACTACTACTGTAACTTTCAGTAAAACAATAATTCCTGTTTTAGAAATCAATTGTATCGGATGCCATGGCAATGTACAGCCGCAAGGAAATATAAATCTCGAAGGGTATGCAAACGTCAAGAAATATGTAGATAATGGAAAATTTCTTGGAGCCATCCAACATCAGAAAGGATTTGTTCCAATGCCCGATAATAATATGAGACTTTCAGACTGCAATCTTAGACAGCTTGAAATCTGGATACAAAACGGCGCTCCAAATAATTAAATAGTTTTTATTTATTCTTCCTTCCTCGAGGAAATGTTTGGGAAGGTGTAATTGTCATTCTGTACTCAGTTCAGAATCCATCTGCCCCCTTTTTCAAAGGGGGATTCAGGGGGTTTTCCTTTCTCACTTTATAAACTTTATAACTTTATAACTTCTCAAATCATAAATCGTTAATCCTTGTTCTTAAATATTATCAATGAAATTAAATATTTTCTATTTGCTATTTGCTATCTTCTTTCGTAAATCCTTGTTCTTAAATCCTAACTGTCATTCCGTGCTTGACACGGAATCCATAGCCTCATCCCACATCAACAGCCCCCTTTCTCAAATGGGGATTCAGGGGGTTTTCTTTTCTTATCAAATCCTAAATCATTAATCATTATTCTTAAATATTATCAATAAAATTTGCTATTTTCTATCTTCGTTGGTTAATCCTTGTTCTTAAATATTCCTCCCGGCTGATTCCTTCTATCTTCCAACTTCTGACTTCCGACTATCGACTATCGACTATCGACTTCCGACTATTGACTATTGACTAACTACTATCGACTATTGACTAACGACTATCGACTATCGACTATTGACTATCGACTTCCGACTATCGACTTCCGACTATTGACTTTTCAATTTTTCTAACTATATTTGCTTTCTCATAACCTTATTACTAATTCTGAAAGTGTAATATGTCTGCTCCAAAAATAATTGATATAATTAATTTCAAAATTAAAATAATTCAAATCGAATCCACCGACCGCCAAATAGACAAACTCGTCTATGAACTCTACTCCCTAACTGACGACGAAATCAAAGTAGTGGAGGGAGAAGGAAAATGAATACCTTAAGTTTAGATACGGTAAATATAGTGAGGAAGAAATGAAAATTAAATTAAATAAAGAACAAAAACCAAATTATAAATCTTTGTTTGAAGATTTAGTCCTTAATTTATTCGAAATTCCATTTTTTAGGAAACAAATTCAAAAAATAAAAAATAAGTTTCTCCTAAAGATTATAAAGAATATGAAAATTTTTGGTTAGGTGAGTCATTAGTAACATTGATAAAGTCTCAAAATATAATTAGAGATTTTGAAAAAGCTGTTAATAATATGAAAATTAATTTACCTATGAAAGTTCAATTTATTGGGAAAGTTGATAAATTTGATATTATTAAAGACGAATTAAAACTAATTCAAGATCCAGATGAACAAATAATTTATTTAATCAATAAAAAGGTAGAATGTTTACAAAAAAAAGATGGTTGGGAAATAGAATTAGGTCTTTCACTACCAGAAAAAATACAATTAGAAATTGATAAGAGAAAAGAGATAATGAAAATTAAAAAACAGATTGTTAATAAACCCAAAATAATTAAATCATTAGCAAAAAGAATTTTCATTAGCCATGGTAGAAGTCATGAATGGAGAAAAGTTCAAGCTTATATTGAAAAGACTTTGGAATATGAAACTCTTGAATTAGCACAAGAGCCAAATTTAGGAAGAACTGTATTGCAAAAACTGTCTGAGGAATCAGATAAATGTGGTTATGCTGTAATAGTGATGACTGGTGATGATATTGTTGATGGTGACCTTAATAGAGCTAGGGAGAATGTCATTCATGAAATTGGATATTTTCAAGGTAAATTTGGTTTGAAAAATATCTGTCTTCTTTATGAAGAAGGTACAAATATTCCAAGCAATATAAAGGGTCTTGTTTATATCCCTTTTGCAAAAGACAAAGTAGAAAACACATTTGGTGATTTAACTAAAGAACTAAATGCCTTTATGAAATCTAAATAATCACATTAATCACATTAATCACATTAATCACACAAATCACCGTTCAGTCAACTTGCGTCCTTTGCGGCATCTTCGCGTCTTTGCGTGAATCCAAAAAACTCCCTCGCCCACTGGGAGAGGGATTCAGGGTGAGGGAATAAAAAAAATCAGCGCCAATCCGTTGCATCCGTCAAATCCGTGTGCTATTCTTCCTCCCCGCGTCTTTGCGTGAACTGCTTCCCCCCAATCAGCGAAATCCGATTAATCCGTTTAATCCAGGTTCAGACAACTTGCGTCCTTTGCGATACATTAACCCCATGTTTTAACATGGGGGGGAGGTACGAGAGATATGACCAAGAGGTACTTCCGAGCCACCTCACACTAAAGTGTGAGGTTATTGTATCACACAAATCACAGTTCAGACAACTTGCATCTAATCCTGAAAATTTTATTGTGAATTGTTAATTATGAATTGTTAATTTCTACAGCCTACAGCCTACAGCCTATATTTTTAAAACTATTTTAAAACGCTTTTCTTGACATATCACTCCCACATCCTTATCTTTGCCTACCGTTTGGTTACGCCCCTCTCCCATAGGAGAGGGGATGGGGGTGAGGTTTTATCTTTCTCCCGTCCGTTCTTTACAAATTAATGTCGGACTGAATACAGTCGTTGCCGGGTTTCATGGGATTTCTCCCTTTACTAAAGGGAGACCAAGAGGGATTATTAATTAAATATAACC
>JACRLY010000024.1 GCA_016219595.1 Ignavibacteriota bacterium | reverse complement strand
AGGAGCAATTGACTCGACTTATATTATAAGGGCAATAACCGTTGCTCCCTCAGATAATAACACAATTTATATATCCAAACTGGGAGGCATATGGGTTTCTTATAATGCAGGTCAAACCTGGGAAAGAATTATCAACGGAGGTATAATAACAAGTATCGCTGTTTCACCAACAAATCCCAGGAAATTCTGGTTTACAAATTCAGGCTATTTAGATAGTCAAAAAGTTTTTGTTATGGATGGAAATATTTTAACAAATATTTCCGGCTCATTGCCTAATATACCCGTGAATAGTATAGTTTATCAAAATAATTCTCCCGATAGAATATACATTGGGACTGATGTTGGTGTCTTTTATAGGGATAACAGGCTTAATGACTGGCAATTATTTCAGAACGGACTTCCTAATGTTGTAATCAGTGAATTGGATATACACTATGCATCAAAGAAAATCAGGGCGGCTACCTATGGCAGAGGATTATGGGAAAACGACCTTGTTGAATGTAATTCACCATTACCTGTGATTTTATTAGCAAAAAAAGATATTTGCCGAGGCGATAGTGTAAAACTTGAAGTACCTGCAATTTATAAAGCATATAATTGGTCAACAGGAGCTACTGCGAATTACATATGGGTAAGCACCGACGGCTCGTATTCAGTTACAGTCACAGATTCTACAGATTGTACTTATTCTGCAGAACCGGTAGATATTGTTGTCCATGATATTCCCAATATTAATGTTAAAGTAACTGGAAATACTACTTTTTGCGCCGGGGACAGTGTGACTTTACAGGGTAATCCTAATTTAACTTTTACATCATGGGATTGGTCAAACGGAAGAACTGAAAGGACTGTCGTTATTAAAGAAGCCGGTTCATACACTGTTACCGGAACAACAAGGTACGGTTGCAAAAACACATCAACACCAATTGATGTTGTAGTTAATCCTGCTCCTGCAATACCGACCATAACAAGAGATGGAAATATTCTCATGTCTTCGGAAGCAAAAAAATATCAGTGGTTCAGGAATGACACAATTATTGTACTGGCAACCCATCAATATTATGAAGCAAAAAAGGATGGGAAGTATTCTGTTAAAGTTTTTAATGAATTTGATTGCTCGGCGGTTTCAGAACCTATTGACGTTATTCTCGGAATTGATGATTTGGAAAATATTGATTTGGTATTAATCAGACCAAATCCTGCACAGGGAACAGTGAATATCACAATTAATAATGAAAATTTTGCACTTGCCTCTTTGGAAATATCAAATATACAGGGTGAAAAAATATTCGGAATAGATAATATTGAAATTAATGGAAAATATAACCGGACAATAGATATTCATAAATTCTCAGCCGGTGTTTACTTTGTTAAAATTAATCTTGGGAATAATATCATAATCAGAAAATTAATTAAGGAATAAATTTTAAATACTTGACTTAATAATACGTCATTTTATATTGATTTTTAATGTTTAGTGGACTTACAATGAAAACCAAAATACTTATACTTAATACGACTTTGTTCATATCAATTCTAAGTTTTATGATTAGTAGCTCATTCGCGCAGCAAAATTTTTTGTTGCCACTTGAAAAATCTACAAAACTGAATTTCTACGATATGCAAAAAGCTTTTAACGGCTATTGGGAACAATTGCCCGAATCCGAAAGAAAAGGATGGAAAACTTATAAAAGATGGGAATCCTTCTGGGAAAGAAGAGTATACCCAACAGGTGAATTTCCTGATGCAAACAATATTTTGAAGGAATGGCAGCATTTCCGGAATAAGAAAAATAGTGATGCAATACAAGCATCAGCCCAGTGGAAATTATTGGGTCCGGTATTAAATCCAACTTCAACAGGTGGAACTCGTGAACAGGGATTAGGCAGGATAAACAGGATAAGATTCCAGCCGGATAATGAAAATATCATTTGGGCAGGTGCTGCATCAGGCGGTGTGTGGAAATCAGAAGATGGGGGTAGGAATTGGAAGACATTCCCATTTACACAATTTCTTTCAATTGGTGTTTCCGATATTGCTATCTCTGAAAGAAATCCTAACATTGTTTATGTAGCCACAGGCGATTGTGAACCTTCTTATTCAAATTACTACTCTATCGGATTGATAAAAACAACGAATGGTGGAGATGATTGGGAAGTAACAAATCTAAAATATTCTGTAGATAATAACAGAAATGTAAATCGTGTGCTAATTCATCCTGATAATCCTAATATTGTTATAGTTGGAACAAGTGACGGAATTTATAAATCAACTGACGGTGGAGATACCTGGAGTCAAAAAGAAGGCGGTAAATTCTTCATTGATATAGAATTTATGCCGGGTAATCCTGATGTTGTTTATGCTTCTACTAAAATGTGGGGAACAAATTATGTTTATAAATCGACAAATAATGGCGACTCCTGGAAAGCAATACAAACATACCAGGGTTCAAGAAGAGTAGCATTAGCGGTAACCCGATTCGAACCATTATTTGTATATTCTTTAGTTGCTTCAACAGATCGAGGATTTAAATCACTGTCAATTTCTGTTGACGGTGGTGATAATTGGGATGTGGTTTCTACGAGGGCATCAGCCCTAAATGTACTCGGCTGGGGAGACGGTGGACCAAATGACCAGAGCGATGGTTCTTATGGACAGGGAGAATATGACTTGTGCATTGCCGTATCTCCTAATAATGCATATGAAATATTTGTTGGCGGTGTTAATGTATGGAAATCAAATAACGGCGGTACTTCATTCACATTAACTACTCATTGGTATGGAGGATTCCAAAAGCCATTTATTCATGCAGATATTCATGACCTGGTTTATGCCAATAATTCAAATACAATTTTTGCCGGGCATGACGGTGGAATAGACAAATCGACAAATGGAGGATTTAACTGGACAAATCTTACGGATGGTTTGTCAATTTCACAGTTTTACCGATTAGGCTGTTCTCAGACAAATCCGGATTTAATTATCGGTGGTTGCCAGGACAACGGAACGCGAAGATTAAAAAATGACACATGGATGGGAGTTTATGCCGGAGACGGTATGGAAGCGGCGATTGACCCTACAAATGAAAACAGGATGTATGCCTCTTCTCAAAACGGGAATTTGGCACGTTCTGCAAACGGCGGCGGCAGTTTTTCTCACATGATAAGTGAGAATGAAACCGGACATGATGGTAATTGGGTTACACCATTTATTATTGACCATTCTAACACTTCTGTACTTTATGCGGGTTATCTGGATGTTTGGAAATTAACAAACTATGGTGCATCAAAACAAAAAATTTCAAATTTCGGAGGTAACCCAAATAATTCATACGACCTTTTATTTTCTTTAGCTCTTGCTCCATCAGATTCGAATACTTTGTATGCTGCAAACAACAGTGAACTACGTGTCACTCACAACGGCGGTCAAAACTGGACGAATAAGCTTTATTCCGGAGGTCCAATTTCATACATAGCTGTTGACCCGTCAAATCCAAACAGAGTTTGGATATCAAAATCAAATTATGCCGCAGGAAATAAAGTATATGAATACAAAGATTCAATCTGGACTAATATTTCCGGAAATCTGCCGAATGTTCCTGTAAATTGCATTGTCTATCAGAAAGACTCACCTGACAGGCTATATGTAGGCACCGATATAGGTGTATTCTATTCAGATTATGGTTCAAGCTATTGGGAACTTTACGGAAGCGATTTACCGAATGTTATAGTTCAGGAAATTGAAATTCAGGAATCATCTAAAAAATTAAGAGCTGCAACTTTCGGCAGAGGTATCTGGGAAATTGAATTAATGGATTGCAATCTACCTCAACCTAATATAAACATTATCGGTGAAACTTCTTTT
>JACRLY010000023.1 GCA_016219595.1 Ignavibacteriota bacterium | reverse complement strand
TATGAATTAAAAAAGGGTATTGAAAAAACAAATGCCGCTTCAGGAACTGTAATAGCCATACAACCTTCAACAGGAGAAATATTGGCAATGGCTTCATATCCAAGTTATGACCCGAATGACCTTAAAAATGCACAATCATCAGCGATGAAAAATAAAGCAATCACTGACTTATATGAACCTGGTTCGACATTCAAGACAATAACCGCATCAGCAGCAATAGACAATAATCTTATAACACCCGGGAAAATGGTTAACGGTCATTTGGGATTACTCGATTATGGAAAATATCAAATCAAAGATGACCATCCGATCGGAGTAGTAACATTTGCTGATGCTCTTGCCTATTCAAGTAATGTTATTTTTTCACAGGTGGGCAACAGTATTCCTGATGAAATCTTTGCAAATAATATCAGTTTCCAAAATGTTGATAGGGGTAGTAGATAAAGGAACAGGAAAATCTGCACAAATTGAAGGTTATAAAGTAGCCGGTAAGACCGGTACCACTCAAAAACTTGTAAACGGTTCGTATGAAACACAAAGCTATTATGCTTCATTTATCGGTTTTTTCCCGGCTGATAAACCACAGATAGCACTTCTCGTATTGCTTGACAGCCCGCAAGGTTCATACTATGGAGGAGCAGTTGCAGCACCAATTTTTAAAGACATATTGATGGATTGGCTTTCAATTTATCCTATTCATCCTACTGAAAGAATCAGAACAGATTCTTTGAAGTCAGATTCGGTATATGTACCTGATTTCCGGGGATTATTTATAAAAGATGCGAATAGAATTGCTCAAATTCAAAAAGTAAAATTAGCTAATACATCAGATATCGAAGCGATTATATTATTTCAGAATCCCAAACCCGGTCAAAAAATTCATAAATGGGGAAAAGTTGAAATTAAAGTTTTCGATAAAACCAAAAAATCAGAACTTCCGGATGTCCGTGGAATGACACTACGAAGAGCTTTAACAATAATCCATAATGCAGGTTATAAGACAAATGTTATTGGTTCAGGTAAAGTGCGGGAACAACAATGGTCAAAAGAAGGAAAAATAACAACCTGCACATTGATATGCAACTAATTATTTCTCGATTAAAATTCTTGAGTCCGCTACAATTAATTCATTATCCTTCATGAGTAAAGGATTGAGGTCTAGTTCTTTGATTTCAGGTGTTGACTCAAGCAAAGCCGATAAATGAACTATAATATCTGCATAATTCTGTTCATCAATTCTTTGTTTTCCTCTTACTCCGTTAAATACTTCATAAGATTTTAATTTTCGTATCATATCGAGAGCTTCTTTATGTGATACGGGACATAAACCATAAGAGAAGTCCTTCAAAACTTCAATAAATATTCCACCTAAACCACAGAGAAGTATGTGCCCGAAATCCTTTTCATATTTTGCACCAATAAACAACTCGAAATCGGAATGTAACATTGGTTGAATCAATATCCCTTTTGCTCCCTGAATTTTCATTAATCTTCTGAATGATTGAACAGCTTCATAATCGCTGCTAATGTTGAGCTTGACACCTCCAACATCAGTTTTATGTACCGGACCAATAACTTTCATCACTAAAGGAAATCCAACTTCGGAGCAGGCATTTGAAACCTGCTCCTCAAAAGTTACAATTTTTTCTTTTACTCTTTTAATTCCGGTAATATCCAGCAGTTTCTTAACTAATTCCGGTTTTAAAAAACCATCTTCACTTTCAGATATCAGTTCGTTAATTGCTTTCCTGTCAAATTTATAAATCGATTCTTCATCAATTGGTTTTGAGGTATTATAGACTTTTGACATTGCATTTGCTAATACAACCTCATCCTTGAAAAACACCCTACCTAAAGAAATAAAAGTATCGATAGCATCGGAAGCCTGAACAATCGAAGGCAGTACAGGTAATATCGGTTTTTTGCATGATTTCATTTTACCGTCCAGCAGCTTATAAACCGGGGTAACATCTGTTAATCCGGGTGTTCCGAAAATTACAACCGTACCATCTATATTATCAAATTTATTATCAATATAATCGAGAATTACTCCCAATTGTTCAGCAGTGCCCGTAGCTATGAAGTCAATCGGATTAGCAACAGAAGAACCATAATTCAATTTAGTTAATAATTCATCTGCATCGCCGCCTTTTATATGAGGTATTTCGAATCCACCTTTCGAAAGTGAATCAGTCAGCATTACTCCGGGTCCACCGGCATGAGTAACAATAGCAATGCGATTGCCATTGAATTCGGGATAATTGAATATCCCTGCAACATAAGCAAGTTCCACTCTTCCGGAACATCTGACAACACCTGCTTTTCTGAATAAAGCATCAACAGCCAAATCAGAACCAGCTAATGCGCCTGTATGAGATGAAACAGCCCTGGAACCGGCATCTGTTGTACCGGCTTTTATTCCGGCAATCCTGCATCCTTTTTTTATTAAGGAACGGCAATGCTTTAGAAATTTATCTGGCTTATGTATTTGTTCAAGATAGATAATTTTAATTTTGGAGCTTCTATTTTCATCAAATGATTCATCCCAATATTGAATAATGTCTTCAACACCGATTTGTGCACTATTGCCGACAGTAAATACACTCGCAAACTTGATTCCCATAGGTATTGCTGTCTCAAGTATAAATACTGCAGTAGCACCGGAACCTGAAACAAAGTCACAGCCATTACTGTCACGTTCAGGCATTGGACCACCAAACATTCCCTTATATGACGTTGTCATAACACCCATACGATTTGGTCCGATAAGGCACCCACCGGCATTATTTACTATTTGTGTTATACTTTTTTCAAGTATTTTACCTTCTTCTCCCATTTCACTGAAACCTGCAGAAAGGACAATAAAGGATTTGCATTTAATTTGTTTTGTTAAAATTTCCAGAGTATCAGGTATATATTTTGAAGATATTGCGATTATAGCAAGGTCAACTTTATTTAATTCACTTACACTTTTATAACAACTAATTCCTTGAACAGCAGTATCTTTCGGATTAACAACAAATAATTCACCCATGTAACCACCTTCAATAATATTTTTAAGCACTCTTCCACCGGGCTTAGAAATATCATTTGACCCTCCAATTACAACGATGCTTTTTGGTTCAATCAGTTCTTTTGGTATCATAATAATAATTTATTTGAAAATTAGTATAATTTAAAGCTTCAAATTTAAAATAAAAGGATTAAAAATTTCGTTTTGTTTATATAATAAAAGAAGGGTAACATTTTTAAAGAGGAATTTTTATAAATTATTTCATATATTAGTTATTGATATTTAAAGTATTTTCACATTTTTTATTATGACCATAAAGGAACAAGCTCGGTTCTGGTTAGATAGTTCCGTAGGCGATTTAGAAGCCGCTGAAAATAATTTCAAATCAGGTAATTATGACTGGTGCTTATTCATAGGTCATTTATCCCTTGAAAAGGCATTAAAAAGTTTATATGTCCTTTATAATAAAGACACACCTCCGAGAACTCATGACTTGGTAAAATTAGCAGAATCTTCTTATATTGAATTAACTGCTGATTTGAAAAAATTTTATATTACAGTCAACACTTTTAATATTGAAGCAAGATATTCTGAATATAAGAGTGATTTTCATAAAATATGTACAAAAGATTTTGCACACAAATTTTTACTACAAATTAAGGATAATTTAGAATGGCTGAAATCCCTTATAAAGTCAAAAATGTAATCGAACGATTAATAAATAAGTTAGAAAGTAACCAAATAAGAATTGAAAAAGCTATTTTATTTGGTTCTTATGCTGAAGGGAGATATGACAAATGGAGTGATATTGACCTCGCTCTTGTATCAAAAGATTTTTCCGGCTCGCGGTTTTATGATAATTTAAAGGTTTTAGATATTGCAATGGATATTGAAAGCGGGATATCACCGATTACTTATTTGCCTGATGACTTTACACCTGATAATTTATTTGTAAGGGATATTCTCAGACGTGGTATTCAAATAAAATGATAATATTTATAAGTTCAATTAAATTTATTAAAATATTATATTTGATTTAACATTTTTTATTTATTATAAAATTTATAAAAAAGATATGTTATTAGACCTGACGGCAATAGATTTAATAACATTTCTCCGATTAATCTTAAATTATCTCCAAAACACAGAACTAAAGAATTGCGATATTCTCTTTTTAATTTAATAGTATTTCTTAATTGTAGCTTTGTATTTCTGTTTTTTATATTCGATTTGTTCTGATAATACTTATATAAGGTATCATCCAAATTATAAAATTTAACTCCTTTAAGATACCATCTAATCCATAATTCATAATCCTCGACATATTTAAATTTTTCATCTTCACTATAAAATCCGAATTTTTCAAATAATTCTCTTTTAATGAGCAAAGTTGGATGACCTACAGGATTATACTTCCGAATATATTTTTCAGGATTTGAATTATAATTTCTTTTGAATATTAATTTCTCGTTTTCATCAACATAATCTAATGATGTGCCGATTACATCTATATTTGGATTAGTATTTAAATAATTAATTTGTTTTTCAAACCTATAAGGTAAAGATTCATCATCGGCATCCTGTCTTGCTATATATTCACCCTTTGCTGCCTTCACACCAATATTAAGTGTTGGCGCAACACCTAAATTTTTATCGTTTAATATTAATATTATTCTTTCATCATTATTTTTAAAATCTTCAATCAGATTAATTGCTTCGATGTTATATGGATTATCAAGAATAATGATGAATTCATAATCCTGAAAAGTCTGATTCATAATAGAATCAATTGCTCGCTTAAGAACTTGAGCATTTTCTTTATAAACCGGCATAACAACTGAAATTGTTGGTTTTTTGTTCAACTGCTTTCCCTGAATAAATTCAAATACAAATTCTCATATTCATCTGCTATTTTTCCCCAGGTAAATCTTTTTTTCCATGCTTCAAATCCTGAATCAGACATTTTTTTTCTCTTTGTCTTGTCATTGTATAATTGCTCTAATATAGCAGTCCCATCTTTTATTTTTGCTTTACTTAATCCTTTGAAATATTTTGTAGGAATTAATAAACCCGAATCTGACCATTGAATTATCTCTGCCGAGTTACCAGCATCGGTTACCATGAAAGGTGTTTTTGATGCCATACTTTCAAATAATACAAGAGGTGAACATTCAATATTCGATGGGAACAGGAAAAGGTCCGCTTCCTTAAATGCCTGAACTGTTTCTTTTCGCGGCAAATCAAGTATTATAATTTTTTTATTTAAGAGTTGTTGTGTTAAACTCTTTTTGAATAATAATTTTTTTATATCAAACAGTAACATTAAGTATTTGTATAAACCGCTGCCTTCATTTCCGATCATGACAAGAACTGAATCCCTGATTTTAGCTTTGCTGAAAATACTGATACATTCGGAATGACCTCCTTGCAAAATCAATATCTCCGTATTTTTCGGATAAAAATATATTCATATCATACAATTTCATCCAATCGGACATTTTCGAATAATATTTTTTATAATTTTTTAGATATAATCCGGAAAATCCGGTTGGAACGAAAACTTTTTTTGATTTCAATTTCGATAAGACCGGAAAAGCCAAATCAGTAGCCCATTGCTGTGCTGCAAAATTAGTAATAACATGATATTTGCTATCTTGCAAAAATTCTATGTATTTATCTTTTTCGCCCTTTATACCTCTAACATAGTTCCCATTAATAGAAAATTCTTCGACATTTACGCCATTAATTTTTAAATCTTCTCTATCTCCCAATGCCGAAGTCGCTATCGTAACTTCATGTCCTTTTGCAACAAGCCGTTCAGATATTTGACGAGTTACTTCAGCCATCCCGCTTCTGGAAGGAAGATAAGATTCAACCGTATGAAGAATTTTCAGTTTTTCCATTTCATCTAAAATACTTATTTATGACAGCTTTTAATCCCCATAATAAAGTTCTGATTATACTAAATAAATCATATTTCATTGATATAAAAAAGTATTTAAGCATTGTTGGTGAATATATTTTATTTATTGCAATTAACAGGAACCTTCTAGCAGCATCTTTACTGATTTGTGATAACTCTGATTCAGATAATTTATTTAAAGATGATAATTTATTAAATGATTTTATTATGGTATCAATCATTACTTTAGCTTCTGCTATAGTATCAAATCTCCAAGTCCACAAACCTTTAATTATTTTATAGTCAATATTATATTCAATAAATTCTGACAAATGATTCTGACAAATAAATATTGCGCTTTTCAATTGGTCTTTAAATTGTGTTATTGAAACTTTCTGTCCGCTTATTCTTAATAATATTAGTGGTTTTTGAATATTATAAAATTTTACATTACTAATTAATCTTATCCAATAATCATAGTCCTGAGACCTTTGAAATTCATCATTATAAAACCCAAATTTTTCTATTACAATTTTCCTTATCATTACTGATGGATGACAAATCGGATTTGAAAACAGTAATGACCAATTTATAAATGAATGATTTTCAGGATAGTTAATTTTATATTTGAGCTTTGAATTATTTCCAATAGCGTAAGCATTTGTTCCCAGGACTCCAACTTCCGGATGTTTATCAAAATATTCAATTTGCTTTTTAAATCTGTCAGGTAAACTTATATCATCAGCATCCATTCTCGCTATAAATTCACCGTGACAATATTCATAACCTTTTAATAATGATTTTGTCAGACCAATATTTTCGCCATTTATAATCGGTTTTATTCTTGAATCATTGAATGAATTTATAATCTCCCTTGATGAATCAGTAGAACCATCATCCACAATGATAAATTCAAAATCAGAAAATGACTGTTCGAGGATGCTTTGAATAGCTTCGGTTAGGTATTTTTCACCATTAAAAACAGACATTAAAACCGATATTCGTGGTGAAGCCATATTATAATTTTATATCCTTAAGCCAAGATTTGTTTTCAAGATACCATTCAACGGTTTTTTTCAACCCATCATCGAAAACTATTTTCGGTTCCCAATCAAGTATTTTTTTTGCTTTAGAAATATCTGCCCATGTTATATCCATATCAGTTTTTTGGAATTCCTTTCTATTCACAATTGCCTTTTTACCAAGATAATCCTCGATTTTTGAAATCATATAATTAATTGAAACCGGATTTTTTCCGCCTCCGAGATTAATAATTTCATAACCGACATTTTTTAATGCTTTCACTGTTCCTTCGGTAATATCATCAATAAAAGTGAAATCACGGCTTTGAGTCCCATCACCAAATAGTTCTACCGGTTTGCCTTCATCAATCCATTTGATAAATCTGAAATAACTCATATCAGGTCTTCCGGCAGGACCATACACTGTAAAATAACGTAGTATACTGACATCAATCCCGAATAAATAATGATAAGTATATGCTATTAACTCGGCTGATTTTTTTGTTGCTGCATAAGTAGATATAGGTTTGTTCACAGGCAGTTCTTCATTGAAAGGCATCTCCTCTCCTGCATAAGCTGATGAAGAAGATGCTATGACATATTTATTAACTTTAAATTCCTTCATGAGTTCAAGCAAATTTAATGAGCCGTGTATATTAGTAGTAACATAGACATGGGGATTTTCCAAACTATATCTAACACCAGCCCTGGCTGCAAGATTAATAACTGCATCAAAATTGTAACTTTTGAAAATATCCGACAATTCAGAGAAATTTTCAATGTCTGCTGATTCAAATTTATAATTGGGGTTTCTTAATAATTGATTATTACGGTATTCTTTTAATTTTATATCATAATAGTCGTTAAAATTATCAATACCAATAACAGCGAATCCCCTGTTCAAAAGTAATTCTGCTGTTTTGGAACCTATAAATCCGGCACTGCCTGTTAAAAGTATAGCATTCATAAATTTTAAAAATATTCTTTTATCGATAAAGAAATAATCCAATTATAATACTACTGAAACACTTTTTTTATTTGTCTTAAATTTAAAATAATAAATTTATATGGAATAAGAATTGTCTTTTTTGAATTGATTGATATAAAATAGACAATATTATAATTTATTTTTATTTCAATTTGATTGAGTCATTTGTTTTTTTAACTCAATTTCAATAATCCTTGACTGAATATATTCTGTATAACTTTTATAACCGCTTTCTTTAAACCTTTTGTACGTTCTATCTTTCATATCCCATACTTCTTTTAAAGATTTATCAATTTTACTTTTCATATATCACCTCCATAGGATTTAACAATAATAACGGTTTATTATAACCGATTGTCATATTAATTGAATTGACGCTTTTCTGCTTGTTTATATTTGCTAAATGTTTAAAATTCCAAGACAATAGAATATCAAATTCGTAATAAGTTGCGTAAGCGATATGTAAAGCATCTTCGAGCTTGTTTTCCGGAATAATATTGTTTTCTATGTATAAATTATCAATTTTCTCAATATCTTCATTAAATATACTATATTCATTTAAATTATATTTGATGATTGCATTGTTTAGTAAATTTCTTTTATATTCGCTTTTGGTATTATCAATTTCATCCAATACTACAATTGAAATATAGACATCATAATCACTTAAATAATTATTGAAAAATTCCTGAGTTATATCACGTTTTTCAGGTGCATCATCAGCAAATAAAAAGTTAATAACCTAAGTATCAAGATATATTTTTAGTTTTTTAATCATAACAGATGTTATTTTATGAAAAATAAAAGATATATCCAAGTATTTTCTAATAGAGAATTAACATTATTTAAAATCAAATTCGTGCTTTTCCATCCAAACTGATAATGTAAGCAGAATCCATGTAAGATAATTATTCCGTTCGACATATTCTCTCGAGTTGGGAAAAGAAATTATTTTAAATATTTTTTTCCTTGAGTCATTTAGATATTTATTTTTAAGTATTGTGAATTGTTCTTCCTTTAGCCATTCATGAACAGGTGCGCCAAATCCCTGTTTACCCCTGGTTCTGATTTCTTCTGTCCAAAGATTTTGATATGCTTGTCTCAAAATGTATTTATGCTCACTTTGTGTGATTTTTAATTTTGATGGAATTGATAAACAAAATTCAGCAAAATCCCAATCGAGGAATGGTGACCTCAATTCCAATCCATTTGCCATTGATGCCCTGTCTGTTTTTACCAAAATATCTCCCGGCATATAATCTGTTACATCGCTTTTAAAAACTTCATCTAATGAATTCCCTTTCATTTTTGAATTTGTTTCATCAGGATTGAAATTCAGATTAAAGTTTAAAATTCTGGTAAGTTCATCGTTTTTAAAATATTTCTTTTGTTCATTATGGGCTTCGAGTAGAGTATTAAAAGCTTTATTATGATAATAATCTGGGGCAATTTGTTTTACAACTTGTGCCATGGTAAAACCATGAACACGTGGAAATTTTGACAAATCCTGCAGCCAATTTTCAGTGAATTTTTCCTTATTCTTTTTTAATTCCATTTTGTATAATTGTTTATACCAGAAGTCATATCCACCCAGTAGTTCATCTGCACCGTCACCGGTTAAAATAACTTTCAGATGTTTTACTGCAAGCTTGGAAATAAGATATGTAGGAATATTCGAAGAATCTGCAAATGGTTCATCATAAACATCCTGCATTGTTACAAGTAAATCAGCAAGATTTGTCTCCTCCTGCGATAGCTCATAATGTTCTGTCTTATATTTAGCAGCTATACTCCTTGCAAAAGGCAGTTCATTAATTATATTACCGAACTTAAAAGAATAAGTTTTTAGCTGTTCCTTATATTTTGCTGCAATAGCAACAATTGTACTCGAATCAAGTCCGCCGCTTAGAAAAGCACCAACAGGAACATCAGCTACCAATTGATTTTCAACAGACCTTTCGAGTAAAGTCTTGAATTGTTCCACAGCATCATCAATCGAAATTTTCTCATATATACCAGGTAATTCCCAATATTTTTCAATATTTATTTTGCCTTCCTTATATGTTAGTGAATGAGCCGGAGGAAGGCAATGAATATTTTTATAGATTGTTTTATTTGGTAGAATATATAAATATTGAAGATAATGGACCAGGGATTCAATACTCAGAACCGGCTCAACAAGCCCGGTTTCAATAATTGCTTTAATTTCTGATGCAAAAATGAATTCACCATTTTTCCCAACCGAATAATAAAATGGTTTTTCACCAAACCTGTCTCTTGCTGCTATTAATTTTTGTTCTTCATCATTCCAAATTGCAAATGAAAACATTCCGGGCAATTTTTTCAGAAAATTATTCTCCCCGTATTTTTCATATAAAGCAATGATTAATTCAGTATCAGAAGAAGTTTTGAATGGATAATCTTTGGATTGTTCCCTGATTTTTTTATACCCATAAATCTCACCATTAAAAGTAATAGCTGTGTTTGTTACAGGTGAAAGCATCGGCTGGTCACCTGTCAAAAGGTCAACTATGCTTAATCTTACATGCCCGAGTATACAATTTTTAAATGAATAAGTGCCATTACCATCAGGTCCGCGATGGCTTATGCTATTAATCATTCTATTAATTTCAGTGGTATAGCTTTCTGCGTTTACAGCAATTATTCCGGATATTCCGCACATTCTCTGATTATAAAATTATTCGTTTAAAATTTATCTTATTATTGTTCCGATTCTAGTCCATCTTGTCGATGCAATCTTATCGAAAAATTTTGCAAGGGGCATATTCGTATCCCATGACCAATAGACAACTACAGGAGTTCCGACTATATTCTCTTTAGGTATAAATCCCCAATAGCGGCTGTCAAGACTATGGTCCCTGTTATCTCCCATTCCAAAACAGTAATCCCTTTGAACTTTGTATGTTGTTGCTTTATTGCCGTCAATATATATCGAATAACCATCAGATGAGATTTTATGTCCCTCTCTTTGTATGAAAACAGCCCATTCATGAAGGTTACTCATTGATATTGGAATAATATCTCCTTCTTTTGGGATTCTAATTGGTCCATAATTATCCCTGGTATAATTTTTACCATAAGGATATGTTTGAAACTTCTCGGATGGAATATCAGGCACCGAAGAATCATAAAATCCGTTTTTAGCCAATTTATATTCTTTATGATTTACGAATAAATGATTATCCCTTATTTCAAGTGTATCGCCGGCAGTTGCTACACATCTTTTCAAATAATACTGGAATTCTGTCGCTTCAACTTCATCCCTGTTACCCGGAAAAATAAAAACAATAACATCACCTTTTTGAGGCTCCCTGAACGCCGGGAATCTGAAAAAAGGCAAAGGGATATTAAAGAATGGAATAACCTGCGGTGTCGAAGGTCCATAAATAAATTTGTTAACAAACAGAAAATCACCTGTCATTACGGTTCTTTCCATAGAGGGAGTCGGCACAACAAATGAGGCAATAGCAAGTCCGTTTATAATAGTAACGACTATAATTGCTCCAACCAATGTTTTAATCCATGACCATAGTTTCTCACCGGCACTATTTTCATCGGCTTTTCTCTTTGTTTCCTTTCTTACTTTTCCCTTTTCTTTTGAGAGTGTATTCATAACAATATTATTTAGTTAATAAATAAAAAAAATCTAATCTTCAATACTCAATACAGCAAGAAATGCTTCCTGAGGTATTTCAACTTTACCTACCTGTTTCATACGTTTCTTGCCTTCTTTTTGTTTCTCCAACAATTTCCTTTTTCGGGTTATATCACCGCCGTAACATTTAGCAGTAACATTTTTTCTCATGGCTTTTACTGTTGACCTCGAAATTACTTTTGACCCGATAGCCGCTTGTATCGCAACCTCAAACATCTGTCTTGGAATCAGTTCTTTAAGTTTCGAACAAAGTTTCTGCCCCCAATTAAATGATTTCATTCGGTGAACAATAGACGAAAGTGCATCTACCTGCTCGCCATTTAACAAAATATCCAGTTTCACAAGGTCTTCTGCTCTATATTCCGAAATTTCATAATCAAGAGAAGCATATCCTTTTGAAATAGATTTCAGCTTATCATAAAAATCAAAAACAACTTCAGAAAGAGGCAATTCATATTTAATTTCAACACGTTCCTGAGATAAATATGTTGTAATAATGAATGTCCCCCGACGGTCCATACAGAGTTTCATAATATTACCGAGATATTCAGGCGGTGTAATGATTGATGCTTTTATGAATGGTTCCTGAATTTCTTTTATTACACCTAATGATGGTAACTGAGCGGGATTATCTATATATAATTCTTCCCCGTTAGTTTTAACAACTTTATACTCTACATTCGGTACCGTTGTAACAATATTCTGATTAAATTCTCTTTCGAGTCTCTCCTGCACTATTTCCATATGTAGTAAACCAAGAAATCCGCACCTGAATCCAAATCCAAGAGCTGCTGATGTTTCCGGTTCAAATGTAATTGCAGAATCGTTCAAAACCAACTTTGAAAGTGACTCCCTTAATCCTTCGAAATCTTCCGCTTCTGCAGGATAAATCCCGCTGAATACCATAGGTTTTATTATCTTGAATCCCCTGATTTGTGCAGGGCAGGGTTTGTGGAAATGTGTTACCGTATCACCAACTTTAGTATCCTGAAGGTTTCTTACATTTGCAGTAAAATAACCGACATTCCCTGCTAAAAGTTCTTGTGTTCTATGTCTTTTCATCAAAAGGATTCCGACTTCTTCGACATCATAAGTCTGGTTTGTTGCCATGAATAGAATCTTATCTTTTTCCGTAAGTTTCCCGTCGAAAACTCTGACATTTACTACTACGCCACGGTAAGAATCGAATAATGAATCATAAATTAAAGCTCTTAGCGGTGCTTCCGGATCCCCTTTGGGTGACGGAATCTTAGTAACAATCGCTTCAAGAATTTCTTCAACACCTGTTCCTTGTTTTGCAGATGTCATCAGAATTTCCTCTTCTTTGCAGCCTATTAATTCTATGATTTGCTGTTTAACACTTTCGATTGTTGTTGATGCACTCGGCAAATCAATTTTATTAATAATCGGGATGATTTCTATATTGGCATCAATAGCAAGATAAAGATTGCTAATCGTTTGCGCTTCTACTCCCTGGGTAGCATCAACTATAAGCAATGCTCCTTCGCAAGCCGCAAGAGAACGTGAAACTTCATAAGTGAAATCAACATGTCCGGGTGTATCAATCAAATTCAATATATAATTTTTGCCATTTTTCGCCTTGTAGTCCATCTGAATTGCATGTAGTTTGATGGTAATACCCCTTTCCTGTTCTAAAGGATTATCATCGAGAATCTGATTGTAAATCATTTCCCTTTGAGTCACAGTGCCGGTTTTTTCCAGCAATCTATCAGCAAGCGTAGATTTTCCGTGGTCAATATGTGCAATTATGCAAAAATTGCGAATATTTTCCATAAATTATTGTTTCATTTAATACTTGTATAAACTTTCAAAATTACGAAAGTAATTATGGTTTGCAAAGTTACATTTAATAACTTTTTAAATTTAATTTGTTTGAGGTGATTATCTTGCTATTACGAAAGGATAAATTCTCGAATTAAAACCATTCCCGATTTCGAGATAATAGAAACCGTTAGAAAAATCGGATATTTTTATTTTGTAAATATCCTTAGTATCTGCGGCGATATACGAATCATTTAAAATCTGAATTCCTAATGAATTGAATACTTTCAAATATAGATTTGAATTAAATCCAGTCAAAGATAAATTAATTTCAAAATCAGCGGGATTTGGATAGATTATTATATTCTTAAAAGATAAGTCATCAGTTACTGATGTAGGATATGGGAATAATGAAATTTGATTATCAACAATCGAGTTGTCATCCTGCAATTCTACATCTTCTTTATATTGATTATAACCTATCTTATCAGAGTATATACGGTATTTTCCGGCTTTCATACCACGAATTTCATAATTACCCAAATCATCGGAAATGGTGAAATATTTTGTATAAGAATTTAAATCAAGAGCGAAAACTACTGCATATGGTACAGCAATATCTGTTCCTGCATCTTTTGCCATACCTCTGATTTTTCCTCTACCTGATTCCTGGACCGGCAAACGTTGAGCTTTTAGAATAATCCCTGATTTTTCTGTATCGGTACCGATTTCGATTTCGGTGGCTTCCCTCCAGTATTTTACTAAAGTATTTGAATTTGATTTATAATAACCGGGTATATTTCTTGTTTCAGAGGAAAAGAACATAAATATGTATCTACCCGGATTCAAATTTTCAAATATGAAAATTCCATTCTCATCTGTAGTAGATGGTTTACCAATATATTCTCTGTAATAATCAGGTATTGGTTTAACTAAAAATGCAATAACTTTTACATGGGGTATTCCATTTCCATCATCAGAAGTTAAAGTGCCTGAAACTCTATTCATATAGGTAGGTTTTTCTTTCAATTTAAAATCAACACTGTCGCGATTTCCTTGTAAAATAATCTGAGTAGCTTCTGTTGGATTATCAACTTTATCATAGTATTGTGTAAGATAATTTTGAAAACCATTAATATATACAATCCAACTATAATTATTTTCAAGTTGTATTTCAAAATATCCTTGAGGACCGGTAAATACAGGTTTACCTAAATTTGTCCCACTTTGAAGGTTTTTACCATCAAAACGAACTACTGCGTTTGCAATTGGTTCTCCATCACTTTCTCTGGTTACTCTGCCAGTTACTAAGTATTTAATAACAGTAACAGATTTATTGACATCAGCAGTAATTTGAATATCATTACCGCACTTAACCTGGATTTCTTTAGCTTCATTAAAATTGCCTGCGTTTTCATACCATTCAGATACAAATTTTTCGCCTTCGAACTTAATAAAATAATTACCTTCATCGACATTTACTGTGAAATTCCCATTTGATATTGCTAAAGGGCTAATTAAAACCGGGTCGTTTTGAGACTGCTCAATTTTTTTATACAATTTAGCAAAACCGGATTCAACTAATCCGCCTTCGGTATATGAAACTGTACCTGAAATAGTTGACCTTTTATTACAGCTTTTTACATTAACTGTATACGGCTGATATTTACAAATATCTTTATTTTCAATTAAATAAGCTTTGATGTTTACAGGATATTTTCCTTTTTCCTGAGGTGTCCAGTTTATTTCACCAGTTGTTTCATTAATTTCCATCCCGTCTGGAGATTTTTCCAAATCATATTTTATCAAACCCAGGTTAGATGCTTTTGCAACTGCTTTATAATAATAATTTTCACCGACAATAGCATCGGTATTGGGTGTGGTATGAAACTCAATTTTTAATTCGGTTTCACCAATAGTTTGAGTTACTATATCAGAAGGTTCACTTTCACCATGCTCATTAAATGCTGTAACGTAAAATGAAAATACACCTGTCCCAACATGCTCGAACATCCAGTGGAAATTATCACCATCTTTATGTAGATTAATATCTTCCTTTGATATTGAATCTAATAAACTAAAATTTGCTAAATTATCGGTGTTACCATGAGCGAAATAAATTTTAAATCCACTAATTTCAGTACCGGATATAACCACCTGCCACCTGATTTTTGCAAAACCACCGACATTAGATGTTACAGTGAGGTTTTTCGGGTGTTCGGGTTTATCATCATTTTTGGCAAATAAAATTATTGATTCGCTGATTAAAACCAGCAATAAAATTAATAAGTTATATTTTAAAAGACTTCTGTTCATTTTAATATTAAATTTTGTATCAAATTATGAATTTTATAAAAAATAAAAAACATATATAATACTTCTTACACATTTACATATAACTAATAACACAATAATTGCAAAATAGTTGCAAAAAAATTAAATATTTTTAACTTTTTTTTGCATCCTTTTTAGTATTTATGTGTTATTATAGATAAGTAAGTTGAACTTTCTGGAAAAAATGAGGCAAAATTTTTCTACATATACTGATGAAAAACTCGTGTTTCTTCTTCGCAGTGATAGCAAAGAAGAATCGGAGATAGCTTTTACTGAAGTGTATAACAGGTACTCATCGAGGGTTCATGCTTATTGTTTACGTGTACTTAATGATTACGAACAAGCTGAGGATATTTTTCAGGAAGTATTTATAAGGTTTTTTCAGAAAATAAAATCAAATTATCCTGAAACCAATGTTTCGGGTTATTTGATTAAGATTGCACGTAATTTATGCCTAAATTATAAAAGGGATAAAGTCAATACTATAAATATTCAGGAGAATGATATTTATTTCGAACCGGGTAAATCGTTTGAAAACTCAGAGTTGTTAGATTTGATTACAACTGCTCTTGAATTACTGGATTTTGACTACAAAGAAGCATTTGTTATGCGTGAATATGACGGATTATCGTACAATGAAATAGCTGAAGTTACTAATACAACTGTAACAAATGCAAAATCGAGGGTATTCAGGGCAAAGCAAAAAATTAAAGAAATATTACAGCCCTATTTAAAAGATATGGCTAATAATGAAAATTGAATAATAAGATAAATATATGGTGATTAACTATGGATTACACAAAGCTTATTCATGATTTTATGGACGGCACACTCGAAGGAACAGAAGAAGAGCAGATGTTCTTTCAGTTTTCATCAAATGATGAGTTGCGTGCCGAATTAAAACAACAAATTGCAATCAGGGATGCAATCAGAAATGATACGAGGGCATTTACACCAACTGCAAATTCAACAGTCGGTGTATTTTCTGCATTAGGATTCAACCCGCCTTCAACTGTGGTTGATTCTATTTTACCGGCAGGGAATGCTGCTAAACCCGGATTCTTTACAAAATACAGGCAGGGCTTTATAAGTGCTGCTGTATCAATTGTCGGGACAGCCGCATTATTCCTTCTGCTAATGAATCCTTTTGGCGAAAAGAATACTGCTCAAACAAATAATAATAAACAATCTTATGCACAAACTCAGACATTACCTGAAAGTATGCCTAATGTCCAAAGTTTCAGCAACGATGTTCCAAAAACCGAAGTAAGGTACATTACCAAAGTCAGATACATTGATGTTCCAAGATATGTTGACCTGCAGCCTGTTCAGAGTATTTCAGACAATTCCGTGACTTCAATCGCTGATAATGAAACTGCAAGTTCCGATTTGACATCAGCCGATTTAGATTCACATTCTAATTCGGAATTTAGTATGATAAATAATTCAAATAAGATACCTGAATTAGGTTATGAAACAAAAAATGATTTCTTAAATAATCTTAATTTCTCAAATGACCAGCTTGGATTGTCAATGGAATTACGCGGTTCTATGTATTGGAATTTAAAGAAAGAAACAATTAATCCGTATCAATTTAACAAATTCAATAATTCTGCTTTAGCTTTATATTATAATATGAATGATAATTTTGCATTTGGTGCCGAAGTAAGACAAGAAACCTTTTTCCAAAAATATACGAGTCTTAATGATGATTCAACTTTTGAGCAGCAGCCGAATTTCACCACTTACGGAATTAATCTGAGATATTCAGCCCCTTATGATTATTTGGGAATTTCCCCATTTGGCCAGTTAAGCGGAGGGTTTAATAAAGCAGGAATCGTATACAGAGGTATGCTTGGATTAAAGTATTCACCATATTATAATATAACATTTACTGTTGGCGGTGAGTACAGTGGGTTCAGGTATTATCATAATAACAAAGGATTTGTTGATAGTAAAATTGGCTTGAATTACGGCGTAATGTTTAACTTTTAATTAGTTCAATTTACTTAATTTTAAAAAAAATGATGGTGAATGATTGAAATATATTGTATTAATATCAACTTGTTTGTTAATAATTATCCTTACCAATTCCTGTGAGGATTCCTTCGGCATTGAAAAAAATGTTTTAATTACAAAAAAAAATGATACAAGTGGTATTGATACTACAGGTAAAGATACAATTCAAAAGGTAGAAGCTTCTATTGATTCTGTTATTTTTATAGAGAGTTATTTCTATAATGGTTATCCTAATGAATTCCCGATCAAAGTAAAAATTATTTCTCAAGTTGCTTATGTCGATACATCTGTTCGACCAATCTTTATCTGGGTGGATCTTGATATTCGGAATCAAAATGGGGATGATATTTATACACCTCTCGGAAGAAATGAATATACTCAATCAATACGATTTACAGCCGATTCACTTCAGGGTATTGGTCCTTTTAGACTGATTGGATCACCATCGAGTGGTTACTGGTCCGAGTTAGGTATAAGAAATATTGAAAAGCAAGATAGCACATTTCTCTCTGGCTCACAATCCGGTTTCGAAATTCAATTTCGATTTGATTATGAAAATCAAATTTCAGCGATAATTTTTGCTGATATCCCAAATCCTTCTGATCCAAACAATCCTACTCATTTATTTGGAACATTCGTAATAAAATATCCAAAATAAAAAAAGCCACACTGATTCAGCGTGGCTTTAATTTGATTCTTATAATTTTACTTTTTAATCAATTCCATTGCTTCTTTTATTGTTGCTTCAACATGGTCACATGATGTTTTCAATAATGCTTTTTCGGCATCATTAAGTTTCAGTTCGATAACCTTTTCCATACAACCTTTACCAAGAACCGCAGGAACACCGACAACTACATCCTTGTATCCATACTCGCCGGTTAACAAAACGGAACATGGTAAAATTCGCTTTTGATCTTTCACGATTGATTCAACCATCTGGGTAACAGCTGCCGCAGGAGCATAATAAGCACTGCCGGTTTTAAGATATTTCACTATTTCACCACCGCCACCGGCTGTCCTTTTGACTATCTCGTCAAGTCTGTCAGCAGGTATAAGGTCTGAAACAGGGATACCTGCTACTGTGGTGTACCTGGTCAGAGGAACCATAGTATCACCATGACCGCCAAGAATTAATCCCTGGATATCCTGCATTGAAACGCCGAGTTCCATTGAAATAAAAGAACGATACCGTGCAGTGTCCAATATACCAGCCATTCCGATTACTTTGTGTTTAGGAAGTCCTGTAACTTTCAATGCAACATAAGTCATAACATCCAGCGGATTCGATACAATGATATAATATGCATTAGGTGAATATTTGAATGCATTTTCAATACATGTACTGACAATTTCTGCATTTTTGACAAGAAGGTCATCGCGGCTCATTCCTGGTTTGCGAGCCAATCCGGCTGTCTGAATAACAATATCCGAATTTTTTGTTAATTCATAATTGTTTGTGCCGTAAATCCTGGAATCGGATTCCAAAACCGGCATTGATTCATACATATCGAGTCCTTTGCCTTCAGGAATTCCTTCGAGAATATCTACAAGATAAATTTCATTCGCCAGTTCAGCATTAGCAATTAATTGTGCGACTGTGGCACCGACATTACCGGCACCAATAACTGTAATTTTCATATTAACACTCCATTATTTTAGAAAAATATTTTTCAAGAGGTTAATCCTCCATCCTGAAAGTAACCAATCAGGATGAAGGATTAAAAAAAATTATTAAGCACCGACAAGCTTTTTGTAAGCAGATGTCGGAAGTGATTTAGGCCTGGTAATCGGATAACCCATTGCACGTGCAACTACGCCCTGAGCACAAATACCCAAAGCCCTTGAGATACTGAATAATACAGTATAATAGCTGAATTCCGTTAATCCGAAGTGATAGAGCAATCCGCCTGAACCTGCATCAACATTAGGCCAAGGGTCTTTAATCTTCTGAACTTTTGAAAGAACTTTTGGTACTACATTAAATACTCTTTCAACTGTTTGGAATACAGGGTCATTCGGCATATACTTTTTACCAAAAGCAAGGAATGCATCGAAACGAGGGTCAGTGATTCTCAGAACTGCATGTCCATATCCAGGTACAACTTTTCCTGATGCAAGTGTTTCTTCAGCAAATTTTTCAAGTTGTTCTTCAGTTGGAGCACCACCGAATTTCTTCATAGTTTCGAGTACCCATCCCAAACATTCCTGATTTGCTAATCCATGGAGTGGACCGGCTAATCCATTCAAACCTGCTGATAATGAATAATACAAATCCGAAAGAGCTGAACTAACTGTAGAAGCTGTATAAGCACTGACATTTCCGCCTTCATGGTCGCAATGTAAAGTGAGATACAATCTCATGAGTAAAGTAAATTCACCGTTTGGATCCGGCAAACCAAGCATGTGGACATAATTTTTCGACCAGTCTGCTGTTTTGTCTGATTCAATCCTTGGTCCTTTATTAAATCTTTTGCGATAAACATAAGCACCAATAGCCGGTAATTTAGCAATAATGTCAATAGAATCTTCATAAGTCGGGTCCCAGTAATCATCTTTTTTCATTCCTTCGCTGTAACGCTTTGCATACTTGGATTCTTTCTGCATAACCAAAATTGCTGTGTTGAACATTGCCATCGGATGTGAATCAGCAGGCATTGCATCAAGTACATTCCATACATATTGCGGAACGTCCTCTCGTGACCTTAATTCGTTTTGAAGGTCTTTTAATTCTGCTTCATTTGGCAGTTCGCCGGTTAGTAATAACCACAGAATTTCTTCGGGTAATTTTTCGGTTAATTGTTTTAATTCGATACCGCGAATAATCAAACCTTTATCAGGTGGAACTTCTGATGTATCACAAACAAGACCTTTTACTCCCCTCAAGCCACCATACGCCTGTGCTAGGGTTACTTTTGATACTTCCTTATCCCCGTGTTCTTTCACAAAAGCACCGATTTCAGCTTTCAGTTGGGGAAATTGTTTCGCTAATTTTTCTTTTAACAATGACATAATATAAACCTTCTTTTAATTATTACACAATAGAGTTATCTATTTTGAACTTTCAATATAATTCATTATTTACATATAAAAAAAACATTTTGTAACTGCTTATAATTTATAGAGTAAAACTAAATTAAAAAAAATATTTAACATCACTAATTTAGAAAATATAAAAAAAAGTCTTTATTATCAATAAATTATCATGTCTTTCAGACAAATATTCTAATAATGTATTCACAGTGTGTGGCAAAAATAATCATTGTGTAATAAATCACAATCAACATCGTTAAATAAATCACTATGAAAACAAAATTAAGAAATATAGTAACTCATATTCAAAAAGGCATTGTCATTACCAGCATGCATGTAGTCTTTATGCAGTAATAACTGCACCTTTAAAATAATTAACAAAAATATTTTTAAACTTATTGAGGTGTATGATGAATCCATCATTATCATTTTTTGTATTAAAAAATATTGTCACAGCTACGGATTATCCGGTCGAAATTTATTTAAACAAATTAAAATTACTAATTAATTCTTTTAAGGAAAGGAAATGGAAAATACTGAAAATAATTTAACTGCGATAAAAAAGTTATTTTACAAAATGAATTTTAACGAATTAAAAATTGATATAATAGAGGCTGTTAAAGGCAGCGAAAGAGATTATACAAGCGGAAGCCTGAGAAAAGCAATACTATTGCTTTCAATCCCAATGGTTCTCGAAATGCTGATGGAATCGGTTTTCGCAATTGTTGATATATATTTTGTCTCCAAAATCAGCTCCGATGCAGTTGCAGTTGTCGGAATCACCGAATCAATACTGACAATAGTTTACTCACTTGCATGGGGATTAAGTTCTGCGACTTCTGCAGTTGTTTCAAGAAGAATAGGCGAAAAAAATCATGAAGGAGCTTCAAATGCAGCATTCCAGGCAATATTAACGGGTTTTGCCATTTCATTGTTTATTGCAATTCCAGGATTTATTTATTCAAATGATTTATTAAAAATAATGGGATTGTCAGCAAAAATTGCAAATGAATATTCCGGTTATACAGCAATTATGCTGGGAGCAAATGTTATTATAATGTTACTATTCATTATGAATGCTGTATTCAGAAGTGCCGGAGATGCTGCAGTGTCTATGAAAGTGTTGTGGATTGCAAACATCATTAATATTATATTAGACCCATGTTTAATATTCGGATGGGGACCATTCCCGGAACTTGGAATTAAAGGAGCAGCAATTGCTACTACAACAGGAAGAGCTGTTGCAGTTTTTATTCAATTTTATATTATCTTCCGGGGTAACAAGAGAATAAATTTTGTATTGTCTGAGTTAAAACCTGATTATAAAGTGATAAAAGATATATTAAAATTGTCATTGGGTACAGTAGGTCAAAATATAATTGCTACTTCCAGTTGGATAGGATTAGTAAGGCTTGTATCAGCTTTTGGAAGTGATGTTGTTGCCGGCTATACCATTGCTATAAGAATAATAATATTTTCATTGCTTCCATCGCTTGGAATAAGCAATGCAGCATCTACTTTAGTTGGTCAAAACCTTGGAGCAAAAAAACCTGAACGTGCTGAAAAATCAGTATGGATAACAGCAAAAGCAAATGCTATATTAATGGCAGCTCTCGGACTTATTTTCGTATTGTTTCCTGAATTTTGGGTGAGTTTATTAACACCAGATTTGGAAGTAATCCGTACCGGTGGAGAAGCACTCAGAATCATCAGTTACGGATTTATTGCGTATGGTCCTGGAATGGTCCTGGTTCATGCAATTAATGGCGCCGGGGACACAAATACACCAACAAAAATCAATATTTTCTGTTATTGGCTTATGGAAATTCCATTGGCTTATCTGTTTTCTATGAGCTTTAATTTTGGCGAGCAGGGAGTATTTTATGCTATTGTAATTTCGGAAATAGCAATGACAATAACAGCTGCAATAATATTTAATAAAGGAAAATGGAAAGAAAGAATTGTATGATATTAATTGTATCTAAAAATTTCTAACAATAAATAATATTTATATAAATGAAAGAGAGTTAGGTTCTTTTCCTGACACTTTTTTGTATTAAATTACAACCAATTCAAAAAAATTTAGGATTTTTGTAATCTGATTTTAAAACTAATTGGAATAATTACATTATGGCTCGTGTATTAATTACAGGTGGTGCAGGTTTTCTTGGTTCACATTTATGCGATAGATTTCTTGCCGAAGGTGATAAAGTTATTTGCATAGATAATTTTATAACCGGCTCGCCGGACAATATTGCCCATATGATTGGGAATAAAAATTTTAAATTTATACAGCATGATGTAACTAATTATATCTATGTTGATGGAAAGGTTGATTATATTCTTCATTTTGCATCACCCGCTTCACCAATAGATTATCTTAAACTGCCAATTCAGACTTTGAAAGTAGGTTCTCTCGGCACCCATAAAACTCTGGGTCTTGCTCTTGCTAAAAAATCAAGATATTTATTGGCAAGCACAAGTGAAACTTACGGAGACCCTGCTATACATCCTCAGCCTGAATCGTACTGGGGTAATGTCAACCCGGTAGGTTTTCGCGGAGTATATGACGAAGCTAAGCGTTTCGCCGAAGCAATGACTATGGCATATCACAGGTATCACAAAGTAGATACAAGAATCATTCGGATATTTAATACGTATGGTCCAAGAATGAGATTGATGGATGGAAGAGCTATACCGGCTTTTATAACCCAGGCATTGGAAAACAAGCCTGTTACTGTATTCGGAGATGGAAGCCAGACACGTTCAGTATGCTATGTAGATGATTTGATTGAAGGCATATTCAGGTTGCTGATGTCAAATGAAATAGAGCCGGTTAATATCGGCAATCCCGATGAACTCTCAATGCTCGAACTTGCAAAAGAAATAATTGAATTGACAAATTCGAAGAGTAAAATCATTTATAAAAAATTACCCGAAGATGACCCGAAAGTCCGTCAACCTGATATAAGCAAGGCTAAGAAAATATTAAAATGGAAACCAAATGTTAATAGAAAAATTGGATTGAAGGCTACAATCGAAGATTTCAGAAAAAGGCTTCATTTGAGATAATTACTAATTATTAATTACTAATTACTAATTTTTTTTAAAGACATTTGAATACTAGTTATTAGCTTGAGAATTTCTTCAACATATTTTATTAATGATTCCGATTGTTTAACTGTCAGATAGCCTGTTTCACTTAATAATCTTATCCAATAGTGAGTTTCTCTTGCTTCTTTATATGATATACTCATTTTCGCGATAAAATCATTCCTTGATTGTGCTCCGACTGCCTCCTCAATATTTGCTCCGATTGATGTTCCACTTTTTAGTAATTGTTTGGCAAGTACAAATTCTCTTTTATTTCCTTTAAGATATTTGTATAATTTTACTATTCTAATAGCAAAATCAAAACTTTATTTTCTAATTATATTTTCTTTCATAAATCGAGCAAATATTTTAATTAGTAATTATTTTGGTGGAGCCCAACCCTGTCTTTTCCATTTAATTAGATGAATTTCTGCGTTGCCAATATATAATTTCATTTTAGCCTGGATAGGTATTCGAGCATTGTCATCACTGAACCAACCTTCAAATTGACCTGTTACTCCATACACACCTTCCCAATCGGCTTTCCCGCTAAAAAATATGGTTCTCACAGGATAATCAACTGCATCAATTTCAATATTCTCTGTTTTACCTGTAAAATTAATATAAGTATAGCATGTGTCATGCTCCATGAATGTCGCCATCGGGCTGATTGAAAAATATTTTCTGGTAATCCCAAGTTCCATCAGATTTTTTTGTACTCCCCTCAAATTTCCTGGAAAATGAAACCGATGGGTCAATCCAGCTCTGGTATATTGTATGTAAATCTACAAATGGAATACCCCGGTAAGAATCCATATAATATTTTGCCTTCCATATTTCGAGGCCATTCAGATTTTGTTTCCCTTCAGTTAATACTTTTATAGAACCTAACCGTATACCCATGAATGAGACTTCATAGTACAATTCTTCACCCGGGAACATTACTTGTGAATAAGTGAACAGTGAACATTGAATAATAAATAATAAAATTAATATTAAGAATCTGAATCTTCTTTGACTAAATAATTTCTTCAAAATACTTTCCTTTATGACAAAATACAGGTAGCATTAACGAATTGGAGAAGGAATTATGATTTAAAATGTTTTATTTAGCCTGAAAATTCTCCTGATGAATGAATCAATAAATAATGCAAGCATAATAAAAAAGAATCCGAGAGGAAGCCAGAATGGCAGCTTGATTTGAGCCAGTATTTTGCTTAATTGCAAATTGAAGGAATTAATTATCTGATTGTAATTCTGCAAATAAGTGATTTGTTTTCCACTGTCTACATTATATAAGTTAGAAATAATAATAATGAAGGCAAACATCAATAGAAATGAAATTGAAAGGATTAGCCATCCTTTTCGGCTTATTAACGGCTGTTCGGCTTTCATCCAATTTGGTTTCAATTGTGATACATTTGACATCACATTCAAAGTGAAATCATTTGAAGGAATAGCAGGGGTAGATTTTTTTAATATCTCTTTTACTATTCTATCCAAATTTAAATTATCATTTACCATATCACACCAGAATATTAATTTCTTCTTTTAATAGTTTTTTCAATATTATCAATAATTTCTTTCTTGAACGAAATAGTATAACTTTTATGTTCGACCTGCTCAAATTTGTTATTTCACTAATCTCGCTGACAGAGCAACCATCCAAATAGAATAGTGATAATATCAAACTTTCGGTTTCTTCGAGCTTTTCCAATGCTAAATCAATATATTTTCTTTGCTCATCAGCTTCGAGTAAATTCAGAGAATTATCTACCCAAACCGGTTCTTCAATATCAAAATTATCGGTATCAATAGATTCTGTCCTGATATTTGTTTTTTTCATTCTCAGTTTAGAAATTGCCGAAGTATATGCAATTCTATAAAGCCAGGTCGAAAAACTTGCCTTCCCGTTATACTCATTCAGATAATTGTATGCCTTCAAAAATGTGTCCTGTGCTGATTCTTCAGCATCTTCATTATTTCTTAATATACGGACAGAAACTGAAAAAACCATTTGCTTATACTTATTCACAAGTACAGCATAAGCATTTGTATCCCCTTTCAGAATCTTCTGAATATATATATTATCCGAAATTCCATCTTTCATAATAGGTTTGACGTATCAATAAGGAAAGTGGTTACAATTTAATTACGAATTATGAAATTTGGTTAAA
>JACRLY010000037.1 GCA_016219595.1 Ignavibacteriota bacterium | reverse complement strand
AATCCTACTATTGGCAATAGTATATACCAGTCAATATGACCTATTCTTTTTCCCATACCTTCTTTTTCTTAAAGACTCAGGTATAAATTATGTACATACCTCGTATAAAAAATTAATTTAAAATTTGAAATTTAAAATGAATATTTAATTATTAATGATAAAAGTTTTAAACATTTTTTCATTATAACATTTTAAATTTATTGAAAATTCTAAATTAAAAATTGGAAATTAATTACTATTACTAGTTCCAAACTCTTAAGTCCACAAACAAATAAATTTATAATGAATAAACTATTTGTTTAAAGACTTCTCCCCTATGCTCAAAATTCATGAACATATCAAACGATTTGCAGGCAGGTGTGAATAACACAATATTCCCCGCTTCCGCATAATCTCTTGAACTGTAAACAGCCGATTCCAAAGAATCTGCTTTTATACACCTAACCATTGATGAATAATGATTGAAAATTGCATCCGCCTCTTCCCCAATCGCCACAACGCACTTAACATTCTTTTTCACAAGTTCATCGAGGGATGAATAATCGTTATTATCCCCTCTGCCTCCTGCAATCCAGATAAGCGGTTTATTGTAACTCGAAAGGGCATACCAGGTAGCGTTAACATTCGTTGCTTTGGAATCATTTACGTAATCAACTCCCTCTAGAGTTCTAACAAACTCAAGACGATGTTCCACACCTTCGAAACTCATCAGAGAATCGCGTATGTTCTCATTACGCACCTCAAAGCACCGAGCTGCCAAGGCTGCTGCCATAGAATTATAGACGTTATGCACGCCGGGAAGGCGAATCTCATCAAGCTGCATGATGACCTCCTCTTTATTATGCTCCGGAAACCGCATAACCAATTTACCTTCTTTTGCATAGACGCCGTATTGCACGGGCGACATGGAAAAGTAAGCATTTTCCCCCTTGGTTTGCGTCCTATTTGCCAACGTTGCTGCATCGTCGGCATTCAAAATTACAAAATCTTTTTCAGTCATATTTGAAAAAGTTTTCCACTTTGTTTGTGCATAATCTTCGAAAGTTCCGTGATAAGCCAGATGGTCCGGCGATATATTTAAAATAATTCCAACATCAGGTCGAAATTCTCTTATCCTGTCTAATTGATAGCTACTTACTTCAACTACTAATATAGTATCCAAATCCAAATCTCTAACAACTGCTGACAATGGTGTTCCGATATTTCCAACTGCGAGTGCCTTTTTCCCTGCCTGATTCAATATGTATGCAGTGAGAGTTGTAACTGTTGTTTTCCCGTTTGTACCGGTTATAGCAATCAATGGATTATTCGGACAAAATTGCCTTGCAAATTCTAATTCGCTTATTACAGGAATTCCTCTTTTGTCAGCCTCTTCAATTACCCATGCTTTTCTAGGCACACCCGGTGAAGTAATCACACAATCAGCATTTGTCAATGCCTTTTCTGTATTTCCTCCAAACTCAAAATCAATCCCAGAATGTTTAAGCTGTTCAACAGATTCTTTACATTCACTTTCAGGTTTCAATTCAGAAACAAAAACATAATGCCCTGCCGACTTAGCAAGTAAAGCCGCCGCAAGTCCGCTTCGTGCCGCACCAATTATTGTGTAGTACATATTTTCTCAAATTATTAAAATAATGATTGCAAAATTAGGTTAATTTTGGAAATAAAATTTTGTTCATAAAATTTATTCTAATAAATTCCGTCAGAATTTTGGATTATTTAAGGAATTATTATGAATATGACATTTAATGACTTAGTTGATACAGTTGATGAGCTACCTTACGAAGAACAGGAAGTGCTCGTTGATATCATAAATAAAAGAATAATAGAACGAAAGCGAAATGAAATCATTAATGATGTAATTCAGGGAAGGAAAGATTATCAGGAAGGGAATGTTCGGAGAGGCACTGTTGCTGACTTAATGAAAGACCTGACAGAATGAATAACATTGCCTGGTCACAAAATTTTACTCGCACAGTAAGAAAAGCTTTAAAGAAAAATCCTGATTTAGCTCATAAAATCGAACGAACATTAAAACATCTCAAAAACGATATTTATCATCCTTCTTTGTACACTCATAAATTAAAAGGCAGATTATCAGGATGTTGGTCTTGTACAGTTGATTATGACAATAGAATTATTTTTGAAATAAATAAAATCGAAAATAACGAAACTGAAATCCTTCTCCTATCATTTGGCACTCACGATGCTGTCTATTAGAAATTAATTTTACAAATTTAAATTAAAGTTACTCTCGAATAATCACTTTTTTCAAATTAGGAGAATTATTAGATTTGTTATCGAATGAATTAATAATAAAAAATTAATATGAAATTTATACCATTAATATTTTTATTATCCTTGTTAGGTGCAACAACACAGGACAATTCCCAATGGAACAAAATTGTTCTCGGAAAAGATTCTACAGAATTTCTTGAGATGTACAATAATCTAAAAACAGTTAATGAAATTCGAACTGAAGGTTATTATTATTGCTTGGAATCTGTTCTATCCTATAATTTAATATCAATACAAGGACTAAAAATGAGAAGAGAAAAAGAAAGTACTGATAAAAATATGGATTATGTAAGACAAATTTTAGACACTAATATGTCATATTATTTTGATTGTCTGTGGTTAAATAAGGATGGTTCATGTTTTATCCCTAGTTGGGGTATGAATCCTGATTTAGATTCACCATCAGAATATCATAGAAAATTGAACGAAACAAAAAATATAAGTGAAATGACAAATAATTTCCTATTATTATATGATTCTATTGGAATACAAAGTCTAAAAGGAATGTTCAATAGAAAACATTATGTTAATAGCGAAAAAGGAATTTACAAAATATCAAATAACCAAGTAAAAATATATTATTTTGAATGTCCTTATGGTGGTGGTGATAAACTTAAATATATTGATGGTAAAGTAATAAATGATTCTACTTTAATTCTTGAATTTGAAAATAGAAAATATGTAAATAACGTACATATAACTACTGATACAACATATAAAACATATAAATTTCATAAATCAAATTTTATTCCTTCTCTTGAGTCAATGAAACTAAATCCATCCAAATTTTCTCCAGTTTATCATCCTGTTATTGATTTTGAATGTGAATAATTTTTATTATTTGAAAATTATCCTCTATCATTTTCGTCAAAATTTTATGTATTGTTAAAAATAGAATAATTGTTTTATAAAACAAATCTTAAAAACAAACGGCATAATTCTGCTTGTGTTCTTCGTTCTCAATTGTTTTACTTACTTTAGTGAAAAATACCTTGTTGAATCAACTGCAGAAACAATCTCAATACAACTCGGTATTATGACTCTGATTTCAATAATAACATTCAACCGAAATTCATTTTCTGATTTGTCAAAATTATATCAAAGAGTAACCGCAAGAGTGGGTCTTGTTTCAGTTATGGTATTTGTCTGCTGGGCATCAGCCTTCTATTTTAATTGGTATGTGTTTTATAGTTGGTTTGGAATAACTAATTATTAATACATAATAATACTTAATCAAGAAATTCGTTTACAATTTAAAAACTAAGAATTTTAAATTTTTTTTATATATTATTATGGAAAAACAATTCACAGCAGTCATAGTAAAATCCGGTGAATGGTATGCCGGTACAGTTAAAGAATTATCCGGTGTACATTCTCAAGGGAAGACTATTCAGGAAGTCAGAGAAAATTTAAAGGAAGCAGTACAACTTATTATTGAATCGAATATAAAACACTTTAGGAGTGATTCGGCTGAAATATACGAAGAACAGATTGCTGTCAATGTATGAAAAGAAAGGATTTGATAAAATATTTGCTATTGTATGGCTGTGTATTCGAGAGAGAGGGTAAAAGACACTCAGTATATTATAATCCCAATACAAACAAGTCAACAACGATTCCCAGACATAATGAGATTAATACTTTTACTGCAAAAGGAATTTGCAAAGATTTAGAAATTCCAGTTCTTGACATTAAATAATATTAGTCCAAACTCTATAAAAATCTTTTCAAACATTTTCCTTATATTTGCTAACCTTTTAGGTCGTTAAGTTTAATCTAAATTATATTTGCAATGGAACTAATTAATAATAGATACACCATAGCCGGTGTGGATGCACTTGAATTATGCGACAAGTACGAAAGCCCATTATATGTATATGATTCTGCCAAAATGCGGGAACAATATGAAAAAATGATGGATGCTTTCAAATCCACTCGTCTCAAAATTAATTATGCCTGCAAGGCATTAACCAATATCAGCGTACTTAAATTTTTCAATAAGCTGGGTGCAGGTCTCGATACTGTTTCTATCCAGGAAGTATGGTTAGGATTAGGCGCCGGTTTTGAACCTAAAGATATTATCTATACACCGAACTGTGTTTCCATGGAAGAAATCAACCTTGCTGTCAAAGAAGGGGTAAAGATTAATATAGATAATATATCAACACTCGAACAATTCGGTCTTGCTTATGGCGATAAATATCCTATTTGCATCAGAATAAATCCTCATATAATGGCAGGCGGAAACGATAAAATCAGTGTCGGGCATATTGATTCCAAATTCGGTATTTCTATACACCAGATGCCTCATGTCGAACGGATTGTCAAATCGAGCCATCTTAGAATCGAAGGATTGCATATGCATTCTGGTTCCGACATTTTGGATGTTGATGTATTCATGCAGGGCGCCGATATACTTTTTGAGATAATAAAAAAATTCGATTCTGTTAAATATGTCGATTTCGGTAGCGGATTCAAAGTCGCATATAAACCTGACGACTATGAAACCGATATCAATCAGCTTGGTGAAACATTATCAGAAAGATTCAATCAATTCTGCAAAGAAATCGGAAAAGAAATTACATTAATGTTTGAGCCGGGGAAATACTTAGTCAGCGAGGCAGGCTATCTGTTTGCTAAAGTAAATGTGATTAAGCAAACAACATCAACCATGTTCGCCGGCTTGGATACCGGCATGAATCATTTTATAAGACCAATGTTCTATGATGCATATCACCAGATTATTAATATATCGAAACCTGATGCAAAACCCAGGCTGTATACAGTAGTTGGATATATTTGTGAAACAGATACATTTGGATGGAACAGAAAAATAAACGAAATTAGTGAAGGGGATATTTTGTGTTTCAAAAATGCAGGTGCTTATTGTTATTCGATGTCCTCTAATTATAATTCGAGATTTCGTCCTGCAGAAGTTATGATTCATGAAGGTAAGGATTACCTTATAAGAAAAAGAGAGGATATTAACGATATACTGAACAAGCAATTAATTATTGATTTATAAATTTCAATCAAGGGGTTAATATGAAAAAATTAATTTACATTTTTCTCATCATTTGCGTATTCTATCCATTAATTACAAATGCACAATCAAAATTTGTCGAAAGAAGAATCGGACATGTTTATTTCATCAGCATTCCCGATTATATGACAACAACAACAGAGCTAAACAAGTCAGCAAGCCTTCAATATCAAAATACTTTGAAAGAAGCTTACGTGATTATTATTGAAGATAATAAAGATACACTTGAGTATCTTGGAATGAAATTCACCAACCCCCAGGATTTTTATGACGGATTTATTACAGACTTTACTTCAGGTCTCGAGAATAAGAAATTCACCGGTACAAAAAGAATCAAAATTGGGCCTAACAATGCAGTTCAGGCTGAAGTTTCTGCTTCTTTCGAAGGTAATCCGATATGGTACTTTATTACTGTAGTAGAGTCTCCTACACATTTTTATAAAATCATTGCCTGGACTCTCGAGGAAAACAAAAACAAATTGAAACCTGATTATGTCAAAATGGTCAATTCATTTCATGAATAGAAAATTTTAAAACATATAAATTGTTTTTGTAGGGATTCAAAATCTTGAATCCCTATTTTTTTTAATAAAATTTGTAACTTATCAATTAATCAATGTGTCTTTTTAATAAATTTGGATTCATTTTATTAATTTTATATAAAAAATCAGGACAATAATATTTTAAAATAAATATATCAACACTTTTTATTTAACTATTGCTTAGGTGACGATATGAAAAAGTCCTTTACTTTTTGTTTTATAATAATATTAATAATATTTACAGCTCAATCTTTAAATTTATATTCAAAAACTTTACAATCCTCAAAAGGTCCTGAAAAAATCTTAAGAAAATCATTGGGTGCATGGGATAACCAAAAAATACTGTGAGTAATGTTGAATTCTATTCGAGTAATTACGGCATTTTTGGATTAGATGTGAGAAGTAATTTAGGTGGAACGATTTGGCCCCGTGGTTCTGCCGACCAATATATATTTGCCGGAGGTTTCTGGTTTGCTGCAAAAAAGTATTTACCTGATGATTCAGTTCCACACAAATTAGTTGAAATATCATATAATCCGAATAGTGGAAGTTCCTGGTTTGTACCGGGAAGAATTGATGATGGTGACATAGCAAATCAAAATGATAGTAATTCATACAGAACGTATTTCTCATCCGATTTTAATAAATTATCAGGTATTCCAAATGATTTAGCTGATGGTCCTAATTGGCCACTTTGGATAAAACCCGCCGATTTGCTTGAAACAGGATTATATCTTGGATGTTATGAATATGATACATTAAATCGTAACCGTGAAAATTATCCTTATGGACCGGCTATTATTTCTGATGAGGATGTTTTTTCAACTTACAAAGACACGGATTTAGAATGGTTTGATGGTGGTATTGAAGTTAGAAAACCATTAGGGTATCCCTTAAGATTGCAAGTCGAACAAAGGATTTATTCATGGGGTAATGATTCATTAAAGGATGTAGTAATAATTTATTATAATATAATTAATAAATCTGAAGATACATTATTTGATTGCTGGTTCTCACCGATTTATGATTTTGATATAGGGAAAATCCCTGCAGTAAATGCCTCGAACGACCATTCTAAATATTATAACGATGATAGAACTTTAAATATGGCTATATGTTGGGATGATACTCTTAATGTTGGTGAGATAGTTAATGGAATCATGGGATTTTCATATTTGATGACTCCTGCTGTAGATAGTAATAATTATTTAAGAAAAGACAAAAATTTATATCTACCATCAGAGCAACTTGGAATAAGAACATTCAAAAACTGGAGGATTGAAGAAGATGGTTATGAAGATGAAGATAGATATAATATTTTATCAAAAAATAATATAGATTCTGCTGAAGGTAAAGGAGATATGCGTATAATTTTCTCTACAGGTCCTTTTAATATGTTACCAGGTGATACTCTTAGAGTAGCATTATCAATTATGTTCGCTACTCCTGATTCTTTAATACCAATTATACCTATGAATGAATCAAAACCGGATTTTACAAAAATTGTAGAACTAGCGAGATATACTCAAAACTATTTTTATAATGATTTGGTTTTGAAAATAGAAGATGAAAAAAAAGCGGTAAATAATGAATATATGTTATATCCAAATCCTGCCACTGATATGATTAACATTTCATCAAACAATTCAATGAATATTGACAGAATTGAATTATTCAATCTCCTTGGTGAAAGAATTATAGAAAAGCATGATATATACTCATCACAATTCAATTTAAATACACGGCAATTGCAGAATGGCACTTATCTTGTTCAAATTAAATCAGGCAATAATATAGAATCAAAATTATTGCAAATAGCGAGATGAAATTAATTTATTAATGTATGATTTAAATGTAGGGATTCAAAATCTTGAATCCCTACTTTTTTATATATGATTATTTTTATCTATAATTTCCTCGCATCGATTCAGCATCAGCTCTGCAGAATTGTCCCACGAAAAGGTTTTTGCCCATTCAACAGCTCCAAGAGATAGTTTTATTAATTCGGTTTGATTTGTTAATAATGAAAGAATTTGTTCCGAAAGCTGTTTGATATTTCCATATTCATAAAGCAAACCAGAAACACCCTCTTTTACTGAATCCTTTAAACCAGGTACATCTGCAGAAATAACAGGTGTCCCGCTTGCATTAGCTTCGATATTTGTAATTCCCCACCCTTCTTTTATTGATGTATTGACTACAATATGGGATTTACTCAATATTTCTGTTTTTTCTTCTTCACTGACAAAGCCGTAAAATTTTGTTCTGTTTGTTAGTCCAAGTTCTGCTACCATTCTCTCAAGTTCAGGTTGGAAATCTCCCCTGCCAATGAATTCCAATCTTGCATCAGGTACCTTGTCCGCAATTAGGGAGAATGCATTTACCAGATGGTCTACGCTTTTATATTTTTTCAATCTTCCGAAATAAACTACAGTAGGCATTTCAAATTTAGTGCATATTTTCATTGGAAATCGTTCCTGCTCTATTGCATTCTGTACAATAGAGAAATTTTCGCGCTTGAATCCTCTTTCGATAAATTCATTCAAAGTGCTATCTGATACAACCACAAACGGAGTATTGCGATAAATACTATTCACTAATTTTTCTGCAAGATAAACATAAGAGCCGGAAAAAATACCTGCCTCATGGAATATTGCTTTCCCGAAGAAATGATGACTGATTGCAAGCAATGGCTCTTTAATATACCAGGGTGTGTAAAAAGGTATCTTGTTAATATCATCTATTACTAAGTCATACTTATTTTCTTTTATCAGTTTTTTATATAACCCACGAACATGAAAATTGAATAAACTTCTCCTGCCTTTCCTGATTACTCTTATTCCATCAATGATTTCCTCATCAGCAGAGCCATCGAATTTACAGCAGGCAAGGGTAATCTCATGTCCTTTTGCAGCAATACGCTTGAAAATTTCATGCAAATGCACCTCTGCCCCACCCCCAAAGGGATTCTTTATGTCCTGCCAATTAAATATTAGTATTTTCATTAACTAAGAAATTGAATTAGAGTAAATTTCAATTTATGATTTTTGAATAGAATGACAAAACTTATAAAGTATTGTTTTCTGACATAATAATATCAAATCAATCGATGAACAATTAATAATTTTTTATAAAAATAATACTAATAACAATTGAAAATAAAGTAATAAATGATATTATCATGCCAAGTTTAAATACAAAAGGTTTAAAAATAAATTCTACGTTGTGATTACCCGGCGGAACAATTATAGCTCTCATACAATCATTAGCTTTATAAATCTGTGTTTCAACCCCATCTATTGTAGCTGTCCAACCTGGGTAATAAACGTCAGCTAATTTTAAGTAAGCTGAATACTTTGAATAATAATTTATTTTAACAGAATTATTTCGATACGATTTAATATTAGCATAGCCACTATTTGAATTATTGTGATACAATCTTGGTGTTGATTTTTCCAATAACAAAGTGTCGCCTGTAAAATTATTATTCAATATAAAATTATCCATGTCTCGCAAAGGGACAAATTTTACTTTATTGAATAATTCTACTCTGTTCCTAACAAGATTGTTCTTATAGACAATATAATTTTGATATGAGTAGAATTTTTCAACAAAATTATTTTTAAAAATAAAAGAAGAATCCGCTACTAAATATTTCACGTTAAATAATCCAAGTAATCTCGGGTCAGATAAATTTTTCTTATCAGTTGGTTGAAAGTAATTATAAAATGTTTGAGGTAAAATGCCTTCGTATCCGTCAATGAATTGAAGCATGTAAATATCTTCAATATTCCCCGGCAGAAAGTTTTTTATTTTATCATTTCGTATTACTTCAATTCTTTCAAATTTAGAATTTTTTTGAAGGTATTGAACTAATTCGTTCTCAGGATAAAATGGATATTTTGTCGTATCAACAAATGGTGTCCAAAAATGTACAAATCTGAATAGTTGGATAAAAGTAACTAAAGCTATAAACCAAAAAAAATGACTGAATTTTAAATTACCTTTTGAATATCTTATGAATATAATAATTATAAACAAATTCAGGAATAATCCTCCTAAAACAAATAGATTATTTAATTTATATCCATTTAAAGTTAGAAATATCCTTTCATTAAACCAATTCTCATTGTATAAATTTCTTTGATTTATAGACCCATACATTTTACTCCTTAGAAAATCAATTATATTTTTCTCATAGAAATAAAAAAATATGTTGACAATAACAAAAACAAATAAAACAATACAAAAAACAATCAATACACTTCTCGATAATTTGAATAATTTATCATCCTTATTATTGCTTTCTCTATTTATAAAATCATTAAGAACAATACCCCCAACAACAATTGCAGCTGTAATATAAAGAATAAAAAACCTATCATACAGAAATTTATATAATGGAGTAAATAAAGGTAAAACAAGAGAAACTGCAGCGATTATGAGCCAGTGTCTTATATTGTATTTTTTATGTTTTATTATTGCATAAACAAATAGTATCAATAATGGAAGACCTATATATGCATGAAAATCATTTGGAAAAGAATCCAATATCCTTCTTATATCAAAACCGCGAAAATCACCCATTATTTCAGGGAAAGCAAAAGATAATGTTAAAAATGACATTATTAATCTCTTATAAAATGTGAAATGATAAACATTTCCTTCAAATCTTGAATAACCCTTTGCAAAATCCTGGATGAAATATTCAATAGTCGGAATCCACATAAATGCTGTCAACAATAAACTTAGTATGAATATACTAAATATGAGTTTAAATTTTCTCAAGATTGATATTTCAGTTTCATTTTTCTTAGTTACTGCATATAAAATAAAAAGAACAATAACAAAAAAGATTGATTGAATGAATCCACCCAGCATTGATAATCCTAAAAAAAGCGATGAAGCAAAGAAATATTTCAATTCCCCGGAATCTATATATTTCTCATATGAAAGTAGAAGAAAGGGTACCCAACAAAATGCACCGGCAATATAAAAATAAGATAAATAGCTAATAAACATACTATTCAGTGAAAAAGCGAAACCACAAAGAAAAGCGATTTTATTATTGATTTTCAAATAAAGTAAAAATGAAAACATTGCCATCGCAGATATGATGCATTGTAATAAGATTTGCAGATGCCATGCAAACTTGAATGGAAATAATAGATAAACAAAATTTGTGATTTCAAAATTTGTAGCATACGTTATACAATACTGAGGTATACCCCCGCATTTATTTGGATTCCAAAAATCGAAATTAAATTCCCTGAATGATTTCTGCATCGTATAACGATAAGGTACAAACTGGAGAAATACATCATTAATATAATGATTGTATGATACTACTTTTGAATAATTATTACTAAAGGGTTGAAAGTAAGTCATTCCAAAATCATTTGGAAACAAAAGCTTGTTAAAAAAAATCGGGTAAAATACACCTGAAATCAAAAGTGAATACAGAATGAATGAAATAAGGTAAATGTTAATTCTTTTCATACTTGGAATTAATAATGGTAAATCTTTATTTTACTTTAACTTATACCAAAATATATTGTTTATTTATCTAATTTTTCCCGATTGAAATAAAAATATGTTAGCTAACTTATTTTAAACTTACTACATTTTCATATTTTTTTCAATTATCATTTGATTGAATTTTGAAATATAAAAAAATAAATACTGGCACAAACATTGGAATAACCTATGTAGAATTTGAGTGAAAATTTAAAGGATGTTAGAGTAGCTCTGAATTTTGGGGAATTGAATATGTTTAGATGTTGTAGAATAAAATACACTTGTATAATAATAATCACCATTTTAGTGATTTTAGGTCTTAATGGATGTTCAATATCAAGGAGTGTTCGGCAGGGAAGCCGCACATCTGTTAAGAAACCGGTGACAGAACAAAATTCAGCATCATTAAATCAGGATGAAAACAGGCAGGATGCCCTTTCCGATGCTGAATTTGCTATTCATTCCGATAGTGTTAATAATACAAATTCAATCACTAAAATTCCAACCCTAAACCAACAACTTAAAACCTTAACTGAAGAACAACAGGTTATGAAACAGACAATTTCGGGAATGCAAAATGATATTACCGAAATAAAATCAACATTAGCTGATATAAAAAATGCTCTCAGCAATTCATTACCCCTTCCACAGGAAGCAGTTAAAGGAATCATTCCGGAAAATAATAATATTGTTAAGTCTAATATTATTTTACCTGATGAAACTGTAAAAAAACAAGACCTTCAACAACAAGAAGTAAGGCAAATAGAAAAACCGAAATCAAAGCCTGTCATATTCAAGAAAAAACCGGTTCAGACAACATCAAATGCAATTAAATATATTAATAATCCAAAACCTGAATTGAAACCGGTAACACAAAAAATTAATTCAGATGATAGAACTGAAGCGTCAACTGAAAATATTACTTTTACTTCAGTAGAAAAAGATTTAAATACTAAAAATTACCAGGATGCAATAAGAAAACTAATTAAACTTGTTGCAATTGAAAGAGACCCGGAACAAATCAACAATTATAATTTTTTACTGGGTGAGTCCCATTTCGGACTGAAGCAATATCAGGAGGCAATAGCCTACTATCGCAAGGTTATTGCTTCCAGGCTTCCTTTGAAAAAGGATAATGCTCAAATAATGTTAGCTGAAGCACAGGTTAAATCAGGACGAATCGATGAAGCCAGGAAGGCTTACCAGGTTTTTGTAGAAAAATATCCCACTAGCGAATTTTTACCAAAAGCAAGAAAAATGCTTCAGCAACTTTAATATTTCTGTGTCGAGTGTAATAACCTCGACATGGAATGAATTTATTTAAAATAATTATGTAGGGATTCAAAATTTTGAATCCCTACTTTTATTTTATTTAATTTATATTATAATATTATTATTAATACACACAATTGTATGTTAGAATTTACCGAATTTGAATGCTAGATTAGCTGATGGACCCATGAGGTCTTTGTTCTGAGTACGCGATAAATCGACCTTGTATATGAAGCACCACCTGCACCAATCAGTGTATTTACGGTAAAATGGATAAGTTTGTTTGAACTATTGATATATTCAAAAAATATACCACCATAGCCAACTCTCAAATAAGCAGCCGTATCAAATGGGGGCTTATAATTACTTATTTTGTGGCTCGTTACAAGTCCGTATCCTCCCCCGCCAATTGAAAATGTGCTGTTAATAATCCATCCTCCTCTGCCTCCAACAAGTAATCCCATTTCACCTTGTATTTGAGTTAGTTTCAATTCCGGAGCGCCATATCCACCGTGAGTTATTTCTCCACTACCGAACAGAGTTTCAGTATCATCAGTATCTTGTCTTGTTTCCAAAGAAAAAGCTGATAATGGATATATCACTATTAAAGCAATCATAAATAGAAGTATTTTTTTCATCATTTCCTCAAAATAAAACTTTAAAAACATTTTTAATGCAAAATACGAATTCTGTTTTCAGATGTTTCAAATAAAAAAACAGTATTTGAATATTTCCAAATACTGTTTTAAAATTTATTTCTCTTTTCTCTCTTAGAAAAATGCTCCGAGTGATACCGAAACAAATGCTTTTGCTTCCTCCCCTGCCTTCTGACCTATCAGATTTATATAATTATATTTAACTTCCAGGTTTATTGTAATAAGTTTTACATCGAGGTCTGCACCTGCGCCAAGACCAAAGCCAATACGGCTATCGGTTGGACTTTTGGATATTGCAACAGGTAAAGAACCATAATAAACATCAACTGAATTTGAAATATAATTATAAGATAATTCACCAACACCATATAAACCGATAAATTTTTTAAGCAGGAAGAAATTCACACCTGCGGTAATTGGAATAACGTTTTGTGATGTGTTAAGAGAAGCTAAAGTATCGTATGGTGAATTAGGATTAATAACCTGAATTGTTGTTTGAGGAAACTTATGATAGGCAATTCCACCGACAAATTGCAGATTATCCGATAGATCCATTCTGCCCCTGATACCAATATGATACCCGAGTTTTGCACCTTCCCTATACATATTTCCAAAATCACTTAAGCTGTTGCTGTTGTAAACATTATTAATCTGATTACTTGGAGTTGACAATCCAATTAAAATTCCCAGGCTTGTCGCATTAGCATTTGAATAAATAATTATTCCAAAACACAAAATTATTAAAAGTGGTTTAAGATTTTTTTTCATAACCTTTCCTCTATAGAAATTTGAATGTACATTTTTTGTAATAACTGATAAACCAAAAAACTATTTTATTACTTTAAAAAGTTATTCAATTTAACCTCAAAATAATCAGCTTTTTTTGATATATTTGTAAAATTTATTAAAAATGTTAAACTTTCATCGCAGCATTATGAATACAACACTTTTAAACAGATATTATATTTTTCTCAGTATAACTTTTATGCTGATTTTATTCGGAAATTCAGTACATGGTCAGGACAGCAATTTTGTCATGCCTTCGAATCTCGGTATATACGGTGGACTGAATTTTAATATGCATACTCCTTCTTTTATTTTTCACATCAATAACAGAAATATTACTTTTAATCAGAACAATTCCAATTTATGGTTCCATCTTGGATTCATCGGTAATTACCCTTTAAATGAAACTTTCACTGTTTCCGGAAGAATCGGGTATAATGGATTATCAGGTAATTTATCCGAAAATGTTACATATCTTGATACTTTTTCTACAAATACTATAACGGCTGACTTGCATTATATTGAAATATCACCGGTTATGCAATTCCACAATTTGCTTCCCGTTAAGAGATTATATTTCCTTGCCGGACTTGAATTCGGTATCCCTATTTCGACAAAATATACTTTTAAGCAAAATCAATTGACACCAATAATAAATCAATCTTTAAAAAATGGAGACATTCCTGATGCTACTTTAAGATTTGCAGGAGCTATTGGTGCCGGTTATATTTTTAATATAAATGATAATTCTTTCCTTATTCCTGAAATTTCGTATAGGATTCCTTTTAATCATATATCAGGCAACAGGGATTTCACAACATGGGACGTTCCACAGCTCAGAGTGGGAGTTGCCCTGACATTTGGACTTGAAAAATCCAAAGTTAAACCGCCTGAAGTATATTCTAATCTTGAAATCGGATTCAGAGAAGTGAATTATTACGATAAAGAAAGGCAAAAACATACATTGCAGAATATCCGTGTCGAAGATGTTCAATATACAGAATTGTTCCCGATGGTTCCATATATTTTCTGTGATGAAAACCAGCCGGCACCTTCCGATAGTACACAGATATTAACAGGTAAATCCGAAAAAGGTGAATTCAAAATTGATATGGTTGAGCCTGATGCAATGAAAATTAATGTGAAAACTCTCGACATCATCGGTAAAAGAATGACCGGAAATCCGGATGCTGATTTGATTATTACCGGTACTATTGATAATAAGAAAGAAAAACCTGAATCACAACTTCCTTTACGCAGAGCAGAATTTGCTAAGGAATATCTTGTAAATATATATAAAATAAATCCTGATAAAATCAATGTTAAAACTGGAGGATTACCCGAAAAGCCTTCTGCCCAGACTGTACCTGAGGGGGATGCCGAAAACAGGAGAATAGAATTATCGAGTTCAAATCCTAAAATACTGGCTCCTATTATATTGAAAGGCGAAAGCCAGACAATTGCTGAGCCAAACCTTGTTGAGTTTGTTCCGTTTATTAATTCCTCTGATTCGGTTACTTCCTGGCAATTTGAAATCGAGCAAGCTGGACAAACAATAAGAAATGTTAAAGGCAGTGGTGATATTCATCCTATACAGTTTGTAATTATACCGAACGAATTGAAGAAAAGCCAGATACCAATTGATTATGTTCTGACAGCAACGAATACAAAAGATTTAAAGAGAACAGTCTCCGGCTCTATTCCTACAGAATATTTCTCATTTACCAGGAAAAAATCAGAAGAATTACCTGATAAAACGATTTCTAAGTATAGTTTAATTCTGTTCGATTTCGACAAAGCAGAAATTTCAGATAAGGACAAAGCGATAATTGAAGAAAATATTTTACCCGAAATAAAATTTAATTCTACTGTTAAAATATACGGGTATACAGATAAAATCGGAAAGGAAGATTATAATAAAAGTCTTTCTGAAAGAAGGGCTGCTGCTGTGAAAGATTTGCTTTCATCCAAAGTTAAAGATGCAAAATTTGAAACGTATGGTGTCGGTGAAAACGAAGTTATATTCGATAATAATTCACCTATTGGACGACAATTATCAAGAACTGTGCAGATATATGTCATAACCCCAAGGCAGTAGAATATATATGAAAATAATATAAAATTGTTTAATAAGAATAAAAGCAGGTTAATACGTCTTAGTAACTTGATTTTATTTAGAAAAGAATTATGATAGAAGAAATTAAGAAATATAAATACCTGTATAATATAAATTCGCCTTCTGATTTAAGGAAATTTAAGGTTAATGAATTACCACAGGTATGTGATGAAGTCAGGGATTACATGGTTGATATAATCACTAAAACCGGGGGTCATTTCGGTGCAGGACTTGGAGTAGTGGAACTTACTGTAGCCATGCATTATGTGTACAACACTCCTGTAGATAAAATAATTTTCGATGTTGGTCACCAGGGCTATCCTCATAAAATTATTACAGGTAGACGTGACAGGTTAAATACAATAAGGCAGAAGGGTGGTCTTTCCGGCTTCCTTAAACAAACCGAAAGTGAATATGATGTTTTCGGTGCAGGTCATGCCAGTACAAGTATATCGGCTGCCCTGGGTGTTGCAACTGCAAGAGATTTGATGAAGAAAAAATTCAGGGTAATAGCTGTAATGGGTGACGGTGCCATGACAGGTGGAATGTCTTATGAAGCTATGAACAATTGCGGTGTTCAGAAAAGAGATATTACTGTAATACTTAATGATAATGATATTTCAATTTCAGAAAATGTATCCGCTTTGTCAAGCTACTTCAATAAATTATATGCAACTGCTACAGTACAAAAATTAAGGGAAAATATCTGGGATATAACTGGTAGGATGGAACATCTCGGCGACAGAATCCGTCTTGCCGCTTCAAGAATTGAAGGAAGTGTTAAAGCATTTATTACACCCGGATTATTATTCGAAGCACTTGGATTTAATTATTTTGGTCCTATTAACGGAAATAATGTCAGGCAGGTAGTTAATACACTCAATTCCATAAAAGATGTTCATGGTCCAATACTGCTTCATATTTTGACACAGAAAGGCAAAGGTTATGGTCCTGCTGAAAATGATTCTTCAAAATTACATGCAATAGCAAAAATTGATAAATCAGATGGAAAAGCATTAAATGTCAATTCAAAACCGGCTCCTTCCTATTCTAAAGTATTTGGAGAAGCTATGGTTGAATTATGTACCAATGACCCGAAAATAGTTGCAATTACTGCTGCAATGGGCGAAGGCACCGGGCTGGATTTACTGGAATTAAAATATCCTGAAAGAGTGATTGATGTCGGAATTGCAGAGGAACATGCAGTTACTTATGCTGCCGGACTGGCAACTGGTGGTATGACACCTGTGTGTGCAATTTATTCTACTTTTCTTCAGCGTGCATTCGACCAGATTATTCATGATTGTGCTTTGCAAAAACTTCATGTAGTGTTTGCAATTGACCGCGGAGGATTAGTTGGAGAAGACGGACCGACACATCACGGTATATTGGATTTAGCTTATCTCAGACCTATACCTAACGTCGTTGTGGCAGCTCCGAGAGATGAGCAGGATTTCAGAAATTTGCTTTATTCTGCTGTATATAATTATACAAAAGGACCTGTGGCAATTAGATACCCGAGAGGAAAAGGATTAGGTGTTCCTGTCGGCAGTATGAAATCTATCCCAATCGGGAAAGGTGAGAAATTAATTACCGGTAAAGACATTGCAATTATTGCCGTTGGTAAAATGGTGAATGAATCTGAAAAAGCCGCATCTATTCTAACGAATTACGATATATCCGCCGAAGTCGTAAATGCAAGATTCATTAAACCGCTCGATACCGAACTTCTCGATGAATTATGTTACAGGTTCGATAAAATTCTTACGATTGAAGACGCACAGGCAAAAGGCGGCTTTGGCTCTGCTGTTCTTGAATACATAAGTTCAAAACAATATAAGAATATTGATGTAAAAGTTCACGGATTGCCTGATAAATTTGTCGAACACGGTACTCAGGTTGAATTACTTCACGAATTAAAACTCGACGCAGATGGAATAACTTCAATCGTACTTGAAATGCTCGGAATAAGCGAAAATCTTAAGATGGAGCACATACACGAGATCGCCGACTAAAATTTAATTATATTCATTAATTTTCCATCACTACACGATTCCGGTTAGTAATTGAATTTTCTTTTCTAAAAAAATATACCATTGCTAAGCAATTCTATAATGATGAGCTACGTAGCAGAAATATATTTATAACATCAAGATTTCTCTGCCAAATTGAGCTACGTAGTAGAAGCATATTTATAACATCAATATTACTCTATATAATCGAGCTACGTAGTAGCGGCATATTTATAACATCAATATTATTCTATAAAATTGAGCTACCTAGTAGCGACATATTTATAATAACAAGATTTCACTGCCAAATTGAGCTGCGTAGTAGCGACATATTTATAATAACAAGATTATCACTGCCAAATTGAGCTGCGTAGTAGCGGCAAATTAATTACCCACAATATTAACTTTGACATAATCTAAAAACTTCGTAAATTTGTAATCTTTTTAAAATTAAGATCTCGTAGCTCAGTTGGTAGAGCATTTGACTTTTAATCAAAGGGCCGCAGGTTCGAATCCTGCCGGGATCACATATAAATAATATGTTTCTTTTCTAATTTCATAATTATTATTTTTTCCAAATAAAAAAAATCACTTCACAATTTTTATAAATCTATTAATCTACGGCAATACAATGATTACAAAATCAAATAATTAGAATATATTTGTGTGACAGGTTTGTTTAAGTTTTTAAAATCGAGTATTTTTGCAAGATATTTTGAGTAAGGAAGGCGAAAAAGTAATTTGAGGCTTATCCGAAGCAAAGACAGCAAGGCACTGAAAGAGCTATCTCCTTTTTTGATAATGGGATGGCAAATGGTTCTGACAATTATGCTTTGCGGCATATTAGGCTGGTGGCTCGATAAGTATTTTAATTCAAAACCTTGGTTATTAATTGGCTTCCTGTTCTTTGGTGTGTTTGCGGCAATGGTTTCTTTTTTGAAAACAGTTGCGAACTTAAATAAGAAAAAAAATAAAAAATAATATCTAATAATTGTAGGGGTTTAAAATATCAAACCCAATTAATAAAAAATAAATGAAATCATTTTTATTGGCTGTTTTAATATGTCTTGCAAATTCGATTGCAGCAATGTTCACAGCCAGGATTGGTCTAAAAAAAGATAATAAAAGTTTCAGCAGAATTATTTTTGGTTCGCTTGTGATTAGATATATATTAGTTTCTGCTGCAATTTTACTGATTTTATTATTCGTTGAATTAAATAAATTTATTTTTGGACTCACTATTTTGATATCGACATTTATTTTAATTATATCTGAAATTTTATATTTGAATAACAGGGCTGAATTGCTCAAAGTGAGGAGCAGCTCTACGAAACAGGACAATATATGACAGGAAATATTTACTTCACACAATCTGATACACAGGGTAATCCGCAAAATACTAATAATGAAGTGCAGTCGCATCAGCCTGCCGTTAATAATGCTCACGAAAACGGGCAGTTAACACCAGGAGAGGTTTTTCCTACATTACTCGGTAATCTTGGGAACCATCGTCATATTTCATTCTTTAATGCAGATATTTCGGAATTACCGGTAATTGTTTATGATGCGAAACTCGGCTTCCATACTTATTCTTCATCGAGCAGTATGGTCGAGCAGAAATTATTTACAATGCACCAGGATGCTCACGGGCATTTCCATCCTCCAATCAGACGGGCTATAGATAATCAACCTGTAAGTATGGATATGTCAGTCACATCTCTTGTCGTATTTGAATGGATAGCAATTGTTGTTGTTATATTTCTTTTTGGATGGGTAGGTAGAAAATATAAAAAAAATCCAACAAAAGCACCTTCGGGATTTCAAAATGCCCTGGAATCATTAGTCGTATATTTAAGGGATGAAGTTGTGTTACCGAATGTCGGCACTGTAAAATCAGCTAAGACTCTGCTCCCCTATTTCATTGGATTATTTAGTTTCATTCTATTATGTAATCTTTTAGGGCTTGTCCCCGGTGGACACACAGCAACAGGTGCATTGGCGGTAACAGGTGCATTGGCTATTACTGCGTACTTTGTAATTAATATAACTGCAATAAAAGAAGCTGGAATCGGACATTGGCTGAAACACCTTTTGGGAGGAGCTCCAATCTGGCTCTGCCCTATTATGATACCTATCGAAATAATTTCAATGTTTGTAAAACCGTTTGCATTGACGATACGTCTTTTTGCAAATATGACAGCTGGTCACGTTGTATTGCTCTCATTAATCGGTTTAATTTTCTTTTTCAAATTGTCAAACGGGCTTGGTGTCGGTTTAGCTATAACACCAATATCAGTCGGATTCTCGATTTTCATGTACATACTGGAATTATTGGTAGCTTTTCTTCAGGCATATATATTTACGACACTGACAGCAGTTTTTGTCGGATTGGCTATAGGTGAGCATGCACATGAAGAACATGCTCATTAGTAAATTATGAGTTTTAAATTTTGAATTATTGGAATATTATTTAAATAAATTTTGTTTTTTAATAATGATTTGGAGGAATTAAGATGGATTTAGGAACACTTGGAGCAGGACTTGGCGCAGGTATCACAGTATTAGGTGCAGGTTTGGGTATTGGCAGATTGGCTGCAGCAGCACTCGAAGCATTGGCAAGACAGCCTGAAGTTGCAGGTGATGCACGTACAACAATGATTATTGCAGCTGCACTAATCGAAGGTGTCGCCCTTTTCTCTTGCGTTATTTGTATGTTACTCGTTGTAATGAAGTAATTAATTTTATGAATACTACTCCACTGCTTCATTGTGGTGGAGTTGTCTATGGTTTGAAAATAACAAGCTGAAATATTTTCAGCAAAAAAATAAATTAAATTTATCATTTTATCTGAAGGATAAAAATGGAAAGAATAATGGACATAGAGCCGGGATTGATGATTTGGACAATCTTCAGTTTCCTGATATTCCTGGCTATATTGGTTAAATTCGGAACTAAACCCTTATTGAACGGCTTGAATGCACGCGAAAATAGAATCAAAGAAGCTATTGAAAATGCTGATAAAGCTAATGAACAGGCTCAGAAAATTCTGAAGGAAACTGATGAAAAACTAAGTACTGCTCAAATCGAAATGGCTGAAATTGTTCGTAAAGGAAAAGTTCAGGCTGAAGAGTTAATCAAAAAAGCTTCCGATGAAGCCGATAAAGTAAAGAAGCAAAAAGTTGACGAAGCTATCAGGGAAATCGAAAGAAATAAAGAAAATGCTATTAAGCAGCTCAGAACCGAAGTTGCAAGTCTTGTTGTAGCAGCAACTGAAAAGATACTTGATGAAACTTTGGACAAAGAAAAACATTATAAAATGGTTGAATCGTATATCGCAAAACTTCCGAATAATTAATATAGAGTGAAAGAATGAACGAACAGAGAGTATCATCCAGATATGCACGTGCTTTGCTTGAGATAGCAAGGCAGAATGGATTTACCGAAATAATTTATTCTGACCTGAAGTTCGTTAGACATACTATCGAACAATCCAGGGAATTAAAAATTTTGACTTTCAGTCCTGTTGTGCAATTTTGGAGAAAAAAGAAAATATATGAGGAAATTCTCACAGGCAAAGTACAACCCCTGACAATGAATTTCATTATCCTGCTGACAGATAAAAGGAGGGAAAGCTTAATTCCTGATATATGCTATCAATACGAGGTTCAGTATTATGAATTAAATAATATTTTACCTATTGAAATTGAATCTGCAATAGAATTATCGGAAGAAATTAAAAATAAAATCACAATTAAAATTGAAAAAAATACTAATAAGAAAGTTATTTCTGATTTCAGGATTAATAAATCAATTAAAGGTGGATTATTAATAAAAATTCAGGATTGGGTTTTCGATGCATCTTTAAAAAATCAACTTGAAATTTTATTTAAGAAATTGTCAACTGACTAAATATATTGGAAGTGTGTTTCTACACTTACCCATAAACTTCCTCAGGTGAGGATGAAATTAAAGGAAGAAATTAAATTTAAAATATTATTAAAAAGGAAATATTATGGTTGATGTTCGACCGGAAGAAATATCTGCAATACTTAGGAGACAGCTAACAGGCTATGAAAAGGAAGCGGATATTTATGAAGTAGGAACCGTTCTCCAGGTTGGAGACGGAGTAGCTCGTATTTACGGATTAAGTAAGGTAATGGTATCTGAACTTGTAGAATTTCCAAACGGGACATTAGGAATGGTTCTGAATCTCGAGGAGGACAATGTCGGCGTAATGCTTTTTGGAGATGAAAGAGGTGTTAAAGAAGGTGATACAGTACGCAGGACAAAAAGAATCGCTTCTGTTCCTGTTGGAATGAAACTTCTCGGTAGAGTTGTGAATCCACTTGGAATTCCAATTGATGGCAATGGTCCTGTAAATACAACTAAATCATTACCTATTGAAAGAAAAGCTCCCGGTGTGATTTTCAGACAACCCGTGAAAGAGCCTCTTCAAACAGGATTGAAGATGATTGACGCTTTGATTCCAATCGGCAGAGGACAAAGAGAATTAATAATTGGTGACCGCCAAACCGGTAAAACTGCAATTGCACTCGACACAATCATAAATCAAAAATATACTCATACTGAGGAAGCAAAAAAACATGGGATAAATCCGGTATATTGTATTTATGTTGCAATTGGGCAGAAAGGTTCAACAGTTGCAAATGTTGTTTCCTACCTCAAAGAATTTGGTGCATTGGATTATACTATTGTTGTAGCTGCAAATGCTTCCGATCCCGCTCCATTGCAGTTCATCGGTCCATATTGCGGTTGCTCAATGGGTGAATTTTTCAGGGATAACGGAATGCATTCTCTTGTTATTTACGATGACTTGTCGAAACAAGCTGCTGCCTACAGACAGGTATCCCTACTGCTCAGAAGACCTCCGGGACGTGAAGCCTATCCCGGTGATATTTTCTATCTCCATAGCAGGTTACTCGAACGTGCTGCTAAATTTTCAGATAAAGAAGGAGGCGGTACTCTTACTGCTTTACCGATTATTGAAACACAAGCAGGTGACGTTGCTGCATATATTCCTACAAACGTAATTTCAATTACTGACGGTCAGATTTATCTTGAACCGAACTTATTCAATGCAGGAATTCGTCCTGCTATGAATATCGGTATATCAGTATCACGTGTGGGAGGCAATGCTCAAAATAAAGCTATGAAAAAAGTCGCCGGACCTTTGAAGCTTGACCTTGCTCAATACCGTGAGCTCGAAGCATTCGCTAAATTCGGCTCTGACCTCGACAAAGCTACATTAGCACAGCTTACAAGAGGCGCAAGACTTACTGAAATATTGAAACAAAAACAGTTCAGCCCAATTCCGGTTGATAAACAAATTGCACTGATGTGGACTGCTACAAATGGATATTTGGATGTATTGCCTATTGAGTCCCTGGTTAGATTTCAAGAGGAATATTTTCAGTTTATGGAAAGTAACTATAACAACATTCTTACTCTTCTCATCGAGAAGAAAGAATTAAATGATGAAGTTGTCATCGGTTTGAAAAAAGCCGCAGATGATTTTACGGCATTATTCAAAAAAACTTTAGGTAGATAATGATTGTACTCACAGGAGGAGCCGGTTTCATTGGTTCCTGCTTCCTTGATAAACTCAACATCATGAACAGAAGTGACATTCTGGTTGTTGACCATCTCGGAGAAGGAAACAAATGGAAAAATCTTGTGGGAAAAAAATTCCTGAATTATAAGCATAAATCTGAGTTCAGAAGCAAGCTCAATAGCGGATTTTACGGTAAAGAAATTGAAGCGATTATTCATTTTGGTGCTTGTTCTTCGACAACTGAATTAAATGCAGATTATCTGCTCGATAACAATTTCTCTTATAGTGTGGAATTAGCCGAATTCGCTTTAGCAAATGAAATTAGGTTTATCTATGCAAGCAGTGCAGCGACTTATGGAAGCGGTGAGCAGGGATATTCCGATAATGAATTTGAAAAGCTCAATCCTTTGAATATATATGGCTATTCTAAACACCTGTTTGACTTGTGGGTTATCAATAAAGGTTACGACAAGATTTTCACCGGGTTGAAATTCTTTAACGTATTCGGTCCCAATGAATACCACAAAGGAGATATGGCGAGTATGGTATATAAATCATTCTGCCAGGTCAAAGAGACCGGAAAAGTCAGATTATTTAAATCAAACAACCCGGATTATAAGGATGGCGAACAAAAACGTGATTTCGTATATGTCATGGATTGTGTAAACATTATTTGGGATATTCTGAATAAACCTGATTTTGCAGGCATATATAATCTCGGAACCGGAACTGCCAGGACATGGAATGATTTGGCTAACGCAGTTTTTTCGGCTATGAAGCTGAAGCCGAATTTCGAGTATATTGAAATGCCTGCTTCAATTAAAAATCAGTATCAGAATTTCACTCAGGCAGATATGGGCAAATTGAAAGCAACCGGATTAAAAGTAGAATTTCGTTCTTTGGAAGAAAGTGTTAAAGATTACATTGAAAATCATCTATTAAAATGAATGTCATTCTAAACTTGGTTCAGAATCCAATTTGGAAATAAGAAAGGAAATTTAAACACAAAGAACACGAAGTAAAACAAAAAGAACGCAAAGGTTTTAATATTGAAAATTGATTATTGAAAATTTATTGAAAATTGAAAATTGAAAATTTAAGAAGAATATGGCTACACTTAGAGACATACGTAGAAGAATAACTGCTGTATCCAATACAGCAAAAATCACACAGGCTATGAGAATGGTTTCTGCTGCTAAAATGAGGCGTGCACAGGAAGCTATTTGGTCCGCACGTCCTTATGTGCAAAAACTATCTGATGTTTTGACCAACCTGGTTGATTCTGTCGGCGAAGATTATACAAATCCATTAATCCAAAAACATAAAACAGTAAATTCTGTAGCAGTTGTAGTAATCGGTTCTGACAGAGGTTTATGCGGAAGTTTTAACACAAATTTATTCCGCATGGCTGTTAATTTCATTCGCAATGAATTACCTGTAGAATATCCCGGAGCCGAATTATCTGTTATTGCAGTTGGGAAAAGAGCATGCAGTGTAATGAAAAAACAGAATTTTAATGTTATAAAAGAATATCCCGGTATTTTTCAGAAACTTGAATTTTCTACAGCAAAGGAAATTGTTGAACTGGTTTCCACTGGTTTCATAAATAATCAATTCGACAAAGTATTCGTATTCTTCAACGAATTCAAAAACCTGATTAGTCAGGTTCCGAGAAATATCACACTACTCCCAATAGAACAGACAAAGAAAGATGAAAAAGAAGAAGAAAAATATAAACTCGATTATATATTCGAACCACAGCAAAAAGAAATACTCGACGAGCTTCTTCCAAAGCATCTCGACATACAATTGTGGAGAACACTGCTTGAATCCAATGCCGCAGAGCAGGCGTCACGAATGATGGCAATGGAAAACGCAACAAACAATGCCCGTGACCTGATTAAATACCTCGAGCTTGTTTTCAACAAAGCACGCCAGGCGGCTATCACAAAAGAGATGCTCGAAATCGTCAGCGGTGCCGAAGCCCTCAAAAAGTAATTACTAATTACTTATTTTTTTTTTGTCATTCTGAGCATAGTCGAAGGATTGATTCAGAATCCATTGTCTGAACAGGATTAAACTGATTAGAGGATTTCAAGATTTTTATACCACAAAGCCAATCCTGTCATTCCTGCGAAAGCAGGAATCCATAGCGTATAAACCACATAAATTTCCCTTCCTTGAGGAAAGGTCATGGTAGGTGTAAAAAATATAATTATACTGTCTGAAACTGAATATTATCAAGAAGTACATTCGGAATGTTACCATTTGCTAAGACATGATTTGCATCAAGTATTTCTATCCCTACAAGTTTTTCTCCTTTGCCTATGTTGAGAGCAATTTCATCATTTAATCTTATAGTTCTGCACTGATGCTCACCTTCGATGAGTTTTATTTATACCGCATCAACTTCTTTGTCATAGCTTATTTTCATAATTCCACCTAAAAATAAAAACTGAATATCGTAATAACAACAATTTCATTTTCTTCTTCAACAAAACAGGTACAACTTATTTAATCGGATAAAATGAATCATGCCAATAATCATTATACTGAAAATTCTGTTTTGCTTGAAATCGGTTAAACATAGCCGGTTCTCTTACACCTTTTCTAATGGTTTCAATTACTTCATCCTTTTTAACACCTCTTTAAATAAATTGCGTTATAACATGATTTGTAAGAAAGAAATCTATCGTTGATGGCGTTAGTAATAACCAAATTTGGTTATACATTTTTAAATCCACAGTCTATGACAATTGTGATTTTATTTTGAATATTAATTTTTCGTCTAATTTCAATTAATTTTAAACTTGTGGAAATTTTTATTATGATTTGGTGTTACAATCCATAAATTATTATTATCATCAATAGTTATTGGACATATGGTACCGTAAATATTTTCTTGTAATTGATTGCCTATTATATCTAAAAATCCAAAATAAGTATTATCAACACAATTATAATTATTTAAACATATGGATTCATTAATATTATCATTTTTCCGATTTAAAACTAAAAAGTCATTTCTAATTGATGAGGAGAAATGATGATAATATCCACTTTCTGCAAAATTTGAATTAACAAAATAGAAAGTTTTATTAGAATTAATAGTGAATCTAATCTTGTCATCATAAATACCACCTGGAGTATTAAGCTTAAGACTTAGATCTTCATACCTAATCAATCTTCCATTTGTATCATATACAACCATATCATCTATATCTAATCCCCAAGATGAATGTGAAGAAAGTGCATATATACTATCATTATAAATTGTGAAATCATAAATAAATGCTCTATTACAATCAATTGTTTTAATTATGTTTCCATTATTATCAATTTTAGAAATGAAATTTTTATAACCTACTGTATTATGCGAAATCCAAAAATTTAATCCATCCCATGCAAGTCCATCGACTGAATGTTCGTTAAATTCATCAACATTTAATCCAATTATTTTTTTTTGTTGTCTGTTGTTGTCAATTTCAATAAGTTTTTTTTCTGATAGAAACCATAGATTTTTCCCATCAGTAACAAGATCTTCTGGTATTGGGTCAAGATTATATGAAGTTATATATTCAATTGGAAATTTATAATCTAAAGTTATAATATCACTTTTTATACCAATTGATGTAATTGCTATTGCTTTAACTGTTGTATTATTATCAATATCAATTGGTGTATTATATTTAATTCCTTTTGTATTTGAAGGCTCACTACCATCTATTGAATAAAATATATTGATATCAAAAGGGACAGTTTCCGATTGTAAGCATAATGAAACTGGATGAAAAACATAGTTCCCACTTTCATACACATAGTTAATTCTTAAGCTAGGAGTACCAAATATTTCAATTTTATCTCCTGATTTTACAATATAACCTATTACACTCCCATTTTCCCATGTTATTAAGTAAAAACTAAAATTATATTCTATTCCATTACATTCCCCTGATATATTAAAAGAACGTGCTCCATCCTCAATGGGTATTAAGCAGCCATTACTCAATCTAATACCTTTTTCATTTAATGTAGCACCATCAAATATTGTTGGGTTTTCTGAACAGCAGGTTAATGATATTAAAATGACAAAAAATAATAAGATGTTTTTCATGAAATTAATCCTTATTAAAGTAACAAAATTATCTTCATTTGATTTATATAATCCTTTTAATGAAAGAAATCTACCAACTTTGTCTGAAGATATAACTATATTTGATTTTAACTTATTTAATAATTATTTTACTTATTAAATCCACCACTTATGACGGTGGTGTGTTAATGTCTTATTTGTTTTTCTATAAAATATTATTTACCCAATAATTTGAATACAAATCTAAGAAATATTCAAGAACAGAAAAATATTATCAGATTGGTAATTGACTTAATAAGTCTTTCTGAGCCTGTCCAAGCATCTCCATTGGCTGAACAGGATTAAAATGATTAGAGGATTTCAAGATTTTTATACCACAAAGCCAATCCTGTCATTCCTGCGAAAGCAGGAATCCATAGCATACAACCAACATAAATTTCTCATCCTCTAGAAAGGATTAGGAAAGGTATATAAAAAAAACCATTTTAAAACCATTTTCTTGACATATAATCCCTACATCCTTATCTTTGTCCCGCTCGTTCTTTGCTAATCTATATCGGGCTGAATCCAGTCAGTACAGGAAAGCAAAAATAATCCCTCTCACTCAGGGAGAGGGAAAAAGGGTGAGGGATTTCAATAATATATATCAGCCATTCAGCATTCATAATTCAGAATTTATAATATATACCCGCCATTCAAAATAAAAAAAAATGCTTCAATTCTGCTCCGAATGCACAAATTTGCACCTTTTTGGCTATACGTAACCAAAAATTTCTGCGATTCAGCGGTTCTGTGTGAAAATATTCTTTGAAAGCTTTGCGATTTTCTTTGCGTCTTTGCGTGAAATATTTTTTCCCAATTGGAAAATGAAAGGTATTATGGTTTTTTATTTTCTAATATTTTATATCTTTAAATCGGGATAAATCACTGAAAATCAGTTGCATCAGTTATATCTGTGTTCTATTTCTTTGGATTCCTATTATTTGGAAAAATAAATCATAATTAGTAATTAGTAATTTGTAATTAGTAATTAATCAAGGAAGGGCCAGGCGACTGACAATCTGAAATTTGCGTCTAACTGAGGATAGTAAGGCACATAATAATATCCCTGCGATAAAATATTTTCATAGGTAGCTTTGGTGTATTGTTCACCCTTCATCTCACCCATAAATCCGAAGGATGTACCTAACCTGAGTAAGCTTTTACCTGCAATGATTTCATAATAAGTTCTTATTCCTGCTATGAAATTCGGAAATCTGTAATCATTTGTATCATTCGTATTACTTAAGTAAGATTGTCCCCAAATTGAAATACCGATACTTCCAAAAATAAAGAAATCAAGATTTGCATAGAGTCCAAACACATTTCTTTTATCTGTATTATAGCTCTGATAAACCTTGTGTGAATCTATTATTTCAGTTTTTGTTAAAATCGGATTATCGATATTTCGGTAAAATGCTCCAACTGAAATATTTATTGGCTGTGTTTTGTGTCTCAATTCAGCTAATCCAAAAAAATGTTTTTCATTCGATAAATTTAAACCTTCAACAGGAGTTGGAAACCTATCTGAAAATGATAAATCTCCAATGAGTTCCAATTCTTTCGAAAATGACAAAACAGATTTTGCACCAAATGCGAGTGCTGTCTTTCCTGCATAAGTTGTGAATCTCAATCCACCGCTGAGTTTTATATTTTCAATTGGTGTGAATAATCCGTGTGCGAAAGCAGAGAAAGATAAATCCTTCAGTTCATCGAAATATAATGTTTTTGGCAAAATATCATATTCAACATCACCACCAACTCTCAACTGAAATGTCTGGAAGAAATCCTGCTCATATTTCGCAGTAGCTCCCATATATTGGCTGATATGATTTATAGTATTTACTGTATCAATAGAATTTACATACAGTTCCTTCGAACGGTAATTATCCCAATCGGAATTTGAAAAGTATATTGCACCGGATAATGTTGATGATGAATCCCTGTCAAGCAATGATGTATATGTGAGAGTTAAATCATGTCTGAAAACTCTCTCATTCAGATTCTCGAATTTCACTCTTGCAGAAACATTATCGTATATATCGGATGAATTATAAGCATCCACACCACCGTTTGTTCCATAGCCATGATTTGTAAAATTTTCTACAAATGAAATGCTTGTGTAATCAGAAGGATTCCATCTTAATAATGTCCTGACATTCCAGTCCTGCAGCCATGAATTTGTATATCTGCCGCTTGATGTCATCGTGCGGAAACCAAATGTAAAATTCCAGTTCTTCACAAAATTCTGGCTGTAAATTCCATCAGCAGAAATCAAATCATACCCTCCCTGCGAATACCAAAGCCTGGTATATGGTTTCTTCGAATTATACCTTATTTCCTGTAAATTGATAGATGCTCCTGATGAATTATCCGATAATATTACAGCATCGGAGCCGACAAGTATTTCTGCCTGTTCCATAAATTCAGGAGATAATTGTTCAATATTGAGTGAGCCAAACTCAAGGTCTTTATACGGTCTGTTGTTAAATTGGAATGATACATCTGCAGGAGATGAGCCGAATAAAGCTAGATGCCTGTATGTCCCTATTCCGTCAAGCGATAGAGAATATGAAGGTAAATTATACTTAAGAATATCGAATAATGAATTGTATATATGTATTTGTATATCCTCTTTTCTGATTGTTCGATAACAATCATTTTTAAGTACAAAAGTTCTTCCATGTGAAATTAAAGGAAAATTAGGAGGTATTGTATCTTTAGTCTCTGTCTTAACAGAATCGATATTAAATTTACCTTCTTTGAATTGATTAAAATAAATTTGAAGAGAATCATTGGGAACATTCAGCTTTTTAAGCTTTTCAAAAATATCTTTATCTTCAGGGTTTGCCTGTGCAAACAATGAATTTGAGTTATTACAAATAAAAGTAATAAGAAAAAGAATTATTGATGTAACAATAAATTTATTTTCCGGAATTTTCATCAGTATCAGAAAAATCAATTTTTTCCTGTTGTTCATTTTCCACTTCTGAATCAACATTTAATACTTCATCGCCATTGCCGTTTTCTTCCCTGAGGACAGAAGTAATATCTGCAATAGAGTCACCATCGTCAAGACGAATCAATCGGACACCCTGTGTATTTCTGCCAATTACACGTATATTTTTTACAGGTTGTCTGATTAATACTCCATGAGTAGTAATAACAACCAAATCTTCACTGTCCGATGCAGAAAGTAGCCTGACAACTTTACCTGTCTTATCCGTTATATTCATAGATATTACACCCTTAGCACCTCGTCTTGTCAACCTGAAATCTTTAAAAGCGGTTCGTTTTCCAAGACCTTTCTCTCCAACTACAATTATTGAAGAATCAATATGGAGAACTGAAACCAGAGAAACAACATAATCATCATCTTTCAGGGTTATACCCCTGACACCCGCTGCAGTTCTTCCCATAGCACGGACATCATCTTCATGGAACCTGCATGCGACTCCATTCCTGGTACCAATCAAAATTTCACAATTGCCGTCGGTTAGCTTTGCCTTAACCAATTCGTCATTATCTGCAAGATTTATTGCTATTATTCCGGTTGTACGAATATTTGCAAAATCCGAAAGCTCACATTTTTTTATTACTCCATTTTTGGTTGCCATTACAATATAATACTTCTCCATGAAATCCTTTACGGGCAAGTATGTTGTAACAGTCTCTTCATTTGTTTTCTGAATTACGTTTGCCATTGAACGACCTTTAGCTGTACGGCTTCCTTCAGGCAAATCATATACTTTGACTTTATAACACCTTCCCTTATCAGTAAAGAACATTAAATAATGATGTGTCGATGCACGGAAAACATGCTCTACAAAATCATCATCGTATGTACCGACTCCTTGTGAACCTCTTCCTCCTTTATTTTGATTCCGGTAGTTTGAAACAGGAGTTCTTTTAATGTAACCGTTATGACTAATTGTAATTATCACATCTTCATCGGCTATCATATCTTCTATTGTTATCTCTTTAGCTTCAGGGTAAATTTTTGTTCTTCTTTCATCGCCGTATTTATTTTTCAGTTCTGTAAGTTCATCAGAAATTATTCTCATCTGTTCGGTCTTGCTTCCTAATATAATATTGAGTCTTTCTATTGTCTGAAGTATGTCTTTATATTCCTGGTGAATTTTTTCTCTTTCTAATCCTGTCAATCTCTGAAGACGCATTTCGAGTATAGCTTTCGCCTGTTCTTCTGATAACTCAAATCTCGCCTGCAGATTAGTTGAAGCAACCTTAGGGTCTCTCGATTCCTTAATGGTTTTTATTACTTCGTCAAGATGATTCAATGCTTTTAGAAAACCTTCTAATATATGAGCTCGTTTTTCTGCAATATCAAGTTCATACTTTGACCTTCTTACAATCACAACATTGCGGTGCTCAACAAATAGCTTCATCATCTCGAGCAGGCTTAGTGTTTTTGGCATTCCATTAACTAATGCCAGCATATTGCATCCGAATGTAACCTGCATTTGGGTATGCTTATATAAATTATTGAGAACGACCTCAGCAATTGCATCACGCTTGAGTTCGATCACAACTCTGATTCCGTCACGGTCTGACTCATCACGAATATCTGAAATATCTTCTAAGGTTTTCTGTCTTACAAGCTCAGCAATTTTTTCTATCAAACTCGCTTTGTTTACCTGGTAAGGTAATTCTGTAATGATTATCGCACTTTTCCCGCTCTTTTGTTTATCAGCCTTAGCAACAGCTCTGACAATCAATTTTCCTCTTCCATCCCTGTATGCATCTTTTATTCCTGTATAACCATGAATTTCACCGCCAGTCGGGAAATCCGGTCCCTGAACAATTTTTGTGATTTCTTCAAAAGTTATATTCTCATTCTTTATTATTGCAAGTAACCCGTCGATAATTTCTCTCAAATTATGAGGAGGTATATTTGTTGCCATACCTACTGCAATGCCGCTTGCTCCGTTCACAAGCAGATTCGGAACGACTGACGGCAGAACAGACGGTTCTTCCAGCGATTCATCAAAATTCGGCAGGAAATCTACAGTGTTTTTATCAATATCCTTTAACATTTCCGTGGCGAGCCAGCCGAGACGTGTTTCTGTATACCTCATGGCAGCAGGTGAATCCCCGTCGATTGAACCAAAATTTCCCTGCCCGTCAACCAACGGATACCTTAATGACCATTCCTGTGCCATACGAACCATTGCATCGTATACTGCACTGTCACCATGCGGATGATATTTACCAAGAACATCACCGACGATACGAGCAGATTTTTTATAAGGTTTATTAGGTTGCATGCCTAAATCATGCATTCCATACAATATTCGCCTGTGAACAGGTTTCAATCCGTCACGTACATCAGGTAATGCACGGGATACAATTACAGACATTGAATAATCAAGATAAGAGCTTTGTAATTCATCTTCCAGAATAGTTGGAACTATTTTATCACTTAATGAAATCATTATTGTTTACACCTAAAAAATAAATGGATTGAATGAAATATTCTATAAGAACTTTCATTAATTTTAAAATTAAAATAACTTACAAAATTAACGATTTTTGATTTTCATTTCTGAAATAAATTAATCCCCTGTTATAGAGTGCTTCTAAATTGCCGGGATCTAACTCTAATGCAGTTTTCAAATCATTTAAAGACATTTCGATATTCTTCAATTTTGCGTATATCAAACCCCGGTTTAAATAATTCACAGATTTTTTTTGATTATACTCAATTGCTTTATGAAAATCCAATAATGCCTCATTATATTTTTCAATTTTTTTAAATGTCAACCCACGGTTTGTATAAGCTTCAGAAAATTTTGTATTCAATTCAATAGCTTTAGTATAATCTTGTATTGCAGAATCCTGTTTATCCATTCTGTTATATACCAATGCCCTGTTGTAATAAGCCAAATGATTTTTATTGTTTAATTTTATAGCTTTTGAAATATCAGTTACAGCCTCATCATTTTTCCCGGACATAAAGTAAGCCAATCCACGTTCGAGATAAGCAGTTTCATATTTAGAATTGATTTTAATTGCTTTTGTATAATATTTTATAGATTCTGAATAATTGCCTTTTTTATATTTTGTTAATCCCTGTTCCCTGAAATATATTTCATCTTTTTTATTAATTGCAGCATTAAGGTTTAATAATCCAAAAATAAAAATGATTAATAATAATGTTATTAATCTCAATCTAAAAAACGAAATTTTATTTATTGCATTATTTATTGAAATCATATTAAAAACCATAAAATATTAAATCTATAATTATTTTCAGAATTAAAATAATTTACTTCTTCTTAGAAAACCAGGAGATATTCAAATCTCTCGCAGCCAGAGCATCGTCCAATCTTTTTACAGGTGTTGTTATTGGAGCATTTAAAACTAAATCCTTGTTTGTCTCTGCTTCCTTAGCGATAGAAATAAGCGTCTCAGCAAATTTATCAATACTCTCTTTTATTTCAGTTTAAGTAGTTTCAACCAACATAGCTTCGTGGACGATGAGCGGGAAATATATTGTCGGAGCATGGTATCCGTAATCAAGCATTCTCTTAGCCATATCTTTTGTCGATACACCAATTTTCTTTTGCTTGTCGCCACTCATAACAAACTCATGCATACATCTGTCATCAAATGGAAATTCAAAATCTTTTTTGAGCATTTCTTTGAGGTAATTAGCATTAATGATTGCATTCTTGCTGATTCCGAATAATCCTTCTGCACCGTTCATTCTTATATAAGTATATGCTCTTACAAATACACCGAAATTTCCGAAATATGTATGGAGTTTACCGATTGACTTAGAGTTATCTTCTTTCAAAATGAATTTGTCATTTTCTTTTATAATTTGTGGTATTGGTAAATATGGAATAAGTTTTTCACTTACACAAACCGGTCCAGCACCTGGACCACCACCGCCATGGGGTGTTGCAAAAGTTTTATGCAGATTGATATGTACACAATCGAATTTCATATCTCCGGGTCTGACTACACCAAGCAGTGCATTTAGATTCGCACCATCCATATACATTAAACCGCCGCAGCCATGTATAAGTTTTTCAATTTCGACAATCTGATTTTCAAAAATGCCAAGAGTATTAGGATTTGTCAGCATGAATCCGGCAACATGATTTCCAACTTTTTTTTCTATTTCATCTATATCTACCTTACCATCAGCATTGGAATTAATACTTACTATCTCAAAACCGCCAATTGCCGCAGAAGCAGGATTAGTTCCATGTGCAGAATCCGGAATAAGTATTTTTGTTCTTTTGAGGTCTCCCCTGTCAAGATGATATGCTCTTATCATAAGTATACCTGTAAGTTCACCCTGGGAACCGGCTGAAGGTTGTAAGCTGACTCCCTGCAAACCGGCAACTGCCTTCAAACATTCGCCAAGTTCATACATTAACTGCAATGCACCTTGTGAATATTTTTCATCAATACATGGATGCAATTCTTCAAATCCCGCGATAGACGCTGTTTTCTCGTTTACTTTTGGATTATACTTCATTGTGCATGAGCCGAGAGGATAAACTCCTTCCTCTATACAGTAATTCAAATGCGATAATTTTACGAAATGTCTTGCTATTTCATTCTCACTTACTTCAGGCAATCCGAGCTCTGATTTCCTCGTATTATTTTTTCCAATTAACTTATCTTTTTCAATTTCCGGAACATCCAGTCCGGGTAATGTGTAACCTTTTCTTCCATTTCTGCTCTTTTCAAATATCAATTGTTCCATAATCCAAATCTTCAATAACAAATTCAAAATAAAATTTATTTAGATTACAAAAATAAGGATTTTTAGGCTGATTTTGAATGACTTTTTAAAGTTATTTCGATGTGTTTCTATTAGAATAAGATTTTTTTTATACTAATGCAATGCTTCATAGGCAGCCATCTGTTCTGCCTGTTTTTTATTCTTACCTTTACCTGTGCCTAATAGTTCTTCCCCAATATAGACTGCTATTGTAAACTCTTTATCATGGTCAGGTCCCTTTTCATTAATTACTTCATACCTTGGTATCGGTTTACCTTCTCCCTGTGCTTTTTCGAGAAGAATACTTTTATAATTAGTATCCACCATAACCATTTTATTCATCGTGACAGGCAATAAAGTATTAAGTATAAACTTTTTTGCAGAGTCTATACCGGAATCGAGATAAATCGCCGCTATTACAGCTTCCAGTGCATCAGCAAGAATGGAATCGCTGCCCTGTTCAAGGGATTTCGCAGCACTATGGCTCATCATTAGAAAATCATCCAGGTGGATTTTACGCGAACACATTGATAGCGTGTTCTTATTAACTATCCATGACCTCATTT
>JACRLY010000036.1 GCA_016219595.1 Ignavibacteriota bacterium | reverse complement strand
ATATCTATACATCCTAAACCACTCCCTTCTCCGTTTTTATCTAAATAAGTGTCGTTTCCCTGCATATCTGCAATAAATCTGAATGACCCATATTTCACGGGTTCGGTTTCGTAAATGTCATCTCCTCCGACATCAATAATTAAATTGAAGTTACCTGTATACCTGTTTGTTTTCTTTCCGCCAATAATATATTTTTTATTCCCGTCGACCCAGAAGTACAGTACTTCTCCCTCTACTCCCGGAATTACATAATAATTTTTTTCAAATTCTTTCAATGGCAGTTTCCCGATAAAATCAATCAGCCAGCTTTTATCAATTAGAGAACTCAATTTAATTATACCACCTATTATTGATTTTAAATCAACAGAATTTGCTTTTCTGAAAACACCTGCGAGTCTCTGTTCATATTCATTCCTGATTCTTTTTCTTTCAGTTTCGTTCTTTGTTTTTGCGAGCTCAGTTTCATAATTGTCATCATTCTGTAACAATTTTAGTAATTCATTTATCACATATCCAAGACTATCCTTAACAGGTGAGTATGCTTTATCTAATTCGGATTGTATTGAAGCGAGGAATAAATTTAGTTCATTTATATTATTTGGTTTATTTTTTATTGTTACAGCATTAAATTCTAAGTCGTTGTATTTAGCAATTCTGCCGATAATGTTTTGAAAACCACCGTTAGCTTCAGAGTTATTATAAGCATCCCAAATATCATTTACAATATACCTGGAATATGCTCCAATTCTCATCGGATAGCGATGCAGGTATGTTATTGCATTCAATCTCCATGGATTAGGTTTATCCGAATATGCTATTTTATTATAATCTGAAACAGATGCTTCAGCCATCTGCTTTTTTATTGAATCAGCCCAATCTGTTAATCCTAACTCATTGATTTTTTTTTGCAGCCAGGAATCCTTTTTTATTTCACCTATTCCCGGGTCAATAAATTTAAGGACAGATATTTTAATTGCAATCAATTTAATAGGGATTTCTATTAATTCATTATTTCTTAAGACAGACAATTTAATTATATCTCCCTCTTTTTTTGTCTGAGTATAATATTCAAGATAATCATCACCTCTTGATGTTGAATCATAAATAGGTTTTCCTTCAAGATAAATCAAAGTGTCGCCGATTAATAATCCTGCTTCATCTGCTGATGTGTGAGGTAAAATGTGCCAAATTTTGTATAAATGTTTGATATTATACTTTTGGTTTAATTCGGAATTAGAATCGACGGCAAATTCATAACTGTAATGTCCGAGTCTTAGTTTGGGAGTTTCAACTTGCCCTTTGTATAAATCCAAATCAAACATATTCAGACTTTGTTCTATTAAAGAATCTGATGAATTAGATTTTACAGTCAGTGCAATCAAAATTATCAAGAAAATTAAAACTAAATTTTTCATAATGATTTTACAATTTATTTAAACTTGATTTCTGTTCTCAATTAATTTTTTCAGATTTTTCAATCCTCTTTCCAAATCAGGTCCCATAAACTTATCCATATAAAAATAACTAAAGATTTTAGCAATGGGATTCCAACTGACTTCACCTTTAATAGTCCAATTAATCTCAGTTCCCAAAAAAGTTTGTTTCAAATTGAATTTTCCTTTTGAAATATAATCTTCTTTGTCTATTTTCATCAAGTATTCAACTTCATTAGGTGTAATGCTTTTAGTTATTTCAATACTTCCTTTACCCATTCTGTTAGAATTCCACAATTGGATTGCCCCTCTTCCCGAAACCGGACCTTTGTAATAGATTCTTAATGTGGAGTCTTGTTTGACTGTCCAGTCAGACCAGTCTTCCCATGAATGCAGGTTATTTATATAAGCAAAGACAATATCATTTTTTGAATAAATTGAGATTTTTCGATTTACTGTATAATCAGATGGAAGAAAAAATGAATACAAAAAAAATGAGATGACAAGTGCTGCAAAAATTAATGCTAATGTTTTGACGATTTTCATATAAAATTTAAAATATTTTTGTGATTTAAACAGCAATAAATTTAACTTAAAATTTACTGATAAAAAAGTCATTACCTTACAAAAACAACAGGATTATGTGCCTTGCGTCTTATTAGCAAATTTTATGGAAGTTAATGAAAAAAATAATATATATATTGATTTTTGTGCTTTGCTTTTTTACTGTATATGCCCAGAATTCTTCTGTGCAAAAATATCAGTTAGCTGAAGCTTATGAAAAAACCGGAGATTTTGAAAATGCATCGAGGCTTTATTATGAAATTTACAAAATCACTCCTAAAAATAAAAAATACTTAGATGCTGTAATCCGTTCCTATAAGGTTCTACATCAATATTCAGCACTTCTTTCAATTATTGAAGAACATCTGAAAATCCAACAATCTGCTGACCTGATAATATTGTCGGGTGAGTTATACTGGCGGACAGGTAAAACAAATGAAGCTAATCATTCGTGGCAGGAGGCTCTTTCCATGCCTCCGAAAAATCCGGAAATTTATATTGATGTTGCCGAATCACAGTCTTCAGTTATGTTATTCGATAAAGCAATATCAACACTTGAAGATGGTAAAAAAATATATGAAGGCAGTTTTATTTTTTCTGAAAAGTTGATTCCTTTATACATCGCAGTTGCTGATTATGTAAAGGGTGTGGATGAAATACTTGATGTATTTGAATCTGATAAGAATTTAGCTATGGCGCAGGGTAGGCTTTCAGCCTTGATGACAGGCAAATCAGCTAATGAATATATTGATAAGGAATTGGATAAAAAAGCATCAGGTAATGACAATAACCAATTTTATTTAAGACTGTACGGTTGGTTCTTGAAATCGGTAAATCCCGAAAAGGCATTAGATATTTTTAATAAATTAGATAATTTGACGGGTGGAATCGGTACTGAAATTGCAAGATTTGCAAATGATTCTAAGCAAGATGGAAATTTTGATATTGCTTTGAAGGCTTATGATATGGTCATAGCCAAAGGGAAAAACAATCCTCATTTCCTGACCTCTCTCTTTGGTTTTGCACGTACTCTTGAATATAAAATTCAGGAAAATCCTAATATTGCGAAAGAGACTATAGAGAAAATAATATCAAGATATAAGCAGATTGTAAAGGAATATTCATATGATTTGACTGCGGCAGATTCAAGATTGAGAATCGCACAGCTTTCACTCGATTATATGAATGACAAAGAAACTGCAAAAGAAGAATTGAAGTCTATTATCAAACAATTTCCACAGCAGCCCGTTACAGCTACAGCTTTAAATCTCCTCGGTTCTATCGATATGATGGATAATAAAATGGATGATGCTTCAGAATCATATTCACAAGTTATAAATAAATATAAAAGATATTCTCCTTTTGAGGTAGATAAAGCATCATTCCTTTTAGCCCAGATACAATATTATAAAGGGAATATTGATTCAGCTTTCACATTATATACAAATGTATCGGCGAATACAAGCTCGGATATTGCCAATGATGCATTAAACAAAATAATCCTGATTGACCAGAATAAACAATTCACACAAGCTTTAAAATTATTTGCCGAAGCAGAATTTCGTGAATTGCAGAAAGATACAAACCAGGCATTAATTTTTTATAAACAAATTATTGAAACCGCTTCAGGTTCCGATTTGGCTGAACAGAGTTTGGTAAGGCAGGCGAAAATAGAATTTCAAAAAGCTAATTACTTACAGGTAAGAAAATTATTATCGGAATTTCTTGAAAAAAATCCGGATACAATTTATGGAGATATTTCTCATCTGTTAATTGGGGACTCATATTTGAATGAAAATAATACAAAAGATGCTGAAAATTATTATACCCGGTTGATTGTAAAGTATCCCCGTTCAATTTACGCACAGGAAGCCAGGGAAAAAATCAGGAAAATCAGGTCTAAAAATAGTTAAATTAAGAAAGTTTACCCAATGCCACTATCGCCGCAGTTTCTGCTCTCAATCTTCTGTTGCCAAGATTAAGCTTTATTAATCTTTTATCGTTATCGATTTTTTCAATTTCATTATTACTAAATCCGCCTTCTGGTCCGACTATTACAAGTGTAGATATTTCCTGTTCAAAAGATTCGAATTTTTTACCATTAATATCTGCTAATACAACTCTTTCGTATGAAATTGATTGATTATTCAATTCTTCTATGGTAACAGGTTCATGAATTAATGGTAAAAATGAACGGCAGCATTGCTTCATCGATGATATTGCTTTAGATTTTAATCTGTCTATATTAACAGTTTTTCTTTGCGTGAATTCAGATATTAGTGGAAAGAAATCATTAATTCCCAATTCAACAGCCTTTTCTAGTGCAAATTCGAACCTGTCCTTGTTATCTAAAATTCCTAATGCTAGACCTGATTTAAAATTATTTTCGCCGGTATTTTCAAAAAACTCTTCAGGATTAAATAAAGGTTTTTTACTATCAATTGATATTTTTCCTATTGCTGACAATCCTTTTCCGTTTGTAGCTAATAATTTTTCAAAAGTTCCTATTCTTAGAGCTTTAATATGTTTTAATTCTTCAGTGGTTATAGGGAAACCATTCAATGATTTTGATAATTCCGGCAAGTATATACAATTCATATTTTTTGAATTTTAAATTAAATTTGTAATTAGCTATTTAATGTCATTATATTTTTCTGAAACGTAACTTTCTTTTTATTATTTTTGATATATAATTTAAGTGTCATTCTTAGCGTACCTAAGAATTTATTTTATTAATTTAAATGACTTATCTTTAATCATAAAATAATTTGATGAATTATGACTGAAACAAAAAAGACACTGTTAAAGAAAATAAGGTATAAAGAATCTGAATCTATACCTCATTCAGGAAAAGGACTTAGATATTCGAAACGGACAAAAGTGATAATTTTCATTTTGACAGCACTTTTTTGCACATTTTTCTTTTCATTTCATTTCAATACTCAGAAAAGCATATCTTTGAAATTCAGCGCTAAACCGGGTAATATATGGACAAGCCAGCCATTGGTTGCAGAATTTACATATCCAATATTTAAGGATTTGAGTGAATATAATAAAGAGGTCAGTAAAGCAAAGGAAAAAACACTTCCTGTTTTTGCTTTGGAGACTTCTTCAATTAATCAATCAATGAAGGTATTTAACCTGATAATATCCAATCTTCAGAACTATATTAATAATACTCCAAATAATATTGGTGCATTTTTTACTATAGATGAACTTAGAAAATTTGACGGCATGAGTCTTGCTCAAAAACAAAAAGACCTTACTTCTATGGTAAAATTAATAAAATATTATCTTGCGGAAGTATATAGATATGGGCTGACAAATATTAGTTTAGCTCAATTGAAGAATAATGAAGTAACAATACAATTACCTCCTAATAATATTAAAATTATTTCAAAAGACTTGTTGTCGGATTCCATTACAATTAGTGAAAAGGCATCCAAATATCTTAATAATAAAATATCAAATGCTGCAATCGAAATTTCACTTGAAATTATTTCAAGATGTGCAGTTCCTAACCTGGTTTACTCAAAATCACTGACTGACCAGGCTTTCTTACTATCGGAACAGTCTGTAGCAAAAACAGAAGGAATGGTTCGAAAAGGAGAATCTATTGTATCAAAAGGACAGGTTGTAACAAATGAAATATTAAAAAAAATACGCTCTTACGAAAATTCAAAATTACTGCGGAGTGAAAGCATTTATTCAATTTGGTACTTTCTCGGAAGTTTCGGACATTCGGTTTTGATATACACAATACTTTTAATTTATCTCTTTTTCATCAGGAAAAAAATATTCTACGATAATCTTCAAATCTCAATTTTGAGTGTATTATTAATTTTAATTGCTTTCATGTCATGGCTCTCAATTGAAATTTCTACACCATTGCCACTTGAATTTTTAATTATGCTCCCGGCATTCTCCATGCTGTCGGCAATTGTATTTGATTCACGTACTGCATTCTATGTTACTGTTACTATGGCTTTAATGGTCTCCGGTATAAGGGGTAATGATTATGATGTTGGTATTTCGATGATGTTTGCGGGAACTCTTGCAGCATATACCGTAAGGGATATACAAAGCAGAACCCAGATGTTTCTTTCGATATTTTATATTTTAATTGGATTATCGGTTTCAATTATCGTTATCGGACTGGAACGTTCTGCTGATTTTTCTGCTTCGTTAAATAAACTTTTAATGGCTTTAGTAAATTCTTCTTTTTCACCGTTAGTTACTTACGGTCTACTTTTTGTCATAGAAAGAACAACGAATTTTACTACTGACCTGAGATTGCAGGAGTATGTAAATCTGAATCACCCGATTTTAACTAAATTGAGTGAACTTGCACCAGGTACTTATCAGCATACTTTATCTATGGCACAACTGGCTGAAAGATGTGCAATTGCTATCAACTCAAATCCATTATTAACAAAAGTCGGGGCGTATTTCCATGATATAGGAAAGATATCCAAACCAGAATATTTTTCTGAAAATCAGATTGATATTGACAATAAACATGAAATGCTTTCACCGAGAAAAAGTGCCGATGCTATTAAAAATCATGTTGTGGATGGTATAAAAATAGCTCATGACAGCAAACTCCCACAACGTCTGATTGATTTTATCCCAATGCATCACGGAACATCTTTAGTCAAGCATTTTTATGCTAAAGCTATAGAAATGGCTGATGGGGAACCCGTTAATGATGAGGATTTCCGTTATCCGGGTCCGAAACCTAATTCAAAGGAAACAGCTATTGTAATGATTTGCGATTCAATCGAAGCTTTATCCAGAGTTCCTTTCAAGGAAAAAGAAGACCTTGAAAAAGCTGTTGACAGAAGTCTGAAAGACAAACTCCTCGACGGTCAGCTGGATGAATCGAATTTGACAATGACCGATATTAATATTATCAAGGAAACATGTATTAAGTTTATACAAAGTATTTCACATCCGCGAGTTGAATACAAAGAAATACCCGAAGAAAAATCTGATACTGTTCTTGATTCGGGTAACGGGCAATGATGCGTGAAAATTTAAATGTTATAGTTCTTTCTAAAGAAATTCAAAGAGAAATAAACAGATTTATTCAATTCATTTCTCTTGAAAAAGGATTGTCAGACAATACTAAAACTTCATATAATCACGACCTGAAACAATTCGCAGAATTCTTAATTTCCAAAAAGGTCATTAAATTTTCCAATGCACAATCTCAAAATGTAACTGACTTTTTACAGGTTTTGGATGATTTAGGATTGTCAGTCAAAAGTCGCTCCCGTTACCTTAGTTCTATAAGGAGCCTCTATAAATTTCTTTTTTCATCTGGTATTACCGAAAAAAATATTACCGATGTAATTGATTTGCCTAAAACATCAAGAAAATTACCCGATACACTGTCGGTAGATGATATTAACCGCATCCTCGAACAACCTGATACGAATAAACCGGCAGGAATCCGTGATAGGGCAATACTCGAAACTATGTATGCATGTGGTCTGCGGGTTTCTGAACTTTGCTTTTTGAAACAAAGAGATATTATTTATGATGCTGAAATTATAAGAGTCTTTGGCAAAGGTTCTAAAGAAAGAATTGTGCCTATTGGCAATTCAGCGCTGAACTGGATTATAGAATATTTAAAAAAAGCAAGGCATTTATTTAATAAAAAAGCTGATACCGATGATATTCTTTTTCTGAATCAAAGAGGTACAAAATTATCACGGATGTCAATATGGAAAATTCTTGATTATTCGGCAAGGCTTGCCGAATTAAATGTTCATGTTCATCCACACATGCTCCGGCATTCCTTTGCCACTCATCTTCTCGAAGGGGGAGCAGACCTGCGTGCTGTCCAGGAAATGCTTGGTCATTCGGATATTTCAACTACACAGATTTACACTCATTTGGATAGAGATTATATAAAAGAGGTACACAAAACATTTCATCCTAGAGGGTGAATTGTGGTTAAAGAGAGCCAAAAAGGTGCAGATTTGTGCATCCGGAGCAGATTTGACATCATTTTCATTTTTTTGAATTTTGAATTTTAAATTTTAAATTTAACCTCACCCGAATTAGAAATTTTGAATTCTGAATGGTGGTTATATTTAATTAATAATCCCTCTTGGTTTCCCTTTAGTAAAGGGAGAAATCCCATGAATACCGGTATTGACTGGATTCAGCCCGACATTGTTTTGCAAAGAACGCGGCGCAAAGATAAGGATATGGGAGTAAATTGTCTGAACTTGGATTAAGCTGATTAATGTGATTTCGCTGATTGTTTTACACCTACCCTGACCCTTCCTCGAGGAAGGGAAATTTGGGTGCACGCAGGGACGCGGAGACTCAAAGGACGCAAGTTGTCTGAACTTGGATTTGTGTGATTTATGTGATTATGATGATTATACTTTTTACACCTACCCTAAACCCTTCCTCAAGGAAGGGAAATTTTGGTGCACTCAGGGACGCAAGTTGTCTGAACGGTGATTTGTTTGATTAATGTGATTATTTTGATAAATAATCAAACCTTTCAGCTACAGAACTACCTTTGCTATCAGCAGCAGTCGAAATAAAAAATCCTTTAAGTTTATAACCATTATTTTTTATCTTTAAATACATTGTTCCAATTGTCTCTCTTATTTTACCCTTTTCATTAAAAGTAATTATTACACTATCATTTACCATTCTACCCTTTAAATCTAAATGGATCCTATTTGCGCCAATAATATTCTTGTTATTCTCTTTAACCTTCTCTGCCTCCCCTTCTAATATATTACCCTTTTGCAACATTGTCATATAAAAAGTAAAATGAAAATTATTAAAACGAGACTTATTAGAATTTTCAACAATATTAATAAGTTTCCAATCACCTGTTAAATTTAGTTTTTCACCTCTAAAAATATTAAATATAAATGTTGGAGGATTATCAATAAAGGAAAAAATGGAAAAAGTAGTTGATAATAAAAAAAATAATTTTGTTATCCAAGAATTATATATTTTATTAAATAATGGTTTGAATATTTTTCCTTTTTTTACCAAAATCATAATTTTAAAACAAATATTATTTAAACTTATCCAAATGTGGACGAATTAGAGACTCTATTTTGGTAATTGAATTATTAACTTGATTTTCAAATTCATCCTTTGAATCATCATATATTTTATACATAATATTTTTTTCTTCTAATAACTGTTGCTTTGAATATTGAATATCATGAATACTTTTAGGATTATTTCTCTCTAAAAACATTTGTATTCCTACTGAAAGTTTATTTAATAACTTAAATAACTCATCATAAGCATTTTTCAAATCTTTACCCCAAAATACTTCACTTTCTAAAATATCAGAATTCAATTTTGATTTAGCATCATCTACATATTTAAACCTAATTTCATATCCCGTAAGTTGAAAATAATAATTTTCACCTTTTGTGTCATTATAATAAGGACTATCGTTTGGTGGCTTTTTACCCTCATACATTAATGGATTTCTTACACTTTTAATGGCTTCTCTTAAAAGATAAGTATTAGTAAGTAAGCGGCGTGAAAGTTCAAATGTTACTTTACCTTTTAATTGTTTTCTCCAAATTGTTAAACCAGCTATGGCAACTACGGAACCAATCAAGGCTGCTAAAGCTATTAAAATTTCTTTTATTATTACAAAACAATTCATAATTTAATCTCCTTCAATTATTTTTATCTCTTCTTCGGTTAAGCCGTACAACTAATAGACAAGGGCGTTTATTTGTTATAATGAATCTGGTAACCATTTTTTCATCTTTTTGTATATTTCATCATCAAAATAAGTTCTTGGTATAATTTCAAGTAATAAATTAATTGTTTCCTTTAAAAATGTTAAACATTCAATAATGAAATCATATAACATATTTAGAATAATATGATCATAAATCATTAAATCGTACTTTCTATCTAATATATCTTGTTTAGGGTGCTCATCGATAAAAGAATTAATACCTTCTTCAAGAAAATATATATTAATTGAGAATTGGGAATTAAAAATATTATCTTTAGTTATTAATTTATCAAATATATAAGGATTCTCCCTAACGGCTTTCTCAATAATCGAATCATCAAGATGACCTGAAATTCTATTTCTTAAATGATTATAAAAAACTAATTGACTTTTAATTTTCCTTTTAGCAATAATTAAATTATTATTATTTCTTAAATAAGGACTTAATTCATCAAGTGTTTTATTCAAGTTATGTATAGGTATTATAAATTGCCTAATTAAAAGAAATTTATTTTCATTATCATAATTTTTTTTTGAAAACAATTGATGAAAATATTGTAAATCAAAATATTGAATTAATGTCCTATAGAAAACAATAATGTCTTTATCCATAATAAATCACACTTATATCCTTTCCCCTCATTTCTTAATTCTTAATTTTTAATTTTTAATTGTTAATTTCCCTCCACCACCTTAATTTCTTCTTCAGTTAATTCATACAGTTCATAGACGAGTTTGTCTATTTGGCGGTCGGTGGTTTCGATTTGATTTGATGTAAGTTTGATTTTATTTAAAATAATTTTATGTGGAACAGACATATTACACTTTCAGAATGAATAATAAGGTTATGAGAAAGCAAATATAAGAAAAATTCACAATTAAGAATTAATAATTCACAATTGTACTTATAGTTAAATCACTTCACAACCACAACCGGCTTTGTCAATGTCTTACCATCCATTGTTAGAGCCATATAATATATGCCTGAATCAATTCCATCAGCCGATAAATTTAAACTGTGTATATCGTCAAGCAATCCATCATATAGTAGTTTGACGAGCTGACCTAATGAATTATATAGCACCAATCTTGCCTTTGAGCTAACGAAATTATCATTTCCAAATTTGATTTCTGCATTTGTTGAAATTGGATTTTGTGAGATTTCAAGAATTAGTAACTCATCTGAATTAGTTCTAACTGAGTTGGGATCTGTACCAAACCCGGTTAGTTTCACAGTGTATGTCGAATTCAAATCATCATTATTAATAATGTTCAAGGTTGAGTTTTGAATCCCTTCTTTTGGAGGCTTAAATTCTATCGTAACTGTCATCACTGAACCTGAATCAATATGAATAGGATCAACTCCAAGTGGCGGTTCGGTTGATGAAATGAAATAACCTTTCTTATCCCCGAATATAATTTGCAGTCTTGAAATATCTACTCCTTTACTATTTACAGGGTAAATATCAAATGAAAGAAATTTACTTTCACCGACTTTAACATTTCCAAATTTCAGTGTATCAATTGACACTAATATTCCAGGCTTCGGTGCAACTCTGAATTGATGAAAAATCTCGGTACCGAAATCATCATTAAAATCAATTACATTTCCTCTGTTTATTAAATTAACATATCCTGCCCCCCAGCCCTGGTTATCTCTAAAAAACCAGTGATTAATTCCATACCCTTCTACATTTCTGAAAATGAATTCATATTCACCATCTTCAAGATTGAATGTATCTCTGTAAAGAGTATAATCTTCCATATTATCCCGGAAATTAATAAGAGTGCCGTCTAACTTTCTCAATGTATAATTATACTGTTCTTTTGCATATTTATTCGTTTTATACTCAATTATAAGGTCATTATAATAAATTGGGGTTAAATTAAAGCCGGTTTCGACTCTGTTATTTGGTAAATATTCATCAATTGCTCCATTGGGATTCGAAACTTCTGCAAAGAATTTCCTGTCGGGATTACTTAAATCACCCCAATCAAAATTCGGAAGAGTAACAATAGCTGTATCGGTTATTTTTAAATTGCCTGTCCAATGATAAGATGCTGTATTTCCATTTATAATTCCATAGTCAATATCCAAACTTGTCAATAAATTACCGCCATTATTTTTAATGATTATTCTGGGATTGTTTGCTATCGGATTGAACCTTCTATAAAAAGGATTATTATTAGGTGCTATTATATTTACAAGTGCCGCATCATTACTGAAATTAGGACTTGAATATGTAATTATATATCCTGTAATTCTCCATTCAGGGTTGACATACCCGCTTCCCACTATTGGGGCATCATAATATTCCATATCGTAATCAATAGTAGAAGCTTGACCGGGTGTTATATATGGAGTCAGCTCGTAATCATAATATCTTACCTCTGCACCGGGGCACCAGTTTGAACGCATCAAATTCCATGTGCCATTTTGAGGATAAACAGGATTTCTTCCGCAGTCATCCCTCCAGATAAAATTATCATATCTTTGAGTTCCGTTTATTTTAACAAAAGCCTGCTTCCTGCAAAATTCCGAACAACCGTCATATACATTCATTGCATGTCCGGTTTGTATGATTTTCAATCTCGCCATTTTATCATCATTTGTAAACTGCACTTGCTTGGGCGGAACTCTCAATTCAAAATTCTTATTATAGTTTGCAAAAACATCATAAATTCTTTCGAGTCTGACAACATCTCTGGGCGGAACTCCTTTTATAAAATCAAAAGTCAGTTCGAGTGCTTCCTGCCCGTTTGGTGCATTAATAAAGACTGTATCATGCAAAAATGGTTCGAAATCCGATATATCAATAACCCAATTAAAACCCGCACCAAGACTGAGACCGTTGCCATACGGTGTAATATACCTCATTATTTCAAACCTGTCTGTTATAGTAACTGAATCAGAAAAATACACCCTTTTTCTAGTTAGGTATATAGTAGAATCAGCTTGAACAAGTGTCGAATCTGTTTTGTTACCTTGAGCATCAAATGTGTAAGTGTAATATTCCTGCCACACCCACATTGAATCGGTGGTTTTTGTTGGATAATCCTGGTCATTATAAAATTTTAATAATACCTGAGTTTTAGGTGTTGAGTCAATCACAAGATTACTGCCAACAATTCCGGATGTATAATTCCATGAAGTATCAAGCATAAATCTCGCTGTATCTTGAGTTCTGTAATTTATTCGAAAAGATGGTGCATAATATTGCTCCACAAAAACATTGGCAATATAATCCCATTCTCCGCACGGACATTTTAACTTGTAATTCATTAGAATTCTTTCAAACCTTTCTGTAGCAGGTGGAAATATATATTTTCCGTTTTTTGTTTGCCCGAATTCAATTGTTCTCAATTTTAATGTGTCGCCATCTGCAGCACTTAATAATAATGGTAGTAAAATAAGTAAAGTTAAGAACACTATATATAATTTTATCAATATTCCTTTTTTCATAATATTCCTCTAAGAGATAAATCATAATATATTTAATTGAATATAATATAACACAACTGACAATTTAACGAATCATTAAAAAATAATTATCATAATTTCATTTTTTATATTTATATTGAATTTTCAATAAGCAATCTTATGGATAAAAAACCAATAATTTGTCATTAGTAATTCGTAATTAGTAATTAATTGATTTGGAGGTGCAATGCAATTCTCTACCATACCTGAAATGTTTATAAAAATTTGTAATAAATTCGGTTCTGACAAAACAGCTTTTATGCTCAAAAAAAATGGGGATTATGTTAATGTAACTTATGAAGAAGTTAGAGATAAAGTCGAATGTTTTGCCGTCGGATTGCTCGAGCTTGGCATTCACTCCGGAGATAGGGTAGGGATTGTTTCAGAAAACCGTCTTGAATGGGCTATTGCTGATTTTGCCATTACCGGTATAGGTGCGGTAGATGTCCCTGTTTTTCCAACTTTAGCCGCTAAACAGGAAGAATATATCTACAATGATTGCGAAGCTGTTGCTATTGTAGTGTCCAATAATTTTCAATTGAAAAAAATTCTGGAAGTCAAAGATACTATTCCATCGCTAAGACATGTAATCGTAATGAATGACGACGTTACAAGTTCGGAAATCTATGTAAAATTAATGAGCAATGTTATTCGCAGAGGTTCTGAATTAAGAACAAAAGAAGAAAGAAGAAACCTATTCGAAGAGATGGCTCTGAAAGCTTCCCCTGAAGATTTGTTGACCCTTATATATACAAGTGGTACAACAGGAAATCCGAAAGGGGTAATGCTCACAAATAAAAATATAGTGGCTAATCTTATCGGAGTTAAAGATGCTATTCCATTCGACGATACTGATGTATTTCTTTCTTTTCTTCCTATGTGTCACTCCTATGAACGGACCGCCGGATACTATACTCCTATATGTGTGGGAGCTACAATTGCATTTGCTGAAGCTATAGAATCGGTTGGTACAAATATTACGGAAGTCAGACCTACTCTCATGACAACCGTGCCGAGGCTTCTCGAATTAATACGTAAAAGAATTTACCAGAATATTGAAAAAGAGTCCGGTATTAAGCAAAGAATTTTTCATTGGGCAGTGAAAACAGGTCTCGATTATCTCCATTCTCAACAGGAGGGTAAGAATCCACTGGGTTTAAAATCAATGTATCTTATTGCTGATAAACTTGTATTTTCAAAAATCAGGGCAAGGACCGGGGGCAGGTTGAGATTATTTGCATCGGGCGGTGCAGCATTGCCCGTTGATGTCTGTGAATTTTTCCTTGCAACCGGAATTACCATTATTGAAGGATATGGTTTAACCGAATCTTCACCTGTTTTATCGGTAACAAGGCATGGTAAAATTGAAGTGGGAACAGTTGGAATTCCATTGATGAATGTTGAAATCAAAATCGCCGAAGATGGTGAAATTCTTGCTAAGGGTGATAATATTATGAAAGGTTACTGGAATGACCCTCTTGCTACAAACGAAGCAATTGACGAAGATGGCTGGCTCTATACCGGGGATATAGGCAAGCTGACTGAAAAGGGTAACCTCAAAATAACGGACAGGAAAAAATCTATAATAGTCAGCAGTGGTGGTAAAAACATTGCTCCTCAGCCGATCGAAAACATACTTTCCCAAAGTCCTTACATTGAACATTGTGTTCTTATAGGCGACAAGCGTGATTACATCACAGCTTTACTCACACCGGATTTCGACCAATTAAAAAAACTTGCCGATACATTTGGAATTAAATATGATTCACAATCAGAGTTAATCGGTAACGGTAAAATTATACAAACAATAAAAAATGACATTGACCGGCTGCAAAACGATTTCGCCAAGTATGAAAGAGTACGTAAATTCAAGCTTCTTTCTCAGCCCTTCACAGTTGAAAACGGCGAACTCACACCCAAGCTGAGCATTAAACGCCACGTAGTCGAACGCAAATTCCATTATTTAATAGAAGAAATGTATAAGATAGATTAACCTTTTTTCCCCCCTAGTAAAAGGGGGACTAATGGGGATTTCTCCCCCTCTAAATAGAGGGGATTAATGGGTGTGTTTAATTTTGTCACCCTGAGCGAAGCTAAGTGTCTCCCACTATTAGAAAGGTAATATGATAAAATATTTTTAACTACCTGTAACATTTTCCATTATTTTTTGTTATTGCAGTATAATACTGTGTTAATATTTGAATTCATTCTAATATTAGGATGATTAGGTTGAAGTTATTTTTTTAAATAAATTAATGGAAATAATATGAAACCTTTTTTAAACAAAACCTTGTTCATTTTGCTTCTCTGCTTTTCATTTATTTTTGCACTTTCGCAGGAACCACCATTCAAAGTACAAAGAATGTTGACTGATTTTCGTGGAATCGTAACTAATGGTAAAAAAACTATTTGCTATGGCGATTATGGCATTATGACTTATTCAACAGATGCCGGAAAAACATGGGAACAAGATAACTGGGGAGATAAATACAATATAATGAGGATTGAATCTGATGGCATAGAGTTCTATGGTGTTACCGATTACTTTATGTTTCGAACTTATAATAATGATTCATATTGGCATACAAATACAATGTTTGACGAACCAAAAATCATTGATATGACACTCAAAGGTGATACGATTTTTATATTGACAAAAGCTGGAATTTTACTATCGGACAAAGAAATGAATATTGCTCCTTCTATTCTTACACTTGATAGTGAATCAACTTATCAAGAACTAAAAACCGATGGAATCAACTTGTATTTTATTTCAGATAATAGACTTTTAATGATTTATAATCTGGTGAATCATAAATTAGATACAGTAGACTTGATACATGAGATTAACTGTATTAAATGTACTAATATTTCAGGAATTAAAGTTTTTAATAATAAAATTTATGCACTTGTCAATCAACCATTTAGTAAAACACCATTTTATAAATCTTCTTTGGTATGTTCGGAAAATCAAGGTAAAACCTGGAAAGAATTAACTAATCAAATTTATAATGCCACTTGCTATAAAATTATCAATGATGAAATTTATTTTCTTAGACCTATGGCAAAATTAGATTCATCAGGGGATAATTATTTTCTAAATAATTATTTTAATATAGATTCATCTCAATATACTGTTGATTCAACTTATGAAACAAGAATTAACATATTGGATACGGTCCCTAAAAGATATATTAAATATGACGATTATTCATGTTATTCTGATTTTGTTATAATTAATAATGATACAATTATAGCTGCAGGTCCAAACAAATTAATTTCTGTTTCTTATAATTCAGGCAAATCATTTGAATTCAAATCCTTTTTCAATTGTAAATTTTACGCTGGTGATTATTATAATATATATTTTCTAAGTGACTCAATTATTTATGTTGTCAGAGGATATAGTTTTTATAAAACTACAGATGGTGGAATTACTTGGCTTCCTCAAAATTATAAAGATTATAATTTTCGGGATTCAAGGGGTACAATTAAATATCTTTTTCCAAAAATTTTTTATTTTGACCCGAACGGTCGAGGTTTCGCTAAGTACGATACAATTAACAGGAGTGATGACTCTTCTGCATTAGTTACTGAAGATTTCGGTGATGACTTTTACAAAACAAATGATATTAATTTAATGCATTCATTTGATTATTCATATTATAAATATGGATTAGATTTAGGTGATGCGTTTTTGTTTTTTGTTAACGCAATGGAATATGATAATTATTATGATATTCTTCGATTTGATAAATCATTTAATTTCCTGGACTCAATTAACATGAATTATAATAGATTAATTCAAGTGTCAAAATTAAAAGATGGTAGTATTATTACACTTAATTTAAAAACTTCAGGAGAGAACATTGCAGACAGTAGTGGGAAAACTATAAATTATTTATATTCCTATTTTTTATTAAAATCTTCTGATTATGGTAAATCCTGGGATAGTGTAAATGTCAATGTACCAATTCCACAAATCTTAAGGAAAAATTATAACTCTGATGATTACTCCTATTATGATAAAAATTATAAGAGTAACCTTGTTTATGAAAATTTTATTCTTTATCCTACAAGTGATAAAATCATGTACAAATATGATTATATAAATAACAAATTTGATTCTATATTTTATCCTGCAAATTTTTATTTTAATGATAAATATGCTCTAATATTTAAATACCACTCAAAGTTATTTATGATTTCATTCCAAGGTAATAACAAAATTTATTTTACAAGTGATATAAGCAGTTTTAATCCAAAATGGGATTCAGTAGAGCCTGGCTATATATTTGGTCAATGGGAAAATTTCCAACAGGATTTTGAAGGTAAAGATGCAATAATATCTTCATACATGTATTCAGATAGCACCGGGTTTCTGGTAATTGGTAAAAGTCTGAGACACGGACCGGGATGGGATTATAAATTAAATTTTGCAAAAATTATTAGTAATCCTTTAGTTAATATTGATGAGCAAAAAATTGAAACTAAAAAAGCGAATTTATGGAATTCACCACCTTATCCGATACCCGGAACATATATTATTCAAAGTAAGATTTATTGGAAAAATAATTTAAATATAGAAGATACAAAAATTAATATATATGATATTAATGGGGAAAAAATATACAGTATAACAAAATTGGTACAAGAAACAGCAAATTACGGTATATTAACATGGAATACTGAGAATATTAATTCAGGGATTTACATGATTCAGATTTTGATTGGAAGAGAATCACTCAGTATCCCTGTTATCATTAATAAGTAATCAAATTATCTGTACTGGAAAAATTAGTAATTAATAATTCGTAATTAGTAATTATTTTTTTTTTTTCTTTTTCTCCTCAATCACCTCCATCGCATGCCTCAAATGTGGTATTACGGTTGTTCCTCCAATCACAAGCCCAATATTCATTGCTTCATTAAGTTCATCTTTAGTGCATCCGACATCGACACAATTATCAATGTGGTATATAATGCAGTCATTACAACGCAGTATCATCGAAGCTACAAGCCCCATCAGCTCTTTATATTTTACAGGTATTGCACCGTCTTCGTAAGCTTTATTGTCCAAAGAGAAATATCTTTTGAACGGGAGAAAATCTTCTGCAAAAATTTTCTCGTTACCTTTTATGCGCCTTTCTCTGAAATCCTGTAACTTATTTTGTTTTGCCATATTATTCTTCCTTTATAAATTTACGTAGGGACAGAACACCGTTCTGTCCAAATTTATGTCCAACATTGTTTGTTCAAATATAATAATTATCAAATAATCAAACGCTCTTAAAAACGTCAAAGCATAACAATTGAAAATAATTAAAGAAAATAATATCGCATTATGCAATTTTTAAATCCGCTTGTATTATTTGGTTTGGTAGCAGCATCTATACCTGTGATTCTGCATTTGCTGAATCTCAGGAAACTGAAAACCGTTGAGTTTTCGACTTTACGTTTTCTCAAAGAACTCCAAAAAACAAAAATCCGCCGGTTAAAATTGAGACAAATCATTTTATTGATTCTGAGAACTTTACTGATTATTTTTCTCGTTCTGGCTTTTGCCCGTCCGACAATTGAAAGTTCTCTACCTGTAATAGGTAGTAAAGCTAAAACCAGCGCAGTTATATTGATTGATAATTCATTCAGCATGGATGTCTCGGATGAGTTGGGTAACAGGTTGAACCAGGCAAAATTTGCTGTAAAATCTATTGTAGAAGGCATGAATGAAGGGGATGAGGCTTCGATTATTTACCTTACTACTAAAGAATCAGATAATAATTCATTATCGAGAAATATTGATTTATTGAAACAGGATTTAAATAAAATAATATTCAGCTATTCTGCTGCTAACCTGGCTACAGGGCTTCGTTTGGCTTCTAAATTACTTGATAAATCAGTAAACCTCAACAGGGAAGTATATATTATTACTGATGCTCAAAGAAATATTCTTAATATTGAAAACAAAGATTCGGTGAAGATGTTTGATAAGACCTCCGTCGTTTATTTTATTCCAATCGGTGCAAAGTCGAAATCAGAAATAGTAAATTTATCTTTCGATTCAATAAATGTCATCAACAGAATATTCCAGAAAGGAAAACCGGTCGAGGTTGAAGCGATAGTCAGGAATAATTCGAATAAAGATATTACAGGTGCTGTAGCAAGCATGTACTTTAACAATGAGAGAGTCACTCAGCGTACATTTGATGTCCCTGCAAATCAGTTAAGAACATTATCTATGGCGGCTGAACCTCGTCAATCTGGTGCTGTAAAAGCTTTTCTCGAACTTGATGAAGATGCCCTTAATGCTGATAACAAACGATTTTTTGGTTTTAATATTCCTGATAAGCCCAATGTTGTTGTTGTTGGTAATCAAAATGACATTTCATTCATTTCAAAAGTTTTTAATGCCGCTTCAAGACAAGAGCCAGTTGCTAATGTGATTTATATTAATCCTGCAGAAATTGCCGGTACAGAACTTTCAAATTATGAGTTAGTAATACTCGCAGCCGGTCCCTATCTTAAATCAGATTTCAATAGAATCGAACAATATGTTAGAAATGGCGGTTCATGCTTTTTCTTTGCCGATGATTTATCTCCGGCTGACATTTTCAATTATGGGACATCCCTATTGGGATTTGGTAATATAAAACAACTATCATATTCAGAGGCAAGCCCGTCAAAATTTTCTGCTGTTGACAAAACACATCCTTTATTCGAAGGTGTTTTCAAAGGAACAACAAACAGTAAAGCAATTGCAGAATCACCTAAAATATATAAGGCATTCTCTAATACCGGGGGTACACCTGTTATTGAAATACCAGGAGGTTATTTTCTCAGCGAAAGCAGGATAGGAGATGGCAGAGTATTGTATTGTTCTGTCAAACCATCCACCCAATGGAGCAACTTTCCTCTTACCGGATTATTCCCGACTATGATATACAGGAGCACTTTCTATTTATCGGGAAGGGAAGGAATAGGCATAAGCTCCGTTGTTGGCAATTCCGTAATGCTTTCACTACCTAAATTGTTTTCAACTTCGGGGAATTACAAAATCATTGATCCGAACGTAAATGAGTTCTACCAGCAGGCTGCTGTCCTTCCAAACGGAACTGTGCTATCTCTCGGTAATCTGAATATCCTGGGGAACTATATTGTTTACTCTCAGCAAGGGAAAGCTGTTTCAATTATTTCTGTTAATCCATTACCTTCTGAGTCCTATTTGAAACCAGTCAGTAATGATGAAATTGAGAAAAATATTGAATCACAGGTTTCTAAAAACACTCACATCAGATTTATTGATGATTCCCGCAACATAGCGCAAAGTGTTCAACGGGCAAGAACCGGAACCGAACTATGGCAATTGTTTGTAATTCTTGCAATCCTTTGTGCTATTGCAGAAATGATTGTAGCGAGAAATTCTAAGAAAGAATTGATAGAAAGTTAAAAATAATTTGTTATTAAATTAATTAAGTTGTTGCTGTATCTTCTTTGGGAGTGCGTCACCATGCTCGATATATGATTCAATTAACTTTTTTGCAACATCCTGAGCTATTTCGAGTGTTTCCTTATAAGAGCGTCCTTCTGCAAGAAAACCCGGCAAATCATCAGATAAAGCCAGGTATCCGCCTTCCTCAAGCGGTTCAATTTTTATATCAATCATTATATCTGACATAAGAAACCTATAAAATATTCAAATTTAATTTTCTAATTTAAGTAAACGGCAAATAATATATTTTTATTTTTATCGTTAATACTATATAACTAATAAGCAATATAATAAAATTGGAGTTTTTTTATGAGTTATTATTTTAACAAAACATTGAATACTTCTTTCGAAAATGCTATCGAAAGAGTAACTGCCGAACTTCAAAAAGAAGGATTCGGAATTCTCACTGAAATTGACGTTAAAGCAACTATGAAGAAAAAGCTTGATGTTGATTTCAGGAATTACAAAATTCTCGGTGCCTGCAATCCACCATTTGCTTATAGGGCTTTAACTGCTGAAGACAAAATCGGAACTATGCTGCCTTGCAATGTCATTGTTCAGGAAATTTCCGAAAATCAAATTGAAGTAGCAGCCATTGATCCAGTAGCTTCTATGATGGCTATTAAAAATCCTGAACTCGGTGAACTTGCTTTGGACGTCAGGGCATTACTTCAAAAAGTAATCGAAAATTTATAAATTATGCCAATAAGAAAAGTTTGCGTCTTCTGTGCTTCGAGTACAGATTGCGATGATTTATATTTCAAAGAAGCCTCTGCTCTTGGTCAATCATTAGCCCGTGAAGGATATGAAATAATCTACGGCGGGGGTAAAGTCGGATTGATGGGTGCAGTTGCCCAATCTGCCTTATCCGAAGGTGGAAAAATCACAGGTGTTGTTCCATCCTTCCTTCAGTCACTTGGAAATTATGGCATAACCGAACTTCGCGTAGTGAAATCTCTCTCCGAAAGAAAATCCATCATGCTCAATGAAACCGACTGCATCGTTGCTCTTCCGGGCGGCGTCGGTACCCTCGATGAAATCCTCGAATCAATTACATGGAAACTGCTCGGATTAATTGATTCACCCATCTATATTATCAATACAAACAATTTCTTCGAACCCTTACTCAAAATGCTCAACAAAACTATCTCCGAAAAATTCATGAATGAGAAATATCATACTCTCTGGAAAGTTGTTTCCTCTGCCGAAGATTTCATATCCGATATAAACAATTCAATTCTACAATATCAAAGAACATCAAATCTTGTATAGATATTTACTCTAAAGAGCTTTTACAATTTTCAATTTGTAATTTTCAATTTTTTAATAAATTTTAAATTTAAAATGTTTAAATTTTCAAGTTATTTTTTATTAAGTTTTAAGAATTATAAATTATATCATTGAAAATTCATTTTAAATTTTAAATTATTTTCGGGTACTGCTATGCAGGAACTTTTTCCCAAAGACCCAAAGGGTGCGAAAAACCACATTGCACCACTTGCAGACAGGGTCAGACCCGCCAATATTGACGAGGTCATCGGACAGGAGCATCTCATCGGCGAGGATGGTCCGCTTAGAAATTTTTTCGAGCTGAAGGAATTTCCTTCAATACTGTTCTGGGGTCCTCCCGGTGTAGGCAAAACCACACTGGCTTACCTCATCGCAGAGCAGTCGGGATATAACTTTGTCCGTATGTCTGCCGTTGATTCCGGTGTCGCCGATGTCCGTAAAGTGATTAACTACGCAAAGACTCAATCCTCAACCGGTAGCCGTACTCTGCTATTCATTGACGAAATTCACCGCTTCAATAAATCTCAGCAGGACGCACTTCTTCATGCTGTCGAAAAAGGAATAATCACTCTTGTTGGTGCTACAACCGAGAATCCCTCTTTCGAAGTGATTGCCGCTCTCCTGAGCAGATGCCAGGTTTACCGCCTGCACTTCCTGACAAATGAGCAGATTCAAAAAGTTGTCGAGAAAGCATTGACTGAAGATGATATTCTCAAGAAATATCAAATTGAAATTGAGGATTGGGAATTCCTTCAGGCAATTTCCGCAGGTGATGCAAGAACCGCACTCAATGCCGTCGAGCTTGCTTTCAGAATCACACGAAAAGAGGAAGGCAAAAAAATAATTTTGACCCGCGAACTTTTCGAAAAAGCATTACAGCAAAAAACCGCTCAGTATGATAAAAAAGGAGAATCCCACTACGATACGATTTCTGCTTTCATCAAATCACTTCGCGGCTCCGACCCTGATGCCGCACTGTTCTGGCTCGTGAAGATGCTCGAAGCCGGCGAAGACCCCCGCTTCATTGCACGCCGTATGGTGATTTTCGCAAGCGAGGATATTGGCAATGCAGAGCCGTTTGCAGTTACACTCGCTGTCTCGATTTTCAATGCGGTGGAGCTTATCGGCTTGCCCGAGGCACAGATTAATCTTGCACAGGGCGTTACCTATCTCGCTTCATGTCCCAAGTCGAATGCATCTTACGTGGGATTGATGAAAGCCTTCATGGAAATCCGACAGCCGATTCCCCAGTCTGTGCCTATGCACCTGAGGAATGCTCCCACTCAATTGATGAAGGACGAGGGCTATCATGCAGGTTACCAGTATCCGCATGATTACGAGGACGGCTTCGTTCGTGAAAATTATTTTCCCGACGGTTACACACCCAAAGCTTTCTACTTTCCCAAGGACTCAGGCAGGGAAGCAAAAATCAAAGAGCGGCTCAATGCCTTGTGGAAAGGAAGATATGACAAAGATGAATAATTCATAAAAAAGAAAATAGATAATAGATAATAGATAATAGAAAAAAGAAAAAAGAAAAAAGAAAAAAGAAAAAAGAAAATAGAAAATAGAAGATAGAAAATAGAAATAAGAATGAATGTCATTCTGAACTCGTTTCAGAATCCATTGCGTATAATCCACATCAATTCAAATTTTACCACAAAGGGCACAAAGATTTTTCACTAAGCCCACAAAGTTTTTCATTTGTAATTATTCTGTCACCCTGAGCGTAGTCGAAGGGTCTCAAGCATATAATCCACATCAATTCATATTTCACTACAAAGCCCTCAAATTGTCTGAACAGGATTAAGAAGATTTAAGGATTGCAAGATATTTTTTTAACACAAATCAGACATGCAGCGGTAGAGAGCATTGGAATTCTTTGCTACCATTGTTTTATAAAATTAATTATTTACTTTAGACAGAGTTTATTTTACAGTCTTTATAAAATCGAGAAAATAGGATTATTTCTACTTTTTTTTACCTTCATATAAATTTCCAATTACCTCAAAGTTTTGAGAATTAAAATCTGTCGAAATTGGAAATTCCTTTTCCTTATTAATTAGCCACGGCCACAAAGGATTGGTTCTTTGTTTAGAAGATTGAGATTCATAAAAGAATTTTAAAACTAACTCTGGGCAAGAACAAACTTCAAAAATGTCTTTATTGAAATAATTCTTATAGAATTCTGTTTTCTCAATTGATTTTTGATGAATTATATCATGTCTGTAATTTTCAAGTTTAATAAAGTAACTCCAAAATTTTGTTGTCTCAATTTTCTTTGTTTTATATATTTCCGTTAATATTTTTGAAACTTTATCACTAAGACCAATCCATCGTTCAATAGCTTTTTTATCATATAGTTCAATTATTCCTTTGTTTTTAACATTAACTTTATATTCATAATTTTCTGTAATGCTAAGGTTAGTAAATGCATCTAGAGCCGTATAACCAAACACTATACAAATTTGTATAGTCTCAATAAAGTCTGCGATTATCTTCGATTTATTTATTAAAAATTCATTTGTATTCTGAGTTGTTTCAACATAAGAATGATTTACAACATTTGGATCAATTTCCTTTTTGAATAATTCCCTGGCTTCAGATAAATGTCTTTTACTGATTGATAATAAAAGTCCAACATTATTAGGTGGAAAATACGTCAATGGATTTTTCTTAAAATTTACTTCGTCTAATTCTTGAAAGATCATAGAACCTTTCTCAATTCCATTTTCAATACTCTTGAAGCATATTGGTTTTTTTATACGATCATCAAAAATTTCGTATTGTTCAGGTTGTATACAATATACTAATCCTTGTTTATTCATCTTATTTTTTTTTATTGTGATAGATTTAATATGAATTTGAACATAGAGATTATCTTAACTAACATATCTCTTATCCACTGTAACTAGTCAATCAAATAAATATAAATTTTGTTGTATGCTTATAAAATAATTCCTAAAATACATGCAATTTGTTGAGAAGCAATTTAACCTACTTGTTTAAGCCAATCTCTGCAAATACTTTCAATCCTATCAATTTCTATATCTGGTAACATACCAGTATGCATAATTATATTTCTTGACATCTCTAAGTCATTAAATCTAGAATTTATCCAATGTTGATCTGGAAATAAATCAGAAAAATCTTCCCAATTGCTTATTATTATTTGACATAGCTGTCCAAAAAAAGTATATCCAATATTATTCAACGATCTTTGAGCTAGATAACGATTGATTTTTTCCTTTTCTCTTAATTTAATTACATTATCTTTTATTTTTGAAGGAATTTTATCATTCCACCAAGTAGGTCCATGTCTTTCGGCTAATCTCTCTTGAATTAAATCTCGAACCGAGTTTTCAAGACAAAAAAATACAGAAAAAACCGATGACATTTTTATAGAATTATATATTATTCTTGGACTAAAATCTGTTTCAATAATTCGACTGACAATTTTTAGTTTATGTCCTTCATTTATAGAAATCCCTTTTTCTTCAAGTCTATCCAATGAATCATTTAATAAAAGACCATTAAATATAAACTCTTTTAATTTATTTTTCTGGGGCATATTACATTAAATTATCTTTAATACTTCTAAAAATTGAGTTATAAACAGAAATATCTGTTGTAGCGGGTAAATGAATTTGAATATTATAATGAAATTCAGATACTCCGGTTTTTTTATGTGTTGTTTCTATAAGCTTTTTTTCTTCAATATTATCAACTGCAACTTGCTCAATTTTTATTTTAGCTAATTCTATTTCAGTATGACTTTCAAATTCAGCAATATCAGTTAACGTTTTATATGTTGCATAAAAACGATTAACAGTTGTTTCATCTTTACCAGTGACTCTACTTATAGCCCCTTTTATTTCATCTTCTTCGGCTTCATGAATATTCGTATTTATAGAATATAAATCTGAATAAAGTTCTTTTATTTTCTGACCAAGTATAATTCTAAATTTTGTAGAATCTCTTAATTCTTTGTAATATGGAGTTGGTGTTCCATCTTCATTTAGGAAATCTAGTCTTTTAAGAAGTGGTATAATTGCCCTATCATTTGTACTTGAAAATCCAATTTGTGTTAAAAATTTATAAGTAAATTTTGGTGGTTCTGATGCTTTTCTAACCTTGTCCAAGATTTGGGATATTTTCCCATTTGCTACCATATAAGGATATGAATCTGTCATAATATTTATTAAATTTTTTTGAAAAAAAAATTATTAATGAAATATAAATCAAATGTACAAAATATTTTATTAAAATGAAAATAGAAACCATTTTAAAATCATTTTAAAAGGGTTTTCTTGACATATCATTCCCACAACCTTATCTTTGCACCGCATGTTCTTTGGCATCGCCGGCTTGCCCCCTTTTTAAAAGGGGGATTCAGGGGGTTTTATTCAATAAAATATAACCACAATTCAGAATTCATTTTTCAGAATTGCTTTTCAGTTGATTGGACAAATCAGATACTTAAAAACGCCGTCAAAATCGTTTGATATGTACAAAAAAGTCTGATTTTGGCTTCATATCACCCAAAAAACTCAGTGTTACTCTGTGAAAAACTCTGTGTCCCTCTGTTGTAAAATTTACTTTTAGGTTAATCAAACAAAAAAATGAAAATGATGTCAAATCTGCTCCCGATGCACAAATCTGCACCTTTTTGGCTACATATCGCCAAAATTTTACCTGAAAATAAAAAAAAGGCAGGTTAGGAACCTGCCATGTATTGATGTATGTGTTTATGAAAAATTTTGTTTTGTTTGAGACCATTCGTCTACGTTCAGGGTAAGAAAATTTTATTTTCATTTTTCTATTATCTTTTTGCTTTTTTCTATCTTTCTACTTCCGGCTTCGTGCTTCCGACTTCCGGCTTCTCAATTTGCCATGATTAATTCTTTTTCTGTGGTGTAGGTTTCAATCTCAAACGGGTCCTGGAGATATTTTTTCACTGCACAGAGATTGGCTGTATTGATTAATGATGCCCTGTGCTTTTCGGGAAAATCGGACGGTACCTGGATATCGAGAATGACTTTTCCGATTCGCTGACGGACAGGGTCGAATTCGATTTTTTGTTCGATTTCGATTCCATCGGTTGACAAACCACGGCTGTCGCAAAATCCTTTGATGTAAATACCGGCACAGGTTCCCAGCGATGCGAGGAAATGCTCGAATGGCGATGGGGCAGTGCCGTCTCCTCCGCCTGAAACCGGCTGGTCTGTGTGAATCGTGAAACCGTTTATTTGTGCGTCAACTTTTTTGTTGCCCGGAAAAGTGATTTTTATTGACATAATTTATTCCTAAAAAAAATATAAAATCATTAATTTGTAATAGAATTTAATTTCAATTATACTATATGACTATTCATTCATATTATTATTGTAGATGAAAAAGAAAAAACATACTTTTTTGAAAATCATATTGGGTTTATTAACCTTTTTTATAATTTTTTCAGTCGTTATTGCAATTACACTGAGCAAAAAAGCAGCAATTGAAAATGATGTGCTGGTGAACATTCCGAGGAATACATCAGTCAGCCGGGCGATAGCAATTTTCAATGAAAAAGAATTGCTGACACCGAACTGGTATTATAAATTCATAGTCAGGGTTTATTCTAAGTTCACGGGTGACGGGATTTATGCCGGAAGCTATATGTATCAGAAAGGCAACACAAACTTTGAATTGCTTTATTCACTTTTCACCGGCAAACAGCTTTGCGTCAGGCGTGTTACATTTCCCGAAGGAATCAAGTTAGAGAGGTTTGCTTCGATTGTTCAGAGGGAACTTGCAGTGGATTCTGCTGCATTTATGCATTTTGTAAAATCCGATAGTCTGTTGAAAGCTAATTCGATTCCTGCAGCGAGTGCAGAGGGCTATCTCATGCCCGACACTTACGAGTTTTATTGGAAGCAATCAATAGCGGAAATTGTGAATACGCTGATTAAAGCACAGGATAAAATCTGGAATGAAAAGTTTTCAAAGCAGGCTTATGATGAAGGAAAGTCGCGGAATGAAATTCTGACATTGGCATCAATCATCGAAGCAGAAGCACCGAACAACCAGGATAAGCTGAGAGTCAGCGGTGTGTTTTATAACCGGCTTAAACGCAATATGCCTTTGCAATCGGACCCGACAGTGCTGTATGCTTTGAAAATTCATAAAGAGAGAGTGCTGTACAAGGATTTGGAGGTTGACAGCCCTTACAATACATACAGGCATATAGGATTGCCACCGGGACCAATCAATTCACCGGGATTGAAAGCGATCGAAGCGGCATTGAATCCTGAAGTGCATGATTATCTTTACTTTGTTGCGGCGGGAGATGGTTCGGGGAAAATCAATTACTCGAGGACGGGACAACAGCATATACTTAATGTTCAGAGTTTCAGGAGGGAGAGGGGAAAGTGAACAGTGAATGATAAATAGTGAAAAGAAAATAGAAAATAGAAAA
>JACRLY010000005.1 GCA_016219595.1 Ignavibacteriota bacterium | reverse complement strand
GAATAGAAACTCCGGGTTCAGGCAATGTTATTATTAAAGGAGACAATCTGACAAATGCAAGCAATGAAGAAAGGAGACGGATACAAAAAAAATTCGGAATATTATTCCAATCGAGCGGATTATTTGCATCGATGACATTAGCTGAAAACATATCATTACTGCTTGAATCATATACCGAATTATCCGAAGATGACATATCTGATATAATAGATATAAAATTAAGAGCAGTAGGATTGGATGGATACAGGAATTACCTCCCGTCTGAAATAAGCGGAGGAATGAAAAAGAGGGCTGCACTTGCCAGGGCATTAGCACTCGACCCGGAAATATTATTTTTTGATGAGCCGTCATCGGGTCTTGACCCGGTTACCGCAGCATCTCTCGATAATTTAATAAAAAATCTTAATGAATCATTAGGAATGACAATGGTTGTTGTATCCCACGACCTGGCAAGCATCAGCAATATAGCACACAGGGTGATATTACTCGATAAAGAAACAAAGGGAATAATAGCAGCCGGTAACGCAGACGAAATGAAAAGAAATAAAGAAAATGATACTGTTTATAGATCTTTTAATAGAATAGCTAATTAAGAATTTTCAATTTTTAATTTACAATTTTCAATAAATTTACATTGATCAATGATCTTTGAAAATTCAATGTAAACTGAAAACTGTAAGTGATATCTAATATAGTAATAAGGGTTGTTGATAATAAATTGTGTGTCAAATAGAAAGTTAGTTAAGAATTTTCAATTTTTTTAATTTTCAATTTTCAATGAATGATAAATATTGAAATTATTTAATGAAGTTTAATAATATCAAATATGGTATTAAGGGTTGTTGATAATAAATTGTGTATCAAATAGAAAGTTAGTTAAGAATTTTTAATGAATGATAAATATTGAAATTTATAATGAAGAAAATAGGAATAAAAGGGAAAAAATTAATTAAATAGAGAGGCGAAAATGGGAAAGATACATTCAAGGAAATTGTCGAGCACATTTCTAATCGGATTGTTTGTTCTTGCAGGTTCTGCAATTCTCATTGTAGTTATAATATGGCTTGGTGCAAGCCAGTTCCTCAAAGAAAATGTATTGTACGTTACATATTTCGATTCGTCGGTCGAGGGACTTAACACAGGCTCAGCAGTAAAATACCTTGGAGTTCCAATCGGCACAGTTAAGGAAATCAGGGTTGCACCTGACGGCAAATTGATTGAAGTAATAATGCAGGTGGAAAAGGGGGTACAGTTAAGCGACAGTTTACGGGTTAAAGCAGAAATATCAGGAATAGCCGGAGGAAAATTTTTGCAGATGTATTTTCCTGAAAATGAACAAATGGCAGAGATGTATCCCAAATTAAGTTTTCAGCCTTCTTACCCTCTGATAAAATCATCGCCTTCAGGTATCCAGGAAATTGAGCTGGCAATGAAAGAAGTGCTGGATAATTTACGCAGAATCCGATTTTATGACATTTCGAACCAGACAATTGCGTTTCTTGAATCATCATCAAAATTCTTCAATAATCCGGGGCTTTACGACATAGTTGCGAAAATCGACAGCTCTGCTATAAGTTTACACAGTTTAATGAAAAGTGCTGATACTTCGGACATCATAGATAATGTCCAATTGACGAGTCAGAAACTTTTGCAGATAGCAGTTGAACTGGAATATTTCTCGAATAACCTGAATAACCAGATAGAAAATCTCGATATGGCACACAAGGTTGATAATGTATTTGTACAGCTCGATTCTGCAATAATCGAAGCAAGAAAAGTGATAGACGGATTAGGATTCAGGACCGAATCATTGTTATATGGACTCAATGAAACAATAGAAGATGTAAAAATCACAAACAAACAGGTTAGGAAATCGCTAAGAGTTGTTAGTGATAATCCGTCGCAGGTGTTTTTCAGCGAGCCTCCCCCAAGAGAAAAATAGTATTTGTAAAATAATGAGTAGAAAATTATGAGTGTGATTAAAAGACAATTTTTATTTAAAGAGAAAAGCAATAAATACAATTTTATTATTGGCATTGTTCTGACAGTACTGATTGTATTTATATTATCATCGTGCAGCACTTCGAAGAATGTGATTACCTGGAATGTGGAGTTAAAAGATTCTGAACTTCCTATTACCGACAAATGCAATCCCGGTGCTAAGATGCAGTCAATCAAATCGGCAGAGAAACCAATGATAATTCCACCCGATGAAGAGAGAGAAGCGAGGGTAAGGGTGCTTGGAGTGCCCTGCACAGCCGGAGAAGACCCGCAGACATACGATGTGCCTGTCTCGAGGGTAAAGAGAATAACTTATGTAAGCGACCCACTCGAGCCTCCATCGCAAGTTGAAGTGAATGAATTACAGCCATTATTAGGATGCTGCAGCGAAAGAGACGGATTTGCAATATTCGATAAGTTTGAATTACGCGGGTTAATCGGATACAGAGGTACACAGAAAGAATATTTCAAACCCGGAGTTACAACATCATTCAAATCGTCTTTTTTCGGATTCGATGAAGGTGGTTCGACAATGATTACAGGTCTTGAAATTGCAGGATTGTGGGATGTACCGTTCATTGACAAAAGCGGAAAATTCCAGTTAGGATTCATAACGGGTTTGTGGCCCTGGGACGGTTCTTTATTTGTTCCAATAGGTTTGCACGGAAGATATACTTTCAATCCTCACCCGACAGCCAGTTCGGAAAATTGCAATTCCTGGTATTTATACGGAGATATAGGTATTCCACTGGATTTTCAGACTAAAGCACCATTATTCGCGGGCAGTATGGATTTCCAGAGGTATTTCTATGGCTTGGGAATAGGATATGACTGGGCAATAACATGCAACATGGATTTGTCATTCGACCTTGGTTTCAGGGCAATGAACCTGCCTCTGCCTCCATGCGAAAGTTGTCCTTTGACACCGGCTGATGAAAGATACCCATACAGGTATTCGAGAGCATTATTATTTAGATTCGGTTTAACATTTTAAAAAAATAATGTATAACAAAAAATTGAAATGAAAATGAAAAAAGTAATTAAACATATTTTAGAATTCAAAAGAATTTATTTGCTATTGCTTGTATCGGGAACAATGTTATATCTATTAGCAGGATGCATGGATACGACAATGCCAAGCGAGGCGAATAAAAGAATACTTTCAGTATATACATACATTGCTAATACAGGAGACTTATCAAACAGGGCTCCCCTTAGCGGAGTTACTGTGAGAGTATATGACTTAAATGTTAATCCTAACATACCAATAGTAGAAACAATTACCGATGACAGGGGGATAGCAGGATTTAACATGCAGATTCCACTGATAGGCAAGACATACAGGGTAGTAGCCGAATATAATTCAGACTTGCAGGATTCAACAATAGTGGTTTGCGATAACCGTGATGTTGACTTTGTCTTCGCTGATACCGGTTGTGCAAATGTATGTCCGAGGATAGGCAATAATGATTTCGGTTCAGGAGGAATGATTACGGATACTATTTCAGAAAGGACCGATAATAGAGTTTATATATCTCCATCATTTCTTAATCCTTCAACAGCAAGTATATCTTACGATATATTTAATCCAGATACATCTTGTTCAGCAATTTCATTCAATGTGTCAATAGAATCTGCAGCAGGAGTTATATATGAAAATCCATCTCAATACTATACAATAGACCCGATGAATTTTGTACTGCAGCCGGGGCAACGCCGTCAAATTACTATAACATTCAAGGCACCAATCAAAGACACATTGGACAGAATCGCAGCAAGGAGAAATACTAATTCAAAAACGGATAGTATGTTTGCAATCCGACTGAGAATAACAAATACCATGAATTGCATTCAGGATTTGGATTTGTACTCGATAGTAACAGCTGTTCCCGAATTGAGCCCGATAATCAGGGAATACATCGATAACAATAAACGGGAAAGGGGAATATCCACCGCAGAAAGGTGATATTTGGATTGATGTCGATGATACAAACTCAACAGCAAATCCGCCTTTGGAGCCGATACTGAAGTTAGTACAGAACAGCGGAATAATTGGAATGAAAATCTGGAAACAGGGATTTCCTGAAAACAGTTTTTACAATATAGTACAATTAATAGCAGATTTTCAAAATGACGCTGCACACTCAACAGGATATTCGAATAATGAATTGAGAGGCCTGCAGGTTGGAGATGTTATAGCATTCCAGCTTGCTCCCGATATCTATACATTGATATATATCAGACGAATCGATAACGGGACAGAGCAAACATCGAGCAAGCAGTCAGGTATTGAATTCCGGGCAATTTCCGGTATATATGTTAATTAATCGGCAGGAGAAAAAATGGAAAAAAGAAATAATATAACGCTAAAATTACTATCCCGGTTAATAATCTTCTTTATATTTCTGTCGATTTCAATGGAAGCAAAAGAAGATATAAAAGGTGGTATATTAGACAGGAATGTAAATTCAGGCGACGAAGATTACAGTTCATATTTAGTATTCGGTGAAGTGACAGACACATTATTTTTCACAAGTTCAAGGCCGGTACCAAATAGAAGACCAATTGCATTAGCCGCCGAAATATTTTACAGCACAAGACCGGCAGAATACCGGATAATGGGGAAACCGATAAATGAGGGATGGTCATCTGCAAAACAAATTGTAGCAGAAGCATCACGCATAGCACAATTCAGCAGGGGTTCCCAGGCAATAAGTCCCGACAGGATTATTTTTGCTGCCGAGAGAGACCTTTCGACTTCGACATCATCGGGTTCGAGTTACCTGTTCGATTTATGGCAGATGACAAAAACGTCAAAAGGATATACATCGCCCGAGCCGATAACCAATCTGAATGATGCGGATGCATGGGATTCACAGCCTGCACTTTCATCAGACGGAAAAATTTTATATTTTGTTTCCAACAGGCAGGGAGGAGAAGGAGGACTCGACATTTGGTATTCAGTGATGGATTTAACAGGGACATGGTCAAAACCAAAACCTGTACCAAATATAAATACACCCGGAAATGACGGTTCACCACATTGCGGTGCAGACGGAAAATTTTATTTTTCTAGCGATTGGAATTATGAAAAAAATGAAAAAGGAAATACTGGTAAAGACATTTACAGAGCAGATTACCAGGATGAAAACGGGATCCCTATGCCTGTAAATCCCGTAAATTTTGACGAAGCGATGAAGAAGGATGCTGAAATATACGGAATAGAGATACCGGAAAATATACAGTTCAATTCTGAAAATGATGATGAGTTTCCATTTATAAGTCCTGACAGAAAATTCATTTTTATAACATCAAACCGTAAAGCAGAAATTGGCAGAAGAAATTTATATGCATTTGCTCTGCCAAAATCAAAAATCAAATTATTGGTAAATGTAACCGAGCAGATATTCGATGCAAACGGTAATCTCGTTGTTCCGCCAACAATTAAAATCGGGCTGCCACTTTCACTTGTTGACAGTGTGAGCGGTGTAACACAGGAAATAAGTTCCGGGAACAAATATGAGATTGATGCCGACAGAACTTACCTTGTGCGATTCACCAAATTTGTGGAGGAAGAGTGTTATCAGAATAAAATAGAGGGTCCACAGGAATTAAAAGTGTTTTCAAGGAAGCCGTTTGGATTTGATACATTATATATAAGAGATGCACTTATTTCGAGAAAAAAAGTTGAGATACCGCCGATTATTTTCCATTCAACTGATACATTACCATATTTCATTACAGGATACTGGTATCCCATCACTACCGAAAATATGGCGGAATACAGATTAAGGGAACAAAATGGATTTTTCGATAATACGGGATTTGTTGATTCAACAGGGCATGATTATGAAATTTTATCTAAAAAAATTGACATAATTTTCGATGAGCAGATATATAAGCCACTTGAAAAACTACTCCCATCATTCCAGGAATTTTGCCGTGACACATTAATATTAAAAATCACAATACACGGTTATACGGACCCGAGAGGTTTGTCATCCGGAGAAGAGCATCCATACAGGCAAAAATCAAAATTCAAGAGAAATTATCCTGATGATACGGTAACGATAGGTGTTGACGAAAGAGGGAGCCCTGTTACGATACCGACAGGACAGGATATGTGGAAACAAGGCTGGCCCAAAGACCCGGGTAATGCAGATGGTCTATGGATAAAACTGCCTGATGAAGGAGAGAATGGAAATGTTTTGCTTTCAAAATTGCGTTCATATTTCACATTCGTAACATTTGACAAGGTGATGCAAAAACGTTCCCCGATATATGCACAAATGAAAAATAATAACAGGGTTGTATTGGATGCAGAGGGTTTCGGTGTTGACAAGGCAGGATTGAAAGAGAGAAATCTTCGTGACGACCCAATGAGCAGGCGAATTGAAATTTATATTGACATATTAAGACCGGAAGAATTAGCATACCATAAAAGAATGATGGGTGGAAGTCTCTCCGGAATTAATAAAGGAGCGAAGCCCGAAGTAAAAAATAAAGAAGAAGTGAAAACGGAGGAAATGTCTGATGAGACGAAGGAAGCAAAGGTTGAAAATAAAGAAATAAAAAAAGAGGAGACTGTAAAACCTGTTGAAACAAAAAATGAAATGATTACAAGTACAAAGGAAGTTGATAAAACACCTGCAAAACTGATGGAACCGGTTAAGCAACAGGAGACTCAATCTACAATACAATGTTATATGATACATTATAATACTTATGATAATGAGGTTGATGCACAAAATGCACTGAATATACTTAAATCAGGTGGATTGCTCGAAACGCAGATTACATCTTATTTCGATGAATTCGGCTACGAGAGTTTCCGGCTACGGTCACAGTGCTTCGCAACGGCTGATGATGCAGTAAAAGCAATGAAATCGCAGAACTGGGTATACAAGGAACTTAATCTCAAAAAGATGCCAGTAATAGTGAAATAAGAAATTTATAATTAGAAAGGATAGATATATGAAAAAGTTTGAGATAATAATCGGTTTATTATTAATCTTCACTTTATGGTCCTGTAGTACATACCGTGAAACGGAAAGAGAAGCGTCGGGAACAGAGAATATCAAGGTATCAAAAAGTGTTATTGTTCCAAAAGATGAGGGTGCGGCGCCAATAGCAGGTGTGGCAGAATTACCCAGTCCGGGGCAGGTTATTACATTCAATGGAGTCGGTCAAAAAGTACATGTAAAAACAGGTGAAACTGTAAACTTTATTTATGACGGGATTGACCCTGAGAAAACATATATAATTTATGAATCAACAGATGACGGTTATAACCTCGAACTTTCCTGGAGAAATGAACCAGTCCTAATTCATTTCTGGAAATTATGCCAGATTTATGTAGTAGCAACTCCATCATTAACGAATGTCGATATACCTGGTAATCTTAATCTCGAGCAGGTAATTTGGACGCCAAGGTCGGATGGGACATGGGAAGTAAGAATCGGGACAGTTGAACGCGGTTGCAAAAGCAAGGCACTTGATGATTTGCAAAAGATGAGAGACAAAGATTACGAAAAGGGTGTTCCGAGAAAGTGAAGTTAGTGAATAGTGAATTATTGAGGATGTATTTTATTAAAACTCTTAACTTACAAACTTCTGCCGTTAGGATGAGTGTGTAAGGAATGATTGAATAAACGAACTCAATCACTCCCAATCTAATTTTTAGATCGAAAATTGCATTTTTACAATTTACTTTTAGTAAATTAGTCTAATTTTCAAAGTAAAAAGATAGAAAATGAGATGAAAACAATTACTGATAATTTTATTGATTTAACAATGTTGCCAGAATCTGCAAAGCAACAGGTTATGGATTTCTATAATTTCTTATCTAGTAAATATAACAAAAAGGAAAGAAAAAAGAAGAAAAATGATATATTGGAACAGCTATTACCAAAGAAAGTCAGAAATTTTAAGCCCTTAACGAGGGAAGAAATTTATGGCGGATAAAATTTTTGTTGATTCCAATATTTGGCTTTATGCCTTCATGTCAGAAAAAAGTGTAAAGCATGATAAAGCAATTACTATAATAAGCAATTCAGATGTTTATCTTAACATACAAGTAATTAATGAAGTATGTTATAACTTATTAAAGAAATCAAATTATAACAATAATGAAATTTCTGAATTGATATATAATTTTAATAAAATGTACACAATTTTTAATATAGGTATTCCAACACTTTTGAATGCAACTTCATTGAGACATAAATATAAATCATCATTTTGGGATAGTCTAATACTTGCATCTGCTCTTGAGAATAACTGTAATATACTTCTAACAGAAGATATAAGCGGTGCAGATTTTATCGAAAAGAAACTTAAAGTTGTTAATCCCTTTTTATAAGGAATTACTATCCTCTATTATATTTATTTACCAATTACACAATTATAAACCAAAGTTTATTTATTTTTGCTCTATTATTTTTTCAGTAATCACAATATAATAATGGACAAAAGTTTAGATTATTCACCGGGTAAAATTTACAGACTGCCATGGAACCTTGCTGACAATGCAATCTCATGGCTGGAGCCTACAAGCAAATGCAATCTTTATTGTGACGGATGCTACCGCGAAAACCGTGACTCATCACACAAATCAATTGAAGAAATCAAACATGAATTAGATGTATTCGAAAAGCTGAGAAAATGCGACAGCGTTTCGATTGCAGGCGGAGACCCGCTTACTCATCCACAGATTGTCGAAATTGTGAGACTAATAAAACAGAAAAACTGGAAGCCTGTTATTAATACAAACGGTGCATTATTAACAAAAGAATTATTACATGAACTCAAAGAAGCCGGAATATTCGGATTTACATTCCATGTGGACAGTGGACAACAGAGGCCTCATTGGAAAGGGAAAAGCGAAATTGAATTAAATGAACTTCGCCTGCAACTAGCAAAAATGCTGAAAGAAGAAGGCGGCTTAACTTGTTCATTCAATGCAACTGTCTATCCGGAGAATCTGAAGTACGTGCCTGAGCTTTTGAAATGGGGACAAGAGAATATTGACAAGGTTCATATTATGGTTTTCATCATCTACCGCATGGCAGTGCTTGATAAGGAATTTGATTATTATGTACGCGACCAAAAAGTTACATTCGATTATATGCCGTATTCCAAAACGATAGATGAGAGACGTATTGATATAAAATCCCAGGAGGTAGTTGAAGAAATTAGAAAAGTGTATCCTGATTTCATGCCAAGTGCATACCTTAACGGGTCTATGCAATCAGACTCTTACAAATGGCTGCTGCCAGGAAGAATGGGGAATAAGCATAAAATATTCGGGTATGTTGGACCGCGATTGATGGAGATAGTACAGACTGTGAAGCATCTGTTTACAGACAGCTACCTCGCTTATTCAAAATCTAAATACCAGAAATGGGGAAGATTATATTTTTTACTTGCTCCATTTGATAAAGGAATCAAAACAATAGCAAAAAATTACTTCAAATCTTTTTTAGAAAATCCCAGAGCATTTTTCAGCAGGGTGCATTATCAATCAGTGATGATAATTCAACCGGGTGATGTCTTTGCAAATGGAGACCAGAACATGTGCGACGGATGTCCTGACATCACTGTATGGGACGACAAGCTTATTTGGTCGTGCAGAATGGAAGAGCAGATTAAGTGGGGACAGAACGTCAGAACGGTTCCGAAGAAAGTGAATAGTGAATAGTGCTTTTTGAATTAATAATTAACAATTCACAATTAATAATTAAATTTATTAATTTTTAAATGGATATAACAACTTCACCGGCTTCAATTTTAATTTTTATCATAACTATTGGTATAAGTTTGTTCGCCATGTCAGGCAGGTCGAATATTTATGATTCATGGGCATTATCACCATGGAAGCTGGTGCATGAAAATAAATGGCATCTCATAATCACAAAAGGATTCATACATGCAGACCTGATGCACCTGATATTTAATATGTTGACATACTACTTTTTTGCATTCAGATTGGAATCTATTGTCGGCTCTGCAAATTTTCTTATAATTTATTTTTTGAGTCTTATTCTAAGTGATATTTCAACTATTATTAAGAATAAAGATAATAGCGGATACAGGGCTGTTGGGGCATCGGGAGCTATTGCAGGAGTTTTATTCAGCTATATATTATTTGACCCGACAAGCAAGATGATGATGTTTCCTTTTCCGATTGGAATACCTTCACCGATATTTGCACTGCTTTATATTGCATACTGCTACTTTGCATCGAAGAGGTCAATGGATGAAATCAACCATGAGGCACATTTGTGGGGAGCATTGACAGGATTGATTGTAACAGTCATACTGATACCTCAGAGCTTGGAGTATTTTATTGAGAAGGTGTTTTGAAGTTGAAAGTTCATAAAGTTTGTAAAGTGAATTCTAGTAACAACTTCGTAGAAATTGAACATACAGTTCCAATTTTATAAATGTTCAACTGCTACGCAGTTGGGATTGGGTGTTAGTTATTGCTGTTACAAACGTTCAACTCCTATGGAGTTGTGGTTGTGTCTCTGTCACTTGTGTTACTGATGTTCAATACCTATGATGTTGTTACTTTTATCATCATTTACGATAAGAATCGCCAAAATATATATATTTTTTCGATTTGATTCGAAAATAATGATATTTTCTCTGTCGGGAGTAACTCCCGACAGGGTTTCTTGTGAGAATGTCCCTGCCAGGTGTAACACCTGACAGGGTTTGTATTTTATATCACCATTGTTTTTGTGTATTCACTACCGATAAAGCCATGCTGACAATGCTTAGTTGTCATAAAAGCACCGGAATGTTTAGATTGTATTGTGATTGCTTCATTCAAATCAGAACTGCATGAGTTAATGACACATTCAAATATAGCTTTAACAGCAGGATTAGCTGATTCAGCAAAACCGGAAATATCAGTTGGTAATCCTGATAGTTTTCCTTCGTTGAGAATTCTACGCGGTAAAGCTTTTTCATCATTGTTGGCAATGTCAAAAGCAATTTGAATTGCTTTGTCAATTGGTCCTGCAAAGTCAGTAAGCCAGCCGACAGTTTCGGATGCTTTAACTGATTTTCCTGTTAACAATAGTTTGAGAATTTTTTCCCAATCCTGTGATTTTGCTTTTCTGAAAGTCCAATTGCACATTTCCATACCAGGAACGACTGGAAGAGTAACTTCGGGCGCTCCGAGTGATGCATCACCAACAGAAACGAGATAATGGCAGTGTACCATTAATTCAAGCATACCGCCAAGACAGCGTTTACCGTTAATGAAACCGACTGATGTTTTAAATTCATTGTGTAATCTGCGTGCTGTCTTTGACCATTCAAAGGAAACACGAAATCCTTCTTTCTCATCATTCAATGCAGGGAAAAATTCATTTGTATCGGCACCGACAAGCTGAGTTGACAGGTGGAAATCACCTGTGAGAATAACCCGTTCTATCTTTTCAGCTTTTAACCAGTCAATAGCACGATTGAGTTCTTCATTGACATCCCAGTTATAGCTTTCACGTGCAATGGTAATTACACTGATTTTTCCGTCATGCTCGGCATTGACATATAGCTGCTGCCATTCAGGTTTATCGAGACTTTTTAATACATCAGGATGCCACGATTTAGCAGAAGCATCGGGAAATAGTTTGTGAAAATCTTCAACAATATTGATTGAATTATCTTTACCTAATCTGCGAATTTGTGCAATTATACCACTCCTGAATTGAGCACAAAGCTCTCCGATTGAATTCATATAAGTAAGATGTGCCCTGTTCTCATGAAGCATAAGAGAAGTCATTTGAATTAAAGAACCGAGAATCCATGTTTCAAATTCTTTCAATTCATTTTCATCAGCCGACCAGTTCACCATAGGCCTGAGATGATTTAAGGGATACCAGTTCTGTCCTCCGTCCTTATGTTCAACGAGAGAAGCAGTAGGTTCAAACAATTTGCCATAATGCATACTCAAATGATGGAGGCAAGACCAAGTCAGGAAGTTTGCTCCCTTTGCACCGATTACATCATGCGCCCTGAAAGGATTTGGTCCAAATAATTTCCGGACATATTTATCAATTTTCCAGAAGGGCATGTTCATAGCTTCGTGATAACGAAGTGCTGATAAAGTTAATCCACAGAAAAGAACGTCTAACACAAAAGCCCAGTTGTCGCTCACAGGAATAGGGAGCATACCCAAAGCCCAGAACAATTGTGTGACTTTTGAGGGTTTATTTTCTACGACTTCCCAAATTTTATTTATTTGATGAGGGAATGCAGGATGATATATATCCACTCCCAACTCAGATGAAGGAAAGCCTGATGTTACAGATTTAATCTCAATTCCCGGGAAGTTTTCCCTGAAAATTTTATAATGTGATTTTTTTATTTCGAGAATTTCAGGAATTGCTTCAATAAGAAGTTTGGGATTAAACTTTTTCAATTGCTGAGGTAATTTAGAACCGTCATAATTGAATCTAATAACACTACTCATAATATCATCGGCTTGTTTTTTCCCGAAGGATGAGGCGAGACCTGCATACTGAAATCCAATGCCATCGGGAACACCCGGGAAATCAAGTCCGATTAGTGGAATACCGTAGGGCTGAAGCCGTGAGCCAAGCTGCATCATTTTCCCGGCACCTACAATTCCGTTTGCACCGGAAATTACTAATGAACCGCGTTCACTTTCTTTTCCAAAAACCTGTTCAACAAGTTCGTTTGCTTTAACTGGCAATCTTCCATTTTTAAAAATATCAATTACATTTCCAAGTCCCAAAGTGTCGAGTGTTGATTGTCTCATTGATTTTGTCATCACTTTTTCCCTCCTTCCGACACTTTGTATATAGCTGCAATGCCTACATCACCTGCGGCACATCCGAAGATTAAAACATATCCACCACCCAAATCCACAGCTTCTTCGAGTGCTTCCATGGATACACGCGTTAGTGTTGGACCCTGAGGATGTCCCCAGACAAGAGGACAGCCCGTATTATTCATCTTATGCCAGTCATAATTTAAAACCCTAGAAAAAATAGCATCGTTAACAGCAAAAGGATTATGATTCTTCACTACGGCAATATCATCCATTGTCAATCCGGTTTGATTCAGTAATTTTTTTACTGTTAATACAGGTGCTTCGGGCATGAGACTTGGAAGTGTTCTCACTTCCGCTCTCCCTATAATCTGAATATCAATTTCCGGGCGGGTGCTGATTTCTTTTACTTTATCTTTGTTCGTAACGAGCATAGTAGCCATGCCGTCTGAAGCATGTGTTTGCGTTCCTGAAGTAACACACGAATCAAGCTCTCGCATTGCACGTAATCCTTCGAGTGTAATTTTACGAACACCAGCGTCGGAATCAATTGTGCCTAATACTTTTCCCTGTAGATTCAAAACCTCCATTGGAACAAGAACACGATTCAGGAAGCCTGATTCCAAAGATTTAAAATACTGCTCGTACCTGTAAAAAGTCAATTCATCAACTTCTTTTCTGTCAATTTTATATTTACGGGCGGCTAGTCCTGCCGTCGTTAGCATTGCATTTCCTGTTGCGGGATCGAAACCGAAATTATCCCATACATCGCTAAGTGCAAAAGTTCTTTCATAAGCTCTGCGTTCAGGAAAAACACCGACAGGAGAATCGCTTGTGCGGTCGAATGTCAGTACACCGACAGTATCTGATGAACCCGATTGAACTTCTGCTGCTGCAAGAAGTATTGCCTTCAAACCAGTGGCACAAGCCTGTTCGACATGATATCCTGGGAGACGAAATCCCGCACATGACGAGACAAAAGGCGAGGTCCAGAATTTCCAGTGCCAGGGGATTGTAGAGCCGGTTACAAGATAATCGAGATTTTTCATTTGGACTTTTCTCTTGCTCATTATCTTACTCATTGCTTCACCTGCGAACTGTCCAATATTAATTTCAGCAAGTGCAGACATCTGCCATGCAGGAAAGTAACTGCTTCCCCAGGTTCCATAGGGGATTCTCGCATTGGGATATATTGACTCAACCTTTTTCATTATTATTCTCCATTTCATTTGAATTTGAATAGCCATGATTTTTTAAATCGTGGAATTTATCGCCAAACTAAAGGATTTATCCACTTATAATAAGTGACTAAAGTCATAATGTGTCGCTTATTATTTTCCCACTATCTAAAGATAGTGGCTATTCATTGTATAAAAAGAACTATCAATATTATTTTCTTAATTTCAATCAGGAATTAAAATAGAACGTTTTGTATATTTATGCTCAAGCGTATTCCTGAATACTTCATTGATTTTCGATAATGGAAATGTTTCGATAAATTTTTCAACAGGTAATTTTCCTGAAGAAACTAAATTCAAAACATCGGGATAGAGTTCCGGTTTACAGCCCCAGGTACCAATCAATGTAGCATCGAATGCCATAAGATTACTCAATCTCACTTCCAATTTATCGAGAGTGAAACCAACAATAGATAAGGTTGAAGCAAAGCTGAGAAGTGCGAATCCAAGCTCCTGCCCAGGTTTTGTACCTGACATTTCGAAGATTTTCCACATATATTGGGATACACTTAACTCTTTTGAAATACCTTTCACTGCATTTTTGATTTCTTTGATTCCAAGCTCTTTAATATTCAGCGTTGCATCAATACCATTCTGCTTTGCAATCTCAAGTTTATTATCATCAATATCGAGAGCAAGGACTTTAGCTCCGAATATTTTTGCAATTAAGGCGGCATAAATACCAACACCACCAACACCTATAACAATTGCGAAATCATTTTGCTTCAATCCGGATTTCACAATCACCTGGTATGGAGTTGATACTGCATCAGCTATGACAGCGAGATGTTCCAGGGGATATTTTGCAGTTACATCATCTCCTACAAGACATAAATTCTTGTATGGAACTTTGATATGCGAAGCAAACCCGCCGTCGAAATCATTACCGGGCATAAGTTGTTTCTGACATATATTACCTCTTCCGCTTTTGCACAGTTCACATTCACCGCAGGGCAGAACTGCAGGAATAATTACTTTTTTGTTCAACCATTCGGAGTGTCCCTGAACCACAGTACCGCTGATTTCATGTCCTAATGTCAGAGGTAGAGGATGTTTTGTGGGAACACCGAAATACCAAAAGCTCAAATCAGTATGACAGACGCCGCATCCGGCTACTTTTACCAGTACTTCGCTTTCATTAAGTTCGGGAATTGGTTTTTCGATATGCTGAAAGTCAGCCTTCAATTCAGTCATTTGCCAGGAATAAAAATTATTTCCCATAGTTTCACCTTTTAAACTAAATTATTATTTTGAATTCAAATTTAATGAATATTTTTTGCAAAAAGGGATGCTCCGAAAGCATTGATATACTGCGGATGATCAGGTACAGTAACTTTTTGCATTAAATATTCTTCCATTATTATTTTTATATAAGGATGATATTTTGCAACACCGCCTATTAAGATTATTGGCAGAGTTTTATCCATTGGAATTTTCTTGATTCGATTCACAACTGAAATATAAATACCTTTTGCAATATCTTCGGCAGACACATTATCAAAAATCCACTGCATAACTTCTGTCTTTGCAAAGACAGTACAAAAGCTGTTTAGCTCTTTGCTGAAACTCGATTTCTCAGCTATTGCACTCATCTCTGATAATTCAATTTCCGCTTTCTCAGCAACTTCTGTGATAAATGCTCCTGTACCTGCGGCACAACGTGTGTTCATATAAAAATCAATAACCTTCCCGTTTGAAGCACTCTTGATTATTTTTATATCTTCCCCACCGATATCAATTATATTCTTTTCAAAAGGATACAATTCCGTTAAACCGGTAGAAGCACAGTATAATTCGGTTTTTATGACATTTGCATTTTTATAATACTGCCTGCCATAGCCTGTCGCCCCAATTCCTGCGATTGAAAAATTTCCATTAATATATTTGAGTATATTGTTTTCTTCATCTTTATTTCTGGTGAGAGTTTTTACTAAATTTTGATAGACAATAGAACCAGACTCATCAATCACAACGAATTTTGTGAATGAAGAACCAGCATCTATACCGAGAAAATGTTTACTCATTTATTTTGACTTTCCATTTTTCGAATTAATCGCTTCAAGAATTTTATGGGGAGTAATCGGCAAATTATAAATTCTCACTCCGATAGCATCTGCTATTGCATTTGCCAATGCCCCGAACACCGGCAGTGTAGCTCCTTCTCCGACCTCCTTAGCACCGAATGGACCTTCAGGTTCGTAGCTGTCAACTATAGAAGAATCAATATTCGGCATATCGGAAGAAGTTGCAATTAAATAATTGTGCAAATCCGAATTCAGCATTTTACCGTTTTTGTCGAATACTTCATCTTCAAACAGAACTTCACCCATTCCCATAACGATTGCACCTTCGACCTGTCCTTCGACAGCCATAGGATTAATTGCTGTACCGCAGTCGTGAGCATCCCAGAAATTCAGAACTTTCACTTTCCCGGTTTCCATATCAACTTCCACTTCACATACAGTAGCAGAGTAAGAATAAGCCGGTGAAGTACCCACTGCAGCGCCTTTATAATTTCCTCCCAAGCCTTCCGGCGGAGAGTAATGACCTTTTCCAGTTAAAGGTCCGTTCTTTGAAAAATATTCAGTAGCGGCAGTTTCCCAAGGAATATTACTTTTAGGATTATCTTTATTATATATTAAATTATTTTTTGCTTCTAACTTCTCGATTTGTGTATTTAATAATTTTGCAGCAGTTGAAAAAACTTTCATTCTTACTTCATCACCAGCCATTTTAGAGGCATTGCCACCCATTAGAGTAACACGGCTCGAATACGCGCCAAAGCCGAGAGGTGTAATATCACTGTCTGCAGAAATTACGCTGATTCTGTCGAATGATATTCCCATTGCTTCTGCTGCGGCTTGAGCGAGTACAGTATCCGAACCTTGTCCTATGTCAGCATCACCAACGAACAGAACAGCTTGTGAACCATCTTCTTCAACTTTAATAGTTGCGTTTGAATGAGGAAACTTTTTGTCATCCCAACCGGATTTCTTGCGGACTAATTCAAGACAGGCTTTGAACTCGCAGGAATGAATATCAAGGTCATTGCATGTATGATATTCCGGTATCATAGCATTCTTCAATCGAATGTCAATGTGGTCCATTCCGATTTCATCTGCAATCATCGAGAGTAATGATTCAAATGCAAAACGCGGGAATGGAGTACCGTGTCCTCGCATAGCACCGCAAGGCGGTAGATTAGTATTCACGCGATAACCGTCATACTTGTAGTTAGGAAATTTATATAATGTTGCAATCATAGAACCGGCATAATAAGTTGATACTATACCAAAGCTGGAATAAGCACCACCTTCAAGAATTGCTTTTTGCTTAACCGCTGTTATAGTACCGTCCTTCTTCACACCGATTTTCAAAGTGATATACTGCTTATGCCTGCCTCTTCCATATAGATACATTTCCTCACGTGTATATCTCATCTTCACAGGTTTCCCGGTTTTCTTTGCAAGAAGGATTGATAAAATTTCGAGATAGTTTGTTGCAGCTTTTGAACCGAATCCACCACCGCAATTTGTCATAATAATTCTGATATTACCGAGTGGCATGTCCAAAATTCTTGATAACTGGTGATGTACATAATGGACAACCTGTGTTGATGTATGAAGTGTAACCTTGCCGTGCCTGTCCCATTCTGCGATTGCACAATGAGGCTCCATTGGATTTTGATAAACCCTGTTTCCGACAAAAGTAGCTTCTTTAATAAAATCTGCTTCTGCAAATCCTTTGTCAATATCGCCGAAATGATGGTCAACCCGTGTATTTATATTGTTTTCATATTTATCATCAAATAATCTCGGTGCTCCATCTTTCATTGCTTCTAATGGGTCAAAAACAGCAGGAAGAAGTTCATATTCAACTTTAATTAAATTGATAGCTTTGTAGCAGGTTTCCTCATCAATAGCCGATACAGCAGCAACCACGTCACCGACATAACGGACTTTATCTTTTGCGAGAACATTCTCATCGTACCTCGGTGGAGAAGTCCCCCAAGTAATATCGGTAACATCTTTACCTGTCAGAACAGCTTTCACTCCCTGCAATTTTTCTGCTTCTGCTGTATCTATTGATAAAATCTTTGCATGAGGATGAGGGCTATATAGAATTTTACCATAAAGCATACCGGGTAGAACTATGTCATCAGTATAAATGGCTCTGCCTGTGGCTTTATCAGGTGCATCCTTTTTGGGTAAACGCTTACCTACAACAGACAAGTCTATAGCGGATTTTTGTGGGGCAAATTCTATTTCCTTAGGAGTCCTTCCGTGCATATATTCAATTGCAGTTTCTACTGCTTCAATAATTTTTGTATAGCCGGTGCAACGGCATAGGTTGCCACTTATGGCTTGTTTTATTTCCTCAGTATTTGGATTGGGATTAACATCGAGAAATGATTTTGCTCTCATGAGCATTCCGGGAGTACAGTAGCCACATTGAATTCCACCCTTCTCCACGAATGCACGCTGTAGCGGATGCATTTCTTCTCCGTTTGCAAGTCCTTCTATTGTCTGAATATTTTTTCCATCGGCTTCCAATGCAAGAACTATACAGGAATTAACTGCCTTGCCATTCATAATTACAGTACAGGCACCGCAATCACCCTGCTCACATCCTTTTTTTGTACCTGTTAGTCGCAGTTCTTCACGAATTAAATCTAATAGAGTTGTGTTGGGTTTAACAGCTACCTCGTAATCCTGACCGTTAACATTTATATTTATTAATTGTTTCATAATATAATAATCAATTTAAAATATTAGTTCTTTTGATAGCAAAAGCCAAAGCCCTTTTTGTCAGTATCCTGACAAGATGGCGGCGGTAATCAGCCGTACCGCGAATATCATCAATCGGGAACGTATCTTTTGATGCACTTGTAATAATTTTATTAATTAATTCAGAATTTTTTGAAAGTTCGTCAATTGTTTTTCCCATAATGATATTATTTGCATTCTCACTTATGACAGGAGTCGGGGCGCAGGCACCAATAACAATACTTGCATTATTACAAACTCCTGAATCAAAATGGAGCAATACTGCTGAAGATGCAACTGAAATTGAAGCTGACTCTCTTAATCCGAACTTAACAAATGATGCAGCAGTTGATTTATTTTGTTTTCGTACTATTATACGAGTCATTATTTCATTTTTCTTAATATCTGTTTTATGATGAGATATGATAAAATGACTCAAAGGAATTGTTCTCTTTCCAATATGAGAGGTCAATTCTACTTGAGCATTGTAAGCCATAAGGATTGGTGCTGTATCCGCACAGGATGCGGCAGTACATAGGTTGCCTCCAATTGTTCCCGTATTGCGAATTTGCTCCGAACCTATTTTTGAAGCGGCTTCTGAAAGAGCAAACAATTTATTCTTCAGCAAATCAGAATAAACCAAACCATTGTGCGTGATTCCTGCACCTATATATATATTAATTGTATCTTCATTAATAATTCTCAACTCATCTAATCCGGCGAGAGAGACAAGGTCTGTGAATATTCTCAATCCTTTTTTTGCCTCGACGAGCAGGTCTGTCCCTCCTGCGAGAGGCAAACCGTTATCGCATTGCTCCAGAATTTTTGAAGCTTCTGCAACCGATTTTGGCCTGTGATATTTGAAATCTGATATATACATCTACTCTAATAAATTTTTAATTTAGAATTTTTAATTTTCAATAAATTATTAATGAATAAATTTCTATTTATCATTTCTTAATTTAACTTCATCCCAAGCCTGAAAGCATTAATATTTGTATCAGCAAATTTAGACGGAACGTATTGTCTTATGCTTTCTTCAATTGCTTCGGCATTAATTAATTTTGTTTTAGAATTAATGAATCCAAGCATAATAATATTAGCAAATAGCTTTTGTCCAAATTCTTTGAATGCTAAATCAGTAGCTGATATTGAGAAGGAATTAGATTCAAAACTATCTGTTCGAACTAAATCCGAATCATAAAATAACAAACCGTTTTTCAATAATGAATTTTTGTATTTCTCGAATGCCGGCTGTGAAAAGGCAACAAGAATATCATTTCCGGTTGGCACAAGTTCATAAATATAAGAATCCTGAATAATGACATCACACTTACAGGCACCGCCGCGTGCAGAACTGCCATAGGATTGAGTCTGAATTGCATTCTTACCATTTAGAATTGCAGCCCATCCGAATATCACACCTGAAAGAATAATACCCTGTCCACCAAAGCCTGTAAACCTTATATTCATACAGGCACCTCATCAAATTTACGGTTTATATTTCTCAGGTTTTCAGTGAACTCTGTTCTATTACGTTCTGCAAACTTGCCGACAATAAATTTATTTTCAAGTTCCTCATCTTTCATTCCTGCCGTCTTTTTTAAGTCAATCGAGTTATCCCTGAAATCCTTTAGCTGGTCTATGCCTTCACGCATACCTACCCTCTTGCCGTAGCTTGTCGGACATTGTGAACAAATTTCAATAAAAGAAAAGCCCTTGTTCAGAATTGCATCTTTCATAGCTTTTTTAAGATGGAAGACCTGATAAGTAGTCCATCTTGCGACATAAGAAGCACCTGCAGCAGAAACAAGTTCTGCAATTTTAAATGCCGGTTCTGTGTTTCCATAAGGGGTTGTCGTTGTAGGTACATTTGATGGTGTCGTCGGGCTGACCTGACCTCCGGTCATACCATATATATAATTGTTAACAAGGAAAACAGTCAGACCGATATTTCTTCTTGCTGCGTGAATTAAATGATTGCCACCGATTCCTGCAAGGTCTCCGTCACCGGCTATTACAATCACGTGTTTGTCAGGTTTCATCACTTTTACTCCGGTAGCAAATGCAATTGCTCTCCCATGTGTTGTGTGCAAAGTATCTGCTGAGAAATATGGTGATGGAATCCAGGATGAACAACCGATACCTGTAACCATTATTATATCATCTGGATTTATTTTCAATTCATCAACGACGTGGCAGAATATGTTTAGCACAGTGCCACAGCCGCACCCTGAGCAAAATTCAGTCGGTAGTATATCTGTTCGGAGATATTTTAATAGTTCATTTTTCATATTTATTCTGATTTATGTCATTCTAAAGAGTGAAACGACTAAGAATATGAAAACCCCCGAACCCCCTTTGAAAAAGGGGGCTGAGATTCTTCACTGTGTTCAGAATGACAAGTCATATTTAATACTTTTTAACTTCACTTTCAATTTCATAAACAATTTCATTTATAGTATGTGCAACTCCTCCAATTTTAGAAACCGGATGTACAGCACAACTGACAAACCTTTCTATTTCTCTCGATATTTGTCCCAGGTTCATTTCAGGAACAAATATATTTTTTACCTTTTTTCCGAGTTCTTTTACAATAGTACTGGAAAAGGGCCAAATAGTGATTAACCTTAAAAATCCAACTTTATATCCTTTTTCTCTCAACTTCAGCACTGCACCCATCGAAGGTCTTGCAGACGCTCCATAAGATACGACAAGGTATTCCATATCATCTGTAAAATGCAATTCATATTTTGATATTTCATCGCGGTTCGACTCAATCTTATCATTCAGTCTCCTGATAAGCTTGTCGTGTGCTTCCTGTGAAACAACATCACGCATGCCATTACTCTTATGAGTAGAGCCGGTAACATGGATTCTGTGTCCCTGACCGAATTCAATCATAGGGGGAATTCTCATACCCCCAAACACGTCAACCTTTTCTTTGCTTATATTACGTGGATGAATATTAACTTCATTAATATCGGGAAAAACAACTTTTTCCCTGATATGCCCGACTTCTCCATCAAGAAGGAAGATGACTGGATTCCTGTATTTTTCGGATAAGTTGAATGCCTCGAGCATTAAATCGAATGATTCCTGAACAGAGCTTGGAGAGAGAGCAATCATCTCATGGTCGCCGTGTGTTCCCCAACGTGCCTGGAGCATATCTCCCTGGGCAGCCAGAGTTGCCTGTCCTGTCGAGGGACCTGAACGCTGTACGTTTACAATAACACAAGGTGTCTCTGTCATGCATGCATATCCGATATTTTCCTGCATAAGCGAGAAACCGGGTCCTGAAGTTGCAGTCATTGATTTGCCACCTGACCATGCAGCACCAATCATTGCACCTATGCTTGCAATTTCATCTTCCATCTGGATATAGTAACCGTCAACTTTTGGTAATTCTTTTGCCATTAGCTCTGCGACTTCGGAAGCGGGAGTGATTGGATATCCTGCAAAGAAATTACATCCGGCATATAATGCACCATAAGCCGCCGCTTCATCACCCTGAATAAAGAGTGTCCTGTTCTTCAATTTTGAAAGGTAGTTTTCTCTTGTCATAATCAGACAACTTCCTTTACCAATTCGTTCTTTTTAATAATTACAGCTAATTCGGGACATATCAATTCACATATCATACACCCTGTACATTTATTCATAGATGCAGGAACCGGAACATAATAACCTCGCGAATTGAGCTTCTCAGATTTCACAAATACACCCGGTCTGCAAAGCTCAATACAAATATCGCATCCCTTGCAAAGCCCTTCATCAATATATATTTCTATTTTATCTTTTTCTCTAATCATATTTATTCTATTGTTTAAATTTTTCAATCAAATTATTTTTCTCCAGTATTATTTTAGAAACAATACTGATAGCAATTTCATCAGGACCATCGGCTTTAATATCAAGTCCTACGGGCATATCAGTCCTTTCGAACTCCGCATCAGTAACAATTCCTAATGAAACAAAATCTTTTCTTAGCTCTGCGGCTTTTCTTTTGCTGCCAATCATACCGATATATGCGGCATTACTTTTAATGCAAGCTTTCAGAACTTCACTGTCACTCTCATGACCTTTAGTAACAATCACAATAAAAGTATTTTCATCAATTGTATATTGTGAAAAGAAATCAGAGATTGAAGTATTTAATTTTGTGAAACTGCCTTCGAACCAATCATCAAATATTTTTTCTCTTTCATCTATAATATAAATATCGAAATCTAAATTTTCCGTATATTTTGCCAATGCTTTTCCGATATGTCCGGCACCGAAGATGTATAATTTATTTTTGCTTGATAATGGCTCGATAAAAATGTCAACTGAGCCGCCGCACTTCATTCCGAGGTCTTTTGTCAAATTGTAGCTTACTAACTCCGGTTTTGATGATAAAATTATTTCCATTGCTTTTTGAATCACTTCATTTTCTAAGGCACCCCCACCGATTGTACCGAATATTTTGGAATCATCCATGACAAGCATCTTTGCTCCTACCTTACGTGGGACAGAGCCAATTGTCGAAACGATAGTGCAAATGACAGCCTTCTGCCTGCTTTTGCGAATTTCGACTATTTTGTCATAGATATTTTCCATAATACATTATTTAAAGTAATTCCGGTATTCTTCGGGTGTATTGATATTTATCAGTACTGATTCATCATCAACAGTAACCCTGTTACTTGCAAACTCACTCAGTATATCCTTGAAATTTAAAATTGAACCATTAGATTCAATAATCCTTTTTATAATATCTTTACCTATAAGCACAGGATGTCCTCCTGTTTCATTATATTCGGGAACTGCACTTCCTGATTTGATTTTTTTATAATATAATTTCCGCAGGATTACTTCATTAACAAAAGGATTATCAATATTTTGTATAAAACAGTAATCACAATTTAAATTTTTTTCCAAGCCTAATTTAATAGAATGAAATCTTTCATATTCTAAATGCTGATTAACCACGACAGTTATACATTCATCCAGATTAAACCTGTCAATATTTTGATTATTAGCAACGACAACAATATTATTAATTCCAAAATACCTGTACTCTTCAATTATTTTATCAATAAACCTTGATTTTGAATCATACCTTAAAAATGGCTTAGGCACTGACATCCTGCTTGACTCGCCTGCCGCTAAAATCACTACTCCGAATTTATCCAAACCTTCCATATCATTTAACCAGATTTTTATTGGTAATTACTCTTACCAGGTTAGTAAAAGTCAGGTTCAAAGGAGTCCTGACATAATGTTTTCTTCCAAATTCAACTATTTTTCCGTTCATATATTCAATTTCGGTTTCTCTTTTATTCATTAAGTCAACGGCGAGTGAAGGAAAATGGTCGCCGGCATTTTTTAAATACCTGATGCAAAGCTTAACGAAATTATCAGGCAATTTAATTTCTTCAGCTTTTGCAACCTCCATAGCTTCAAGTATTATTTTTTCTACAATTTCATTTGTATCAGGGTCTGCCATTGCTTCTTTCATAGTCAGCCTTGAAATTGCACATAAGGGGCTTAGAGCAGCATTCAATATGGTTTTTTCCCATACTTTATTTGTCTGAGTGAATGAATCTGTGCTTTCAGTTGCCATGCTGACCGAACTCAGAATTTCAGCATACCAATTGCTGATATCAGTCCTGGAATCATCTTTGGAAGCAATGTAATTGGGAGGATTAAAAAATGTAACATTAACCGTATTAGGAGCGAAAAGATTCCCTGCAAAGTTAACTACCATTCTGAAAACACGTGATTCAGCAAACCTGTTAGCATACTTTGTGGCAACACCGATTCCATTTTGTGCACTTATAATTAACAGGTTATCATTATGGTTATGCTTAACAATTTGGTCCAATATATAATCGACATGATAAGCTTTGACAGAGCAAATTAATATATCAATGCCATGATTAAGAATTTCATCAAGTGTTGAAAAAGCATAATTCACAAAACAATGCTTTTCCATTTTACCGACAAGTACAATTCCTTCGTTACGAATAAGATTCATCTTTTCCTTAAGCATATCGCAGACGGACAATTCACAATCAGCTTCTTTCAGATGAGCAGCTAAAATCAATCCTACAGGACCAAGTCCGACAACTCCGATTCTATATTTCTTAGGGTCCATAAAATAAACTGAATTATATTTATAATATTAATTTTAAAGTGTCTATATAAATCTGATTTTCTTCCGGTAAGCCTATTGTTACCCTAATGCAATTCGGCAATAGGAATGGCTTCAATCCTCTAACGATTACACCTTTTCTCAATAATTTATCTGTAATATCATTTACTCTTTTTTCGGAATCGAAAACACTCATGATAAAATTAGCCTCAGTTTTTACATATTCGATACCAAGTTTATTATAAGAGTCATATAAAAATTCTTTACCACAATTATTTAATTTCAAATAATAATCAAGAAACTGTTTATCCATCAGTGCCGCTACACCGGCAGCCTGGGAAGGTATTCCCGGTTCAAAAGGCAAGCGTACTTTATGCATCTGTGAAATTAATTCAGGGTGAGCAAATCCATAACCTATACGAATCCCTGCCAATCCATATGCCTTGGAGAAAGTTCTGAGCGTAATAACATTGTCATAACGGTAATCCATGGAGTCTGGAAAGTCAGGATGGTCCTTTACGAATTCAATATATGCCTCATCTACAATAACCAGCACATTCGGAGGGATACATTTCATAAATTCTTCAAATTCGGATTTTGTATAAATCGTACCAGTAGGACTGTTCGGATTGACAAGGTAAATCATTTTTGTTTTTGGGGTAATAGCTCCTGCTATTGCTTTCAGGTTATACCTATAATCTTTTAGCGGGATAAGCTGCATTTTTATGCCGCAGGCTTTTACCATTATATAGAAACCGACAAAAGTGCCTTCGGCGGTAATAACTTCTTCCCCGTTCATAAGAAAAGTTCTTACTGCTGTCTGCATAATTGCTTCAGAGCCATGACCTGTAACAATGCTATCGTAACCGACATTAAACATTTCGGCAAGCTTTGAACGCAGCAGGAGGCTGGCTATATCCGGGTACCTGTTAATCTGATGTATCGAGCCAATCATTGCCTGAATTGCAAGAGGTGAAACACCAAGTGGATTTTCATTTGATGCAAGCTTGATAATTTTCTCCAAACCATATTCCCGCCTAACATCATCAATAGGCTTACCCGGTCTGTATGGTTCAAGCTTTTGAATATATTCAGCTACTAATGGCATAATAAAAATAAAATAATATATTTTTTCTAAAGTAAATTCTCATTCAAACAACACTTCTTCGTTATTGCTTTTACCAGGTTGGTAAAAGTAAGATTTAAAGGAGTCTGCTTATAATGCTTTCTTCCGTACTCAACTATTTTGCCGTTGAAATAATCAATCTCGGTTTTCCGGTTATTTGCAATATCAACAGCCAGTGATGGAATATGGTCACCATAACTTTTTAGCTTTCTTAAAGAAAGTTTAACAAAATTTTCGTTGAATTTTATACCCTCGGCTTTAGCAACTTCCATCGATTCTATAATCGACTGCTCGATGATTTCAACAGTATCGGCATTAGACATTGCTTCGCACATAGAGAGATTAGAAAGACCGCAAATCGGAGATATTGCCGCAATCAGTATTGTTTTCTTCCAAACCTGGTCATTGATTGAAAAGGAATCTGTACTTTCAGTCAGCATTCCGGCAGAAGTCAACGTAGATGCTATTGTTTGCGCCACGCCGGGATTTGTATCATTAATCGATGCTATGTAATTAGGTGGTTCAAAATAGCTGACATTAACCACATTCGGAGAGTGCAGAACACCGGCAAAATTAATAACCATTCTTAAAATCTGTGATTCATCAAAATGACTGGTATATTTCAATCCGATTTCAATTCCATTTTGAGCGCATAAAAGAAAAAGATTACTATGTGCATATTTCTCAACCTGGTCGAGTATAGTATCAATACGGTAGGATTTGACTGAGCTTATTAATACGTCAATATCATGAGTGAGTAACTCTCTCACAGAGGAATAATTGTAATTGAAAAATGAAGACTTCTTTAATGAACCGATTAGCTCAACACCATGATTTCTTATTAAATTCATCTTCTCTTTATCGGTGTCGCAGATAGCAACTTCGCAACCGGCCTCTTTGAAATGGACAGCTAAAATCAGTCCAACGGGTCCAAGCCCGATTATTCCAATTTTTAATTTACTTTCTTCCATTTTTTTTACCATCAATAATTAATTATAATCTCCCGGATAAATCAATTCATCTGCTCAATAAATGCTTCAATCTTAGTAGTAGACTGAGCTTCAGAAAAAAATCTCAAGTCACATAAATCCCCTTCAATAACCAGAGTCTCAACACCGGTTGTTTCTTTTAAACGCTGAGGCATTCCGAATCTTGAATTTGAATTATTAAAGCAGGTTTTCGAATCATGGAATACGACACCATTAATTTTATACTCTTCTATTAATTTCTCCATAACTTTCTGTTTTACTTTTTCACTCCTGTTAATGAAAATTGTAGAATATGCAAGTGCAGTAGATTCGAAAGGTTGATTTTCATCAAAATCATCGAAAATCCAGCTATTACAATAAGTGGAGGCAACGACTGCAGAGTTGTGTTTTGCAAAGAGTTCAGACATAGCCCTGAGTTTTCCCCAAATCGGCATGCCTTCCCAATAAATTCTTCTATTTTCTTTCTCGATTATTCCGGAACCCTGACTAACATATCCTTCCAATTCATTTAACAAAGTTTGGTAATAATGTTTGGCAATTTCAGTTCCTCTCAGGACTACAATCGGACCCATATGGATTGTACTATCGAAAAAGCTGATTGGAGCAGGTATATTCTTTGCTGTTTCGAGCGAACGCTTCCATAAGAATGTCGCTTCTTTGCTCAACTTAACTGTATCACGGAATTTGTCTATATCAAATTTTTGTCCTGATGCTTGCTCAAATATGGGAAGCATTGATTTGAACTGTGTTGTTACATTATCAATATCTTCTTTTTTTACATCATCAAGATGGCGGGGAGATTGTACCCCAACGATGGGAGCATTAAACTCTTTAGCAAAAAACATCAGCCAATCCTGAACTTCACGACACTGGTTAGTATTATAAACCAGTACAGACGGCTTTGGTACACCCTTCAAACCATAATGTTTCATCATAGGAGTGTCTTTGCTTAGAAATGACCCGATATCACTTGTCAGGTAGGAGCATATATCGTTTGAATAACCGAGTTTGGAAGCGACAGGAATATAATCCATAGATGTACGGGTGGTACCGAGCAATGCTCCGTGATTTTCGGGAAAATATACCTCAAACCCAAAACTCCTGAGAAGCTCAGCCGGTCCCACACTCGTACACCAGGCTATCTTTTTGGTTTCGTCACCCATGCCGACAAAATAATTCGTCATCACTTCTTTTAATAATTTTGCTGACTCAATTTTATGCATTAAAAAACTCCACAATTAATCAAATACTAATTCTTGCATCAACAACTATGATTCTGTCCTCAAAAGCTAACAAGGGATTCAGGTCCAATTCTTTTAATGAAGGATTCTCAGTTACGAGTTGTGATAATCTTTCAACTATTTCAATTACAGCTTCCCGATAAATTCCTTTTTCTCCTCTATAACCTTTTAACAGTTTTGTCATTTTAATTGAAGACAGCATTTCTTCTGCTTCCACATCCGTAACGGGTGCTAATTCAAATGAAACGTCTTTCAGAATCTCGACATAAATACCCCCCATACCGAACATAATTAGGTGACCGAGATTTGTTTCAGCCTTTGCTCCGATTATTAATTCCCGCCCACCCGGATGAAATTTCTGAACAAAGAAATTTAAATCTTTAACAGAAAACTTATTCATCATTTCATCAGCTTTTGCAAAAACCTCATCTTTGTTTTTCAGATTAACAGCAACAGCACCTACATCGCTTTTGTGAATTATTTCTGATGAGTCAGCTTTGATAACAACTGGATAGCCTATTTCTTCTGCTGCATCAACGGCACTTTGAGAATCAGAAGCAATCTTCCAACCTGCTGATGGAATTTTATATGCATCGAGAATACTGTATACTTCAAGAGCAGATAAGATTTTTCTACCCGATGTTTTTGCATTACCGATAATATTTTCAACTTCTCTTTTATTACAATCATTAAATTGTTTAACAACACCTTTTTCCTTTGAACGGAGTGCATTGTATCTACAAAGCGAGATAAGTGCCTTTGCTGCAGTTCCCGGGAAATCATAACAGGGAATTCCACCATCTTTCAAAATTTTGGTTGTTCCCGTCCACTGGGCTTTGTCTGTCATATAATTGCAGACAATTGGTTTCCTTTTCTGATTGCTGACCTCTGCAAATTCATGTGCAACTGCTTCACAATCAACAAATGGCGGGGTAACAAAATTTATATAAACACTGTCAATCTGTTCTTCATCCATCATTACATCAACTGCACTTCGGAACTGGGGAGCTCCGGCAGTTGCTACAACATCAATCGGGTTATTAATGGATGCTGATTCGAACATAGTCTCTGTTAATTTTACGATAGCTTTATCAGACAGAGGGGGCATTTCACATCCACCTTCGACCAATTCGTCAGTTGCAATGATTGCCGGACCACCTGTATTTGTAATCATTCCTACGCGGTTGCCTTTTGGTATTGGCTGCGATGCAAATGCAACTGCAGCCTGGCACATTTCCTGTGCATCGCTGAAAGCCAGTATCCCTGTCTTCTTGAAAATTAAATCTGTAGCTTTACCTCCTGCAAGCCCTCCGGTATGTGATGTTGCCGCTTTAGCTCCAACTTCAGTCCGCCCTGCATTCATAGCGAGAATCGGCTTTTTTGAAGCAACTTCATAAGCAACATCCATAAAGTATTTCGGGTCATCGAGACTTTCTACATATAATAATATAACACGTGTCTCATCATCATTTCCCCAATACTGAATGATTTCGGGAATTGAAATATCGCAGGCATTGCCATTAGATGCATACATCCTCATACCAACATCGAGGTCAAAAAGGTTTTGCATTATAACAGCACCTACGCCCCCGCTTTGAGCTACAATTGAAATATACCCGGGTTTCGGATAGGTAAAAGTAAAATCGCAATATGCATTATATTGCGGGTCCGAATTGATTATTCCTTGGCAATTTGGACCGAAAATTCTGACTCCATAATTTTTTCCTCTTGCAACAAAATCATTTTGTAGGGCTTCTCCCTCGATACCCATTTCCTTGAAACCTGCTGTATTGATTATAACATTTTTTACACCTTTTTTACCGCAATCCTCAACTGCCTGAGGTACCATTGGAGGTGGAATTACAATATGAGCAACATCAATATCTCCAGGCACATCAAAAATTGTAGGATATGCTTTGATACCTCTAATATCAGGTGCTTTGGGATTTATGGGATAAATTGGTCCCTGAAAATTATACCTCTGCAAATTTTTAATAATAACATTCCCGATTGACAACTCTTTGGTTGATGCACCAATCAGTGCTACTGCTTTAGGTTTAAACAAGGAATCAAGCATATTTCTTTCTCTAAATTTACAATTAAACTATTCTGATTTAGGTTTTGTATATATCACTTTATATTTATCTGCATTAGCCTTTATACATTCATTACATCCATCATCCTGAAAATCTTCATCGGAACAATTTTCAATTTTAACCTCAAAACCAAGTTCTTCGTAAAGGTCTTTTAACTCACTTAGCCTTGGTTCTTCGCAGACATTCCTTTTGGTCCACACATTATTTTCAGTATTATCATTCATATATCTAATTAAAATAAATCATCCAATTCGTCACCGGCATCGGGCATTTTCCCGTGTTTCTGCAAATACTGCTGAAGCAGTTCACTTTCACGCTTTGTAAACATCGGGTCTAGCTCATAAATGAAATAAGAATAATTTTTATTGTCATTCAGCCATTCGAGCATTGTCTTCTTAATGCTGTCTGTACCTTTAATTATATCAACTTCTTTTTCTGAATTCAATATTTGGATTACACCTTCCTCATCAGGCAATCCCTCGATAATATCTTTATTAAATAGAAAATATTTTTCAGGCGGTAATGGATTATGTCTCAGATGAAGCCGAAGGTCACATTGTAAACAACGTGTTGATTCGATTAATGCCTTGACAGAAGTATAAGTTCTTTCATAAGGTTCAAAACCTAATTTCCTGCTTTCTGCATCATCCAGTTTTGCATCTGTCCTTTGCAGGTTGTTAAAACCTTCTTTTCTACCAATGAACATATTATATTCTTTGTTCAACCCTTCTTCGGTTTCAATAATACCATCACCACCGAGGTATAAGTCTATTGAACGTGCTGCTTTACGTCCTGCACCCACAGCTTCAATCACCGATTTAGGACCATAGGCAATATCACCACCAGCGAAAACTCCTTTTATGCTTGTTTCGAGTGAATCAGGATTTACTTTTATTAAACCCCAATTTAAAAGGTTAGATAAATCTTCATATCCATTTGTATAAGCTTCCTGTCCAATGCAAATAATAACTGAATCTGCTATTAATTTCTCTGTTACAGATTCATCATAGTAAGGGGAAAATTCTCTTTTATCATTGAAGACACTTGTGCATTTTTTTAATAGTACCAAATTTTGACCGCCAAATTTTCCTATTTCAGAAATACCCCAGCCATTAAGAATTTTTACACCTTCTTCCTGTGCTTCTTTGATTTCATCCGAATAAGCAGGCAACTCATCAAATTGTTCTAAACAAACTATCTTTACATCTTTTGCATTCAACCTAATTGAACAGCGGGCTGCATCTGTAGCGACATTTCCACCGCCGATAACAATAATAGATTTGCCTTCGAAATAATCAGCATTAAATTTATTTTTAGCAAGTGAATTCAGGAATTCAACTCCATAAAGAACATTTGTATCATCAGAAATTTGAATAGGTAAATTTTTGCTTTTTGACAGCCCTATGCTAATAAACACAGCATCAGTGCCGTTTCCTAATAATTTATCGAGTGTAATGTCTTTTCCAAAAACTGTATTAGTTTTTACATTGATACCTGAACTTAATATCCAGTTTGTATCTTTACTTAAAACATCTTCTGATAATCTATACCGGGGAATACCGTATCGAAGCATTCCTCCTATTTCGCTTTCTTTTTCATAAATAGTAACGGAATGTCCTTTGAGAGATAGGAAATGGGCCGCTGAAAGTCCTGCAGGTCCTGCTCCTATAACTGCAACATTCTTTCCTGTATTTTCTTTTAATTTTTTTGACGGTTTGAGTACACTGTTAGACATCGCAAAATCCTTGAGCATCCTGATGCTCATAGCATTCTGCCGAGTATTTGGAATAGAGTTTAATTCATTTTTCTTGCAGGCTGTTTCGCAAGGATGAAAGCATACTTTACCTAATACAGAAGGGAAAGGTAAACTGGCTGAAATTATATCTGCAGCATCCTGTGATTTTCCTTCCCTAACTAATCTTACGTATTGTGGAATATCAACTTCTCCCGGACAGCTTGCTTTGCATGGAACAAAATCCTTGTAATCTTTCAGCCGTGGACTTGCTTTGTCCATAATTGCACCTGTCGGGCAAACCTCAACGCAGGAGCCGCAGAAACGGCATGCGGCATTATCGAGTAATGGACCATCAACTGTACCGACAACTAATTTGCCATCATTAATAACTGCACCGAGTGCATAAACTCCTTTGACCTGCTGGCAAACCCTTACACATCTTCCGCAACCAATACACAAATTGTAATCCCTATTGAAAAGCGGGTCTTCTTTTATACGTGGAAGATTCCCGAACTGGTATCTCTGTGTCTCAGGGGCAATACCCACATAATCTGATACTTTACCGATTTCGCAATTGTTAAGTAAAGCACAGCATCTTTCATTAAAAATTACATTTCCGGGGCAAACATCAGTCATAGGGATACAACCCTCTCTTTGAGCACAGGTCAAACAAGAATGAGGATGAGTTGCAAGGATTTTGGAAAGATTTTCTCTTCTTCTTGTAATTATCGCATCATTTTCTGTAATGATTTTCATCCCTTGTCGGACAGGAATTTTGCAGGAAGGAAGCATTTCGGATTGAACTTCATCGAACACGAGACAAATTCCACATCCTCGTATAGAATCAATTGTCGCACCTTCATCATTAAAAATTTTATTTTCTCCCTGGTAAATGAATTGAGATAATTCAACCGTATTAAAATGGCCAAGGTCGGGATGGCTGCATAATACAGGTATATATATACCTACTGAAGATGCAGCATCAAGTATGGTTGTGCCTTCAGGGACATTTATTTCTATATTATTTATTGATAAATTTATCATACTTATTTTATACAATATATTTTTATATTCAATGAATAGCCAAGACTTTTAAGTCGTGGTGCTGATTCATCACACTTATCTGGATTTATCCCGTTTACCTTAGTGACTAAAGTCATTGTGTTTGGAGAAATAAATCCCACTATCTGAAGATAGTGGCTATTCATTAAAAAATTATAAAGAACAATTCAAATCATCTTACCACGAATGTACAATTGCATCAAGCTTGCAAGCCATAATGCAGGGTATATTCTTCATATTTGCTTCCGGTTTGCATGGTGAACAAGAATACTTAATTTTCTTTCTGTGTTCATCTTTTACTGCTGCCATTTTATCTTCGGCGAGCGGGTCGAAATCGTTATCACGTATTTCAAGCACACCGGCAGGGCAAACAGGGACACAATCTCCGCAACCATTGCATTTATCTGTATCAATGCTTATGAAGTAATCACCTGAGCCGTCTTTATATCCGAAATTTGCAATCATACCGCCTCATTTTCTTTCTTTTTCCACGAGTGCTTTTGCAAAAAGTGCAGCACCCAAAGCACCAGCAATCTGAGAATCATATTTACTCTTCAATGTTTCCACACCAAGTTCTTTTTGCAAGCGGTTTACTACACCGATGTTCTTTGCAATACCGCCTGTAATAGCAAAATCTTTTTCGACGCCGATTCTGTCAAGAAGTGTAACAACCCTGTGAGCCATTGCAGAACAATAAGCTGCAATAACTTTGTTTTTGGGCCATCCTTCTCTTAATAAACCTGTTGCTTCGGTTTTTGCAAAAACCACACAAGTGCTGCTAACGGGTTCGGGTTCTTCAGCGACATCAAATGACAAACCACCTATTTCTTCGATAGGAACCGACAACAAATCTGCAAAGACCTCCATTCCTCTTCCTGTTCCGGCGGCACATTTATCATTCATAAGAAAATTAGCAACTTTGCCTTTTTCATCGCAGCGGATTGCCTTGCAATCCTGCCCCCCCATGTCGAGAATGGTTCTTACACTTCCACCATACATAAGATTTGCACCCCTTGCGTGGCAGGCTATTTCAGTTATGGTCTTATTTGCAAATGGGACATTCACCCTGCCATAGCCTGTTCCAACCACATAGTTAATATTTTCAAGTTTCATTCCGGAACCATCCAGAGCCCAGTTCATTGCATTGACAGCACTCAGCGGGCTGTCAGAGCCTGTCCTCATACTTGCATAAGCGTATAATTCACCATCGACAAGAATTACAGCCTGTGAACTGACCGACCCGACATCGACACCACTACTGATTATCGAGCCACCCTTCCAGTCAATATTTTCATTTTTCCAGTTATATTCTTTCCAACGCCAGAACTCCTGTGCCATTTATATCTCCTTAATTCAAAATTTAAAATTCATAATTTAAAATTTTACTCTGTGATTAGAGCCGCCCCGTAAGCCGAGATGTACTCAGGATTATCAGGTATAATTATTTCTGATTCTAGAGCTTTTTTAAGTGATTGTACAAACCCTATATTTTTTGCCATACCTCCGATTAATTCTATATCTTTTTCAAATCCTACTTTTCTCGCCATCGAAGTTATCCTGGATGCAACTGCATCATTAACCGCTTTAGCAATATCTTTCTTTTCGGTTTTTGCATGAAGCAAAGAAACAACTTCGGATTCAGCGAAGACTGCACACTGGGCATTAAGAGGAATTTCTTCATCAGATTGCAAAGAAATTGCTCCGAAGTCTTCAACCTTAACTTCCAATGCGCGGGACATAGCCTCGATGAATGCTCCGGCACCTGCGGCACATTTTTCGTTCAATGCAAAATCAACTATTTTACCATCTGCATCACACCTGATTGTCCTTCCTTCTTCTGCACCGACATCAATCACACATCTTACTGAAGGTAGTAATGCCGAAGCACCCTTAGTGGCAGCAGTTACTTCAGTAACGCTGACATTGGCAAAATCAGCAGCTTTTCTGCCACTTCCTGTTGATGTAATTTTATCGACCTGCTCGGCTGTAATTCCGGCTTGTTTTATTACATTATCAAAAAGCTGTTTAGTTGTTATCTTGGTTTCAAAACCCGCGAGTGATTGTCCCTTCGCAATTATTTCACCGTTTTTCAAAACGACGATTTTTATATTTTTTGCTCCTACATCAATTCCAACATTTATCATATAGACCTCAATATTTGTTTCAACATTAATGAATATTTTTCATGCCTAAAGTTTCCATGAATGAATCAATCCTGCCCATTGTCTTGGCTTCATCGAATTCACGTTCGTCTCCCATGTTTCCCTCGAATGTCATCACGGGATAACCTGCATCAATCAATGCCAGCCGGTTTTCCGCAATACCCAGTGAAAGTCCTTCGCAACCCCTGTTATAATGAAGCATAACACCATCGAGCTTCCATTCTTTTGCAATTCTGATCATCATATCACTTTTTAAGTGAGGTGAATAGAAATGCTGCCATTCAGGTTTACTAAGGTTCCAATCAGCAAGAATTCTTAAAGCCTGGTCTCTTGTTTCAATCTTGATTCCTTTTTGCTGTGGTGTTGCCCTCGGTCCCCAACTGCCATCAGGTTTATCTTCCCAGACACCAATCAACCCGAAAGTGTACAAAGAGCCAACCGAAACAGCACCGAATCCTTCAAGATATCTGAAAACATTTAGGAATCCCCAAGGAGGCTGTGTGTCTGACATCAGGCGGCATCTTTCATGCGGAGTAGCCGCAATCTGGTTTTCAACCCTGTATTTTACTTCATCTCTTAATTCTTCATAAAAGTCAGCAGTTGATTTAGCATGTTTCTCCAGGGTGCCGAGCACATAAAGGGAATACATTGATTTTTCATCGAGTGGTGCAGGTCTTGTTTTATTTAGCTGGCATACTTCAGCCCAGACAGAAGTTGCCCTGCATTCATTATTAACTGCATCTATCAATAACTCATCATTATATCTTCTACCGGTAATCTTTTCTAACCACTCAATTCCTTCATGCATTTGATTTACTAAATAATCAATCCTGCTCTCAGTAACATCATTATATGGTCCGACTGCAACATCAATACTAAATGTGGGAACATTACCACCCTCGAGTTCATTAGCAACCTGATACCATTTAGAGTGTGAACAGCAAATATGGTCCTGCCACATAAAATCCGGCTTGGGAAATTTTCCACCGTAAAGGTATTCATCGAGTATTATAGAACCCCAATAAGTACGCATATATGAACATAAATCTCTTGCATAACCTTTCTTTTCAGTTGCTTCGAGACAGCGAAGTGAGAATTCCTTATTGAATGCTATCCCAGCGGCATAAGGCTCACCGGTAATCGGATAAATATCATTCCCTAATCCTGCGGGTATGGCTCCAAAGCTCCAGGCACCGCCTGCCCAGCGAAGTCCACCGTTCTCATGTGCATTGGCATATCTTTTATAAAAATTTGCTCTGAGTTCTTTTGCTTTATTCCAGCATTTCAATTGTTCTGTTTTATATGTTGGTATTGCCATTATTTTCTCCTTCTTTTAAAATAAATCTTCTTCCTGGAGCATTTCCAGAAATGCCTCAACACGTATTTTAAACTGCCCGATAGGAACTGTTACGTCAAATTCAAGGAACAATGTCTTTATATCATTTTCATTGAATTTTTTTATTATTGCCGGAATATCCAATTCATGCGGATCGCAAAACTTTTGCTGAATAACTATCGCACCCTTAGCACCGAAATCTTTTGCAAGATTAAGTAAATGAGGAATCCTGTTCCTTTCAATCCAATCTTTGCTCGGACAAGCCGGACGCTCTATATAACGTTTTGCTATCGATTCAATCAAATCTCCACCGTTTGCATTTACATTATTCCAGAAATACCTTGTTCCTACGCAATGGTCATCAATGACAACTGTCCCGCCGACCGATTCAACCATCCTGATAAAAGGAATATCGTCATCTTCACTGCCGAGTATCATCAATCTTATTCCTTTATTAACAGAGTTGACTGCACCGCCTTCGAATTGGGTGACAAGACTTTTCAGCAACGGAGTATGTTCTCTTTTATCAACCATTTGTTGTGACATTGCAACCTGCATAGCTTCCTCCCCGGAAACAGGAGGTGCTTCATTTTTTCTGAATGAATAGAGTTTATGCATCAAACTCCTATTCTCATTCATAATATCAATGCCTTTTTTCAAATCGTCGTTAGTAATTTCTCTTCCAATCCATTTTTCAACGGCAGTCTTGAATTGTTTCAATTCAGCAGTCAGATATGGTACTGCATGTTTGCTTTGTATATTATTAGGCATTGGCAGGTAATATGAAAAACTTTGGGGTATATGTTTTACCCAACTTGTATATGCCTGGCGGATATGAAGACAAGACTGTGAAATCATTACTCCGTCCAAATAATCATATCTTCCTTTCAAGCCTTGAGCAAGGCAATCCCTGCAAAATGGGCAAAACATACCGAATATATGCGGTTCAGTCACATCTTGTGGCTCGTGGCTCCCTAATATCCTAACGGGAAGTATATCAGCGGCGTAAAGAATCTCTTCGGGCACATAAGTACAAAAGTAACCGATTACTTTTCCACCTGTTTTCTCCTTCCAACTCTTTGCGTATGTATGCCTGTTTTCTTCCCATTCCCGAAATTGAGAAATCATGAAATCTCCTTTCCAAAATATATATAGCTGTTATTATTATTCTCTTAAATTGATTATATCAATTAAACTTATTTATTTTTTTACTACTTTTTACCTATTAATTTTTTTATTTCCAATTTTTTCAATACTATAATTCTCTTTTAATAACTGTTGCAATGCTGACACCGCCTCCTCCACATATAGCTGCAATGCCGTATGTTTTATCCAATCTTTTCAGAGCATGATACATCGTAACAATAATTCTTGCTCCGCTTATTCCTGTCGGATGCCCAAGTGCTATAGCACCTCCATGAACGTTTAATTTATTCCTGTCCCATTGCAATACTCTTTCATTAGCAAGAACCTGGATGGCGAAAGCTTCATTGACCTCAATCAAATCCATATCATTAAGATTCATTTTTGCATTTTTCAATGCGGCAGGAATTGAGAAGGCAGGTCCTTCACCCATAACCGAAGGTGCAACAGCAACCTGTCCGAAAGAAACAATCGAGAACAAGGGTTTTGCTCCAAGTTCTTCTGCGTGTTTTCTGTGAGTAATAACCAAAGCAGTTGAACCGTCACTCAGACCGCATGAATTTCCGGCAGTGACTGTTCCGTCTTTACGGAAAGCAGGAGGTATCTTCGCCATTTTCACTTTATCGACTTCATACCTGATTGTTTCATCTTTGTCGAAATTTGTCGGCGGGTTTTTTCCTATACCGGGCACTTCGACCGGTGTAATTTCTTCATTGAACCATCCGTTTTTTTGTGCGGCGGCGGCTTTCAAATGACTATTTACTGCAAATTCATCCTGTTCTTCCCTCGAAATTTTATATTTGTCGTAAAGATTCTCTGCAGTTTCGCCCATACCCTGACCAATAAGCGGGTCAATGCTGTCACTCCAACCGTCTTCGAGAGTTTTGTTCCCCATTTTGAAGCCGTCCCAGCGGGCACCCTTTAATAAATAAGGGATAGTGCTCATAGAGTCAAAACCACCTATAACCACTGTATTAGCTTCACCAAGCCGTATAGCCTGTGAAGCAAAAACCAATGCTTTCATACCGGAAGGGCAAGCCATATTGAGAGTTACAACCGGCACAGACATATCCACTCCACCTCTGACAGATGCAGTCCTTGCCGGATTCGGACCATTACCTGCCTGCCGGCAGCTACCGAGTATCACATCATCAACTTGATTTCCTTTTAGATTAGCTCTTTTGAGGGCTTCGCGAATAGATATTGCACCCAAATCAAAGGATGCAATTGATTTCAAACTACCGCCGAATTTACCCATCGGCGTTCTCAGTGCCGAAATGGCAACAATGTCATTAAGTTCCATGGTGTCCTTTCTATAAAGTAAACTCTTTATAGATTTGGAATCGAACTCCGATATGCCATGCTCAATTTGCAGGTTTGCAAATTTTTATCATTAAAGTTTAAATTAAACTTTAAGATTTATTACATCCAATTGAAATGATATTTCCTTCTAAACAACCTCAGTTATATAATTTGAAATATATTTTTTTTTGATGGATGCTAAAATTACCTTTCTTACGTTAGGTTTTCAGCATGGTATATTTTCATGGGAAATAATCCCAAATCTATATTTATATATACTGTCCACCATCAACCTTAATGACTTCGCCTGTTATATGCCTCGATAATTCACAACTAAGGAAGGCAACAACTTCGGCAACTTCATCCGGTTGTCCCATTCTGTTTAATACTATATCCTGCAATGCTGCAGTCCGAACATTTTCGGGCGCATCTTTCATCATATCAGTTTCAATCAAACCGGGCGCAACTGCATTAACATTTACAGAATATTTTCCTAATTCCTTTGCTACAGCTTTTGTTAAACCAATAATTCCAGCTTTTGAGGCAGAGTAATTCGACTGACCGAACTTGCCACGCATACCGTTAATCGAAGTAACATTTATAATTTTACCTGATTGCTGTTCCCGAAAGTGGGGAGAAACTGCACGAATGTAGTTAAAGTAGCCTTTCAGATTAATATCCAAAACCTTATCCCACTGCTCTTCCGTCATCTTCCAAATCACTCCATCCCAATTTATTCCCGCATTATTGACCAAAATGTCAATTCTTCCGAAACGGGAAATAACTTCATTAACCATTTTCTCTGCATCATTGAAACCAGATACATCAGCCTGGATTGCAATACCTTGTCTTCCCATCTCCTCGATTTTTTTAATCGTCCCGTCAGCTTCTTCTTTGTGCTTTCGATAATTCAAAGCCACATTCGCACCGTATTCAGCCAGCTTCAGAGATATTGCATTACCAATCCCAATGCTCCCTCCGGTAACAATTGCAGATTTACCTTCAAGATTCATTTAATATTCCTCTATTTTTTTCAATGAACGTTCATAATTCAAGTTAATAAATTATTTTCTATAAAGCAACAAATAACTAATCAAAATGTGTAGTAATTATTGTATTTTTTGTGTTGCTGTTAATTATTCGTATATAATTTTATTATTTACAATACTCTTATGCAAACACACAAATTGAATATTAAAAATAAATAAGATTTTGATTTTTGAATGTTGCGAATTTTATCAAACTTTGGTAAATTGATTTTGTTTACAACAGATATATTATTTTGAAAAATTCTATTAATTATAAAATATAAAACAAATGAAAGGCTTGTAATGTTAACATCTCACGATTTGGTAGAAAAATTAGATTTAAAAGGCGGAGTTATTTATGAAAAACGTCCTTGCTTAGACACAAAAGGACAGCCTTGCGAAGGTATATACAATGGCTGGATTATTTTGAACAATCCTATTCAGTTCAATTCTTATACAACGGATATGGTAAAAGAAGTTATTATGTTAATGCGTCAGGCATCAAATGACCGTAGTGTCTCAACTATTGTTTTTACTGCTGTTGGCGACAAAGCATTTTGTACAGGTGGCAATACAAAGGAATACGCTGAATATTATTCAGGAAATCCCCAGGAGTACAAACAGTATATGCGTTTGTTTAATGACATGGTTTCATCAATACTGATGAATGACAAGCCAGTAATTTGCCGTGTAAACGGAATGAGAATAGCCGGAGGTCAGGAAATAGGCATGGCTTGCGATTTCACAATTGCATCGGATTTGGCGAGATTCGGTCAGGCAGGTCCAAAGCATGGTAGTGCTCCCGATGGTGGCTCTACAGATTTTCTTCCTTTGTTTGTTGGTATTGAGAACGCAATGTACTCTTGTACAGTATGCGAACCCTGGTCAGCTCACGAAGCAATGAGATATGGATTAATAACAAAAATTGTTCCTGCACTAAAAGTGAATGGGGAATTTGTGCCTAATCCACTCGTTTATACAGACAGATGGGTAAATTCTCAAGGTGATATAATTTACGGAAAACCTAAAACAGGAGAAGACCTCGCAAGTGGCAAAGCAGTTCTAAAAAGTGGTGTTGTTGATTTGTCTTTACTTGACCAAACTGTTGAAGAGTTTTGTACAAGACTTATGCTTTTGATGCCAAACTGCTTAAGTAAGACACTTAATTCATTAAGAAAGCATAAACTCGAGCATTGGGATAAGAATAAGGAAAGCAATCGCGACTGGCTCGCTCTCAATATGATGACAGAAGGCAAAGCAGGATTCAGGGCTTTCAATGAAGGACCAAAAGACAACAGAGAATGTGATTTCATTAAGCTTCGTCAGCTTTTAGCCGAAGGACATGAGTGGAATGATGAACTTATAAAGGCAATTTCGCCACAGTATACATAGGAATTAAAAATAAATTTTTTTAATATTAAACCATATCTGTCTTAGAAATGTCTAAAACAGATATACAATATGCAATCACACTTAGACATCGTTCAATGTGTTTATATATTTGTTTAATTTTATGTTGAGTTTGTTATGAAAATTATTACATTTTTACTATTATCATTTTTTCTTTATCTGTCATCTTGTTCTGATACTACCAATACAAATAGTAATTATACCGAATCAAACGGTGTAATTATTGGCTATGATTACGCTGAATGTGCCTGTTGCGGCGGTTGGTTTGTAGATATGAACAAAGACACACTTAGAATTTGGAATATGCCCGTAGAATTTAATAAAATTCTGGGTGAAAAAGAACTGCCAGTTAATATGAAATTAAGCTGGAAAAAAATGACAGAGGGTTGTGGAACTTCGATGAAAGATATTATACTCGTTAATTCGATAAATTTAAGATGATGTTTTAATAAATATTTTAGGATGGTTATGAGAAAAGTTGATTATTGGTTTTTTATTTTAGTCGTTAATGTAATTTTAATTTTAAGTAATGATTCAATTCAAAGTAAAACAATTATTGTACCCGATGAGTTTTCGACAATCCAATCTGCCATAAATTATGCTTCTGCACATGATACAGTGCTGGTAAAGCCAGGCAGTTACCATGAGTATTTAATAATGAAGGATTCAGTTGTATTAATGTCAGATGGAGTGGATGATGGAAATTGGAACCGTGCATTAGTAACTAAAATACATTCTGAAGGACTGAGAGATTCTGTTGGCGGAGTTCCTCCAGTTGTAAATTCAGCAAACGGAGCAGTAATAGATGGATTTGAAATTACCGGCATGGACACAGTTAATCATCATCTTCCCGGGCATAGCCACGCTGTACAGAACAGGGGAACATCATCCACTGTTATGAACTGTATAGTTCACGATAACGGTTCCACTGGAATCGGTTCACACGAAAAAGACGGAAGAGCATCGACTCCAACAATTATTCATAATAAAGTTTACAGAAATTTCGGAATCGGAATCGGATTCAATCATTTTGCAAAGGGTGTTGCAAGAGATAATGTTGTATATGAAAACCGTGAAGTAGGTATTGGT